>DATFXK010000101.1:0-9185 GCA_035316005.1 Acidimicrobiia bacterium | reverse complement strand
CCGGCCGGTGCTGCGCACCGTCGACGTCGAGACGAAAGAGGAGACGGTCTCGTTCAACGAGCGCACTGACGTGACCGCCCTGCCCGCGTCGGGGGTCGTCGCCGAGACCATGGTCGCGCTCGTTCTCGCGTCAGAAGCGCTGCGCAAGTTCGGCGGCGACTCGCTGGAGGAGCTCGTGCGCAATTACGAGGGGTACGTCGCCTCGCTGCGCTCGACATGAGTGACGACGGCCCGCGCCGCCATCTCGTGCTCATCGGCCTCATGGGCGCGGGCAAGACGACGGTCGGTGCCGCGTGCGCGACGCGCCTCACCCGACCCTTCGTCGACACCGACGACATCGTCGAGGCCAACACGGGCATGTCCGTGAGCGACGTGTTCGCCCAGGAAGGCGAAGCGCGCTTCCGCGCGCGCGAGCGCCGGGCGGTGGCGGACGCGTGCGCGACGCCGACACCGGCGGTGATCGCGTGCGGTGGCGGAGCCGTCCTCGACGGCGACAACCGCCGCCTTCTGCACCGGGACGGATTCGTCGTGTGGCTCCAGGCCCCGCCTGCGACCCTGATGGCGCGTGTCAAGGACGGATCCGAGCGCCCGCTGCTCCGGGGAAGGGGGACTACGACCCTCGAGCGGCTGGCGACCGTCCGCGCCGCCGCCTACGAAGCCGCCGCTGACGCGGTCGTCGACACCGAGAACCGCACTGTCCCCGAGGTCGTCGACGCCGTGCTCCAGGTGTACCCACGATGAGGCGCATCACCGTTCCGGTCGATCCGCCCTACGACGTCGTGGTCGGGCCCGGCGCACTGCGTGAGATCGCCACCGTCCTGCGGGATCGACCGCGCGTCGGCATCGTCAGTCAACGCACGTTGGTCGAGTACTCCGATCTGGTCGAGTCCGTATTGGGCGAGGCCGGAGCGCGTCCGATCCTCGTGACGATCGCGGATGGCGAGACGGCCAAGTCGCTGCAATCGGTCGAGTTCATCTGCGACGAGCTCTCGACCGCGGGGCTGCTCCGGGGTGACGCGCTCGTGGCTCTAGGGGGAGGGGTCGTCGGCGACGCCGGTGGGTTCGCCGCCGCCATCTACCACCGTGGCATCGACATCGTGCAGGCTCCCACGACGCTCCTCGCCCAGGTGGACGCCGCCATCGGTGGCAAGACGGCGGCGAATCTGCCGGCCGGGAAGAACCTCGTCGGGGCGTTTCATCAACCCATCGCCGTGCTCGCAGACGTCGACACGTTGCGGACACTTCCCGACCGTGAGTACCGAGCCGGGCTCGGCGAGGTCGCGAAGTACGCGTTCCTGCCGGAAGGCGGGCGCTTGGCGAAGTTGCTGGCGGATGAGGTCGAGCAACTGTGCACGCGGAACGCGAGCGTCGTGACCGAGCTGATTGCCGAGTGCGCCAGCATCAAGGCCGTCTACATCGCAGCCGACCCCCAGGAACGCACGGGCAAGCGTGCGGTGTTGAACTACGGGCACACGCTTGCGCACGCACTCGAGGCCGTGAGTGGCTACGACCTACTTCACGGCGAGGCCGTGGCCATCGGGCTGGTCTTTGCCGACGCTCTGGCGCTGAGAAGGGGTCTCCTGTCGCCAGCGGAATGTGCAGAGCATCGAGCTGTGCTGGAGAACATCGGGCTGCCAACAGCTGTCGGAATGGGGCGAATCTCACGAGCCGTTTGCATCGATCAGATGCACCGCGACAAGAAGGCGAAGGGGGGCCTGACGTTCGTGTTGCCGGGGCCGGACGGCTTTAGCCCCGTCGACATCGATCCTGCAGCGCCCGAGCTCGCCCGCGCGTTCGAATCTGTCGGCGTGGAAGGCTGAAGGCGATGGCGACGATCCTGCTCCTGTCGGGCCCGAACCTGAACCTGCTCGGAGAGCGCGAGCCGGAAATCTACGGACGCGACAGGCTCGACGACCTCATCGGTGACGCGCTTGCCGTCGCCGAGGCGAGCGGGCACGACCTCGAGCACGTGCAGTCCAACCACGAGGGTGAGATCGTCGACGCCATCCAGAGCGCGCACGGCCGCTGTCCGGCGATCGTGATCAACCCCGGCGCGTTCACGCACTACTCGTACGCCATTGCCGACGCGCTGGCCGCGTTCGACGGGGTGAAGATCGAGCTCCACCTGTCGAACCCGTCGGCCCGGGAGGCGTGGCGGCGCACGTCGGTCGTCGCACCCGTCGTGACCGGGACCGTCGCCGGGTTCGGCCGGCACGGGTACCGCCTGGCGCTCGAGGCCGCGGTGGCGCTGCTGAAGGAGGCGGGGTGAGCGACACGCTCACGCAGCTGCCGCCGATGGATGTCGCCGGACGAACGGAGCGTCTGCGCGGCCGCTTCGTAGCCGAGAGCATCGACGCGCTGCTGGTGACACGGTTGCCGAACGTCCGCTACCTCACCGGCTTCACGGGGAGCGCGGCGCTCCTCCTCGTGAGCCCGGACGAGATCGTGTTCGTCACCGACGGCCGGTATGCCGAGCAGGCGGCCGACCAGCTCGGTGAGGCGGGCGTCGCGGCGCGGATCGAGGTCCGGACGTCGCAGTCGGGCCAGCGGGACGTGATGCGCGACGCCGCGGCGGCGTACCGGCGGCTCGGGCTCGAGGCCCACGGCGTTACATGGGCGCAGCAGCGGGCCTTCGCCGCCGAGTGGTTCGCCGGCGCCGAGCTCGTCGCGACCGAACACCTCGTGGAGGACCTGCGCCGCGTGAAGGAGCCGGCGGAGGTGGCGCGCATCCAGGCGGCGTGCACGATCGCCGACGATGCCCTCGGCGTCGTGGCACCCCGGCTCGCCGAGAGCCCGACCGAGCGGGACGTCGCCCTGTGGCTCGAGCTCGAGATGCGGGATCGTGGTGCCACGGGAACGAGCTTCGACACCATCGTCGCGTCCGGGCCGAACGGAGCGAAGCCGCACGCGCGGCCGTCGAACCGCCCGATCGAAGCCCGTGAACCGGTGGTCATCGACTTCGGCTGCGTCGTCGACGGGTACTGCTCCGACATGACGCGCACCCTCAGCGTGGGCGATCCGGGCCCCGACGCGCGACGCATGTTCGACGTCGTCCGCGACGCACAGCAATCGGGACGCGATGCGGTGACATCGGGTGCCGACTGCGCGCGGGTCGACAAGGCGTGCCGCGACGTGATCGAAGCGGCCGGATGGGGTGATGCATTCGTCCACGGAACCGGACACGGCGTCGGCCTCGAGATCCACGAGGCCCCGCGTGTCGCCAAGACGGCCCGTGATACGTTGGCTTCCGGCTACGTCGTGACCGTCGAGCCCGGCGTCTACCTCCCCGGCACGGGGGGTGTGCGCATCGAGGACACCGTGGTCGTCACCGACGATGGCGCCCGCGCCCTCACCCGATTCCCCAAGGACTTCCTGCTGTGAGCGTCTCCACGAACGACCTCAAGAACGGCATGGCCCTCGACCTCCCCGAGGGCCTCGTCACCGTGGTCGAGTTCCAGCACGTGAAGCCGGGCAAGGGCGGAGCGTTCGTCCGCACGAAGCTGAAGAACGTGCGCAGTGGCGCCGTCGTCGACAAGACCTTCCGCGCCGACGAGAAGGTGCCGCTCGCCGTCATCGACAAGCGCGCGATGCAGTACCTGTACCGCGAGGGCAGCTCGTACGTGTTCATGGACACCGACAGCTACGAGCAGCTGCACGTCGAGCCGGGTGATCTCGGCCAGGCCGTGCGCTACCTCAAGGAAGGCGACACCGCCGTGCTGCCCATGTACCAGGACCGCGTCATAGGCATCGAGCTGCCGGCGGCCGTGGAGCTCACGGTCACCGACACCGAGCCTGGTGTGCAGGGCGACCGGGTTTCGGGCGCCCGGAAGCCGGCGACGCTCGAGACCGGGCTCGTCGTGCAGGTCCCGCTGTTCGTCGAGCCGGGCGGGCGGATCAAGGTCGATACCCGGACGGGGGAGTACCTCGCCCGCGCGTGACGGGCGAGCGCGGTGATGCCCACCCGACGCGAGGCCCGGGAGCGCGCCCTGAGCCTCTGCTACGAGGCCGAGGTCCGGGGCCTCGACGCCGACGCGCTGCTCGCGGCGCTTCCGGCCCCGCCCGACGCGTACGCCGAGGGCGTCGTGCGCGGCGTCGAGCTGCACCGCGACGAGATCGACGCCGTGCTGCGCAAGGTGTCGGAGCACTGGGCGCTCGAGAGGATGCCGCTCGTCGACCGCGCCGTCCTCCGCATCGGCTGCTACGAGCTCGGATGGCAGCCCGACCTGCCGGCGGGCGTGGTCATCAGCGAAGCGGTCGACCTGGCGAAGCAGTACTCGACCAAGGACTCGGGTCGGTTCGTGAACGGGATGCTCGCCCGCATCGCCGAGGACCTCCGCGGTCAGGGCCCAGAGCAGTCCGAGCCGCCCGAGCAGCCCGCGTCATGAGCACCGCGCCCCTCGAGGTCGAGGAGCCGTTGACCGACGAGGCGATCGGGACCGACCGCCCGTGGATCGTCATCGTGTGGAACGACCCGGTGAACCTCATGAGCTACGTCGTCTACGTGTTCCAGAAGCTGTTCGGCTACTCGCGCGAGAAGGCGACCCGGCTCATGCTGCAGGTGCACCACGAGGGCAAGGCGGCCGTGTCGGAGGGGACGCGCGAGAAGGCCGAAGCGGATGTCGCCCGGCTGCACGCGCACGGCTTGTGGGCGACGATGGAGCACCCGTCGTGAGCCCGCAGTTCGAGCGCCGCGGCGAGGGGATCGTCGTCACCCTCGACGCCAACGAGCTCGAGTTGCTGCGCAGCATTCCCGACGAGGTCCGGGGCGCGCTCGAGAGGCCCGCGTCGAAGGACGACCCGGTGTACAACCGTCTGTTCCCGTCGGCGTACCTCGATCCGACCGAGGAGAGCGCCGAGCAGGAGTGGCAGGAGCTGGTGCATCCCGAACTTCTGCAGTCGCGCCTCGCGGCCCTCGAGCTCGTGACCACGACGCTCGACCGCGCCGTCACCAAGCGCGGGCGCGCCGAAGTCGAGCTTACGCCCGAAGAGGTGGAGGCGTGGCTCGGCGTCGTCAACGACGCCCGTCTGACGCTCGGCACCCGGCTCGGCGTGACCGAGGACGCCGAGTCCGAGGCGATCGACCCGTCGGACCCCTCGGCGCCCGCGCACGCCGTATACGGCTGGCTCACCTGGTTCGAGAACGACCTCGTCGAGACCCTCCTGGGTTGACAGTGGAGCCGGACCTCCGCACGGAGTTGGCGCTCACGAGCCACGTCGACTTCCTCCGCGCCGCATCTGTCCGTGAGCCGGATGGCGCAGTCCTCGACGAGGACGGCCTGTTCCTGTACGCAGGCCCGCATCCTCTCCCGGTGCTCGTGAACGGCGCGTTGCGGGTCGAACCGGGTCTCGAAGCGCACGAGGTGATCGATCGCGCCCGGACGTTCTTCGTCGCGCGCGGACGCGGGTTCAGCGTCTACGGGCTCGTTGGACGCGACGACGACCTCATCGTGGCGGCCGAGGGCGCGGGAATGAGCGCGTTCGGAGATCCTGCGCCGTTCATGGTGCTGACGGATCCGCTCCCGCCCACCGACCTGCCGTCCGGCGTACGACTGGAGCGCGTGACGAGCGCGCAACAGGTCGCGGACGCCGCCGCCGTGTGCGCCGACGCCTACTCGGTGTACGGGATGCCGGCCGAGGTCGCGCCCGCGTGCCTGACGCCGCGGACGATGCTCGCCCCGGACACCGCGGCCGTCGTCGCCTACGACCGCGATGGCCCCGCGGCGACGGCCACCGCCATGGCGGCGCGGGGCGTCTCGTACCTCTCGTGGGTCGGCACGGCCCCGCGGGCGATGCGCCGTGGCCTGGGCGAGGCCGTCACGCGGGCGGCGACGGCCGCCGGGCTCGAGCTCGGCGCCGACGTCACCGCGCTCCTCGCCTCACCGATGGGCGCCCCGGTGTACCGCCGCATGGGATTCGCCGACGTCGGGAGTCTCGCCAGTCGCGTCGCGCTGGACGCTGTCGGACGATAGCGGGGCACGAGGACGGGCAGCGTGCAACCCTCACCGTGCGGTACGCGAGAAGCGGCGATGTTCACGTCGCATACCAGACCGTCGGCTCGGAAAAGCGCGACCTGCTCGTGATCCTCGGCACTTCATCTCGCTCGAGGCGCTCTGGGAGGAGCCGTCGTGTGCCGCGTTCCTCGAAGGTCTGTCCTCGTTCAGCCGGGTCATCCTGATGGATCGGCGCGGGGTCGGGCTGTCGGACCCGGTGACGGCCGGGGATCCGCCGACCATCGAGCAGTGGATGGACGACATCGTCGCGGTGCTCGACGCCGTCGGATCCGGCCCTCGTGCGCGAGCAGCTCCACGCCTTCCGCGGCCGCGAGGTCGACGTTGCCGACGACGGGTTCTTCGCCACGTTCGACCGGCCCGGCCGTGCCATCAGGTGCGCGTGCGCGATTCGGAATGCCGTCCGAGCCATCGGTCTCGAGGTTCGGGCCGGCGTCCATACCGGCGAAGTGGAGCGAGCGGGAGACAGTGTGCGGGGCATCGCAGTCCATATCGGCGCGCGGGTGGGTGCGATCGCCGGCGCCGGCGAAGTCCTGGTCACGCGCACGATCGCCGACCTGATCGCAGGCTCGGACATCGAGTTGCACAACCGGGGCGAGTGGGAGCTCAAGGGCGTGACCGGGACATGGCAACTGTTCGCCGTCGACGGGTGACCCGCGAGCAGACAGAATGAGGCGCGATTCGTGGCGATCTCGGAGGGACGCGAATGGCGTCGGATCTTTCGGCGGTCATGCAACAGGACCACGAAGCACTCGGCTCGTTCGTGAAGGGCGACCCCGAGCCGAAGAAGAAGCTGTATTCACGGCGCGACGACGCCACGCTCGCGAACCCGCTCGGCCCGCCCGCGCGCGGGTGGCGTCAGATCGAGCAGACCCTCGAACATGCGTCCTCGATCCTGCATGACGGCGAGCTCCTCGGATTCGATCGCATCTCCGAGGGTGCGAGCGGAGACCTGGCCTACATCGTCGAGATCGAGCGCTACCGGGTCCGGGCGGGCGACGCCGAGCAGGTCGGACCGTCCACGTTGCGCGTCACGACCGTCTTCCGTCGGGAGGACGGCGAGTGGAAGATCGCCCATCGCCACGCGGACACCATCGTCACCTCCCAGCCCGCGGAGACAGTGATGGACCATTGACGCGTACGCGCGTGGGTGATGCGGAATGCGCCGCCTCACGGCGGAGCGGCTGCTACCCTGACCGGGACCGTGAAGGGGATCCCGCGAGGTCCCCACGGAGGATGAACACATGACGGCGCCCATCGCCGGCGGGGGAGCCCTGCCCGGCGACGACCACAACCGAGGCACGGACGACACGGCCCCCTCCGGGGGCCATTTGTTTTCTCTGCAGGCGAAGGTGTTCGACGCCGACGACCTCCGCCGTGCCCACACCCGCATCGCCCACGAGATCGTCGAGCGGAACCACGGAGCGGCCGACGTCGTCCTCATCGGCCTGTACACCCGGGGCGTCGCCGTGGCCCGGCGCCTCGCCGAGGCCATCGAGCGGTTCGAAGGCGTCGACGTGCCGGTCGGGGCGATCGACGTCGCCTTCTACCGCGACGACATCCGCCTGCGACGAGTGCAGCCGCTGGGCCCGACCGAGGTGCCCGTCGACGTCACCGACCGGGTCGTGGTCCTGGTCGACGACGTCCTGTTCACCGGCCGGACCGCCCGCGCCGCCCTCGAGGCCGTCACCGAGCTCGGCCGCCCCCGGGCGGTACAGCTGGCCGTCCTCGTCGACCGCGGCCATCGCGAGCTGCCCATCCGGGCGGACTTCGTCGGCAAGAACCTCCCGACCAAGGTCGCCGAGGACGTGCGGGTGCGGCTGCAGGAGGTCGACGAGGGCGAGGACGGCATCGAGATCTGGGGCTCCGACGCATGAAGGACCTCCTCTCGATCGACGACCTCGGGGCCGCCGGCATCGACGAGCTGCTCACGCTGTCGGAGTCGTTCGTCGAGGTCACCCGGCGCGACATCCCGAAGATCCCGGCGCTGCGGGGCAAGACGATCGTCACCCTCTTCTACGAGGACTCGACGCGCACCCGCCTCTCGTTCGAGACGGCCGCGAAGCGCCTGACCGCCGACACGATGTCGTTCACCGCGGCCAGCTCGGCGGTCGGGAAGGGCGAGAGCCTGCTCGACACCGTCCGCACGATCGAGGCCATGGGCGTCGACGCGATGGTGGTGCGCCACCGCGCCGCGGGCGCGCCCCACCGGATCGCGTCCTGGGTCGACGCCGCCGTCGTCAACGCCGGCGACGGCCGCCACGAGCACCCGACGCAGGCTCTCCTGGACCTGCTCACGCTGCGACGGCGGCTCGGGACGGATGCGTTCCGCGGGCTGCGGGTCGGCATCGTCGGCGACGTGCGCCACTCGCGCGTCGCCCGCAGCGGCGTGAAGGCGTTCGCCGCCGTGGGTGCCGACGTCACCGTTGTCGGGCCACCAACGCTACTGCCGGAGTCGCTCGACGGCTGGCCCGCCCGCGCCACGACCGACCTGGACGACGCGCTCCCGGAGCTCGACGTCGTGTACCTGCTCCGCATCCAGCGCGAGCGTCTCGGCTCGGCGCTGCTGCCGTCACTGCGCGAGTACGCGAGCCGGTACGGGCTCACCGCCGAGCGCGCGGCGCGCCTCAAGCCCGACACCGTGATCATGCACCCGGGCCCGATGAACCGCGGCGTCGAGATCGCGGCCGAGGTCGCCGACGGGCCGGCGTCGATCATCACCGAGCAGGTCGCCAACGGCGTCGCCGTGCGGATGGCGGTCCTGTGGTCGCTGCTCGGCTCGGGGGCTCCCGTTGCCTGACCGCCCGGACGAGTTGGTGATCAAGGGCGGTCGCGTCGTCGACGCCACCGGCGACCGCGTCGCCGACGTCCTCGTCCAGGGCGGGGTCATTGCCGCGGTGGGAAGGCGGGTGGAAGGCGCGCCCGTGCTCGACGCCGGCGGGTGCATCGTCGCACCCGGCCTCGTCGACCTGCACGCGCACCTCCGCGAGCCCGGCGACGAGGACGCCGAGACCATCGAGACGGGCGCCCGCGCCGCCGCCCTCGGAGGCTTCACTGCCGTCGTCGCCATGCCGAACACCCGGCCGCCCCTCGACGATGCCGCCGTCGTCGCGTCCGTGCTCGCCGCCGGCCGCACCTCGGTGTGCGACGTCACGGCGTCCGGGTGCATCACGAAGG
>DATFXK010000100.1:0-3861 GCA_035316005.1 Acidimicrobiia bacterium | reverse complement strand
TCATCGGGGCGGCGATGGCCTTGCTGCTCCCGCCATGGCAGCTGCGCGGAAGGCGCGGCCGGGGTGCGCCGGTGGCCTTGGACGCTATCGGCCTCACCAGTCTGGTCGTACTCGTCTGGTCGTTCGCCAACGTGAGCGAGTTCGACACCTCGCTCTACCGCGGCGGGTATCTCGTGTTCGCGTGCGTGGCGGCGCTGGTCGTGCTCGTCGCCGCTCACCCCGCGACCACGATCACGAGCAGCTTGCTCGCGACCCGGCCGATGGTGTGGATCGGGAAGCGCTCGTACGGCATCTACCTGTGGCACTGGCCCGTGTACATGGTCACGCGACCCGGGCTCGACATCCCGCTGACCGGGATTCCACTCTTCACGCTGCGCGTCGCGATCACCGTCGCCATGGCGGCGGCGTCCTACCGCTTCCTCGAAGTGCCGATCCGCAGCGGCGCGATCGGCCGGCGTCTCACCGCGATGCGCCGTTCGTTGCGGCAGGGCTCGTTGCTGCAACGCCGCCGCGTGCGCGCCCGTCTCGCGTTCACCGCCGTCGTGGTCGTCGTCACCACCGTCGTTCTCGGCATCGGCCTCGCGGTCGCACAGCCGGCGCCGCGCCCGCCGGGATTCCCGTCCAAGCCGGCGAACATCGCCATCACCACCACGACCCGGGCGCCGAAGGCAACAACCCGGTCGGCGCCGAAGGCGGCGACCCCGGCGCCCGGTCCGTCGGCACCCAACACGACGCTCAGGCCCATTCCGAACGCCCGGGTCACGGCGATCGGCGACTCGGTCATGCTCGGCGCGCAGACGGTGCTGCACCGCTTCCTCGGCGACCGGTTCCAGATGGACGCCAATGTCAGCCGCCCCTTCTCCCAGGGTCTCGACGTCGTCCGCCAGCTGCACGACGCCGGGCAGCTCGGTGACGAAGTCATCGTCCACCTCGGCACCAACGGCTCGGTCCCCGAGGACCAGCTCGACGAGATGATGCGCCTCCTCAGCGGCGTGCAGCGGGTAATCCTCGTCAACACCAAGGTGGACCGGCCGTGGGAGGGCCCCGACAACGACGCCATCGCGGCCGCGGTGCCGCGTTATCCCAACGCGGTGCTGCTCGACTGGCACGCGATGGCGAGCGAGCACCCCGAGTTCCTCGTCCAGGACGGCGTCCACCTGTCCACGGCCGGCCAGCTGTATTACTCGCTGTACTTGACGAGCAAGCTCTGATTCGCGACCGGTACCGACCGCCCCAGTTCGACGCCGAGCGGTATCCCCCGGACAACCTCGCGTTCTGGGTCCCGGTCACCGTCCGGCTGGGTCGCATCCGGCGCGGCGACGACGTGCTCGACCTGGGCTGCGCCACCGGCGGATTCACGGGCGCGATCGCCGAAGCGACCGGCGCGCGCGTGGTCGGCTGCGACCACTCGTACGACATGCTCGCCTACGCCCGTCGTCACCGCAGCTGGCCGTCGACGTCTTGGGTTCAGGGCGACGCCGCATGCGCGCCGTTCGGACGCCATTCGTTCGATCGGGTCGTCGCCTCCCTCGTCATCCACCAGGTGGAAGACCAGGAGCGGGTGCTGCACGAGGTGAGTCGCGTGCTCAAGACGACCGGCGTGCTCCTGATCAGGACGGTGACACCGGACGACGCCGCCGCCTGGACCCCGCACCGGTTCTTCCCGTCCGTCGCCCGCGCCCAACGTGCCCGGATGCCTCCGATCGCGGAGCTGACACGCCTCCTCTCCCAGGCCGGCTTCAGCGACATCGGCAGCGAAGCGGTCGAGCGGGAGAGGCACGTCCCGTTGGAGGACATCGAAGGAAGCTTCCGAACCGAAGTCGCCGACCGGTTCCCGTTCATCTCCCCCGCAGAGCTCGAGGACGGCCTGGCGCGATTGCGTGCGCACTGGGCGACGGAGGACGGCGATCTCGTCGTTCGGCGGTTCCTCTTCGTCGTCGCGACGAAGCGCTGAGCGGCCGGTACCGTCGTCCAGGTGACGGAGCTCGGTCCCGAGCTCGATGCGGCCCGGGCGCAGGTCGTGCAGCGGGAGCTCGTTCCCGACGCGATCGCTGCCCTGACGCCCGTTGTGAGCGATCTGCCGCTCGACGCGCTCGGTCCGGTGAAGCAGCTGCTGAAGCGGTTCTTCTCCGACGCGGCGTGGACCGCCGCCGATGCCGACGCGCTCGCCGACGTCGTCGGCGCCGGGAGCGGCGGTGGCCGGCACGAGCTCGGCTCCGGTCTCACGCTCGTCTGGAGCTGGGACCACGACCGGTTCCGTCTCGGGATCGAGAGCGACGAGGCGGCCGCACCGGCACCGGGAGGCGACGCGCCGGCACGCCCCGGCCTGGGCCAGACCTTCGACGGTGCCGTCGTGCCCGAGGCGACGCCGAGCCCCCGCACGATCCGTTTCGCGACACCGCCCCTCCACGCCGGCACCGCGCCCAACTACGAGTCGGGCGCGGCCGCCACGGCCGACCCGCGAGTCGCAGCGCTCTTCGACGCCTTCGGCGCCGTGACGAACGTGCTCTTGGGACCGGACTTCGTGGCGGTGACGATCACGCGGCCCGACGGATGGGAGGAGCTGCTCGAACCGATCCTGCGCGCTGTGACCGCTGAGTTCACCGGCGGTGCGAGTTCAGACGCCGGGCCGGGCCCGTCCGCACCCGACCCGGCGCGCGCGGTGCCGGCGGACGCGAGCGAGGCGCGGGCGCCACGCCGGATCGAGCAGGCGTGGACCGATCTGGGCGGGTTGCGAGCAGACCGCCCCGACGATCTCGACCGCATCCTGGCGGCCACCGAGCACGAGGACGCCGCACACCGACAGGTCGCGGCCGCGCTCCTCGCCGACGCGCCGTCGGACGCCGCCGCCGGCGCGTGGGCGCGGTTGCTGGACGACCCGAGCCGCGCCGTGCGGCGCAGCGTCGTGGACGCAGTCGCCGGCGCGGAACGGGAGGAGCTGCGTCCGCTCCTCGAGCGCGCGCTCGACGACCCCGACGCGTGGATCCGGTGGAAGGCGTTGTCCGGCATGGCGGCGCTCGGCGTCGGAGCGAGTCGCGCGGCCGTCGCCGCCCGTGCCGAGGACCCGGACTTCCGGGTGCGGCTCGAAGCGGCGCGGCTCCTCGACCGCTGACCCCGACAGTTACGACGATCCGTGGTAGCGCGCCGCCGGCGTGCCCGGTGGATGGCTGACGCCCGGCTGCGCGTCGGGGTTCTCCACGCAGACCTCGCACTCGAGCCCGTCCGGATCGCGGAAGAAGACGCTGAGGATGGGGCCGAAGTCCGTCACGAAGCCGTCGCTCGCGCCCCGCGCGACGAGGCGGTCGCGGATGTTCTCGAACGCGTCGAGCGAGTCGGCCTGCAGGGCCAGGTGATCGATGCGGCCCCGGCCGAACATCGGGGTCTGTCGGTCCGCTTCTTCGTTGCCGGCAATCTCGAACACGTTGAGCTCGGAGTGCGGCCCGACGTGGACGACCGACAGTCGTACGTCCGAGCCCTCCGGGGTCTCCGGACCGTCGCGCGGGACGGTGGCGTCGAAGACCTCCTCGTAGAACGCGTGCAGCCGCTTCGTGTCCTTGGTGAGGATCGCCACGTGGTTGAACCCGTCGAGCAGCATGCTGCTCAGGTTACGTGCCGGTTCGCGCCGGCGCCGTCAGCTGTTGGGCTGGTTGTCGCTCGAGCGGTTGGCCAGCGTGACCTGTGCCTCGGCGGCGTTGCCGCCGCGGCTGTACGCGATCTTCACCTGATCGCCGGACTGGTGACTGCGGATCTGCTGCGCCAGCTCGAGCGGTCGGGTCACCGACGTCCCGTCGACAGCGGTGATCACGTCGTCGGCCTGGAGGCCGGCGGAGGCGGCGGGGCTGCCGCTCACCACGTCGACGA
>DATFXK010000099.1:0-2503 GCA_035316005.1 Acidimicrobiia bacterium | reverse complement strand
ACGACGGTCAAGAGCCGGGGCACGGTCACGATCGATGTCGACACGTGCAAGGGGTGCGAGCTCTGCATCACCGCGTGCCCGCCGCGGGTGTTGTCGATGAGCGCCGACGTGAACCACCTCGGCTACCGCTACCCGCACCTGCACCCCGGCTGCACCGGATGCGCGGCGTGCCTCATGGTGTGCCCGGACTTCTGCTTCGAGGTGTTCCGCTTCGACGAGCCCGTCCTGACCGAGATCGGCATCGGCATCGACACCGCCGGCACCGAGGAGCCGTCGTGACCGCCGTCGCCACCGCCGAGCGTCGGCTCATCGAGGGCTCCGAGGCGATGGCCGAGGCGGCGATCGCGGCCGGCTGCCGGTTCTTCGCCGGCTATCCGATGACGCCGTTCACCGAGCTGCTCGAGTACCTGGCCCAGAAGCTCCCCGAGGTGGGCGGCGTGTGCATCAACGCCGAGAGCGAGCTCGAGGCCGTCGGCATGGCGTGGGGCGCGCTCGCCACCGGGGCGCGCGCCGCCACGGGCTCGACCGGCCAGGGCCTCTCGCTCATGCAGGAGTCGTTCAGCGAGATCACCCTGGCCGAGCTGCCGCTCGTCGTGTTCAACATGGCGCGCGGCCAGCAGGACTACTTCCAGGCCACCCGCGGCGGGGGGCACGGCGACTACCGGCACATCGTGCTGGCGCCGCTCGACATCGCCGAGGCCGTTGAGCTCACGCAGCTCGCGTTCCACCTCGCCGACACGTGGCGCAACCCGGTGCTCGTGTACGGCGACTACCTGCTCGCGCACATCTACGAGGCGGTGTCGGCCGAGCCGCTCGTGTTCCCGGCGTTGCCGCCGAAGGAGTGGGCGGTGGACGGCTCGCTCGGCGGAAGCGGTGAATCGCGTCTCGTCACGCCGCTCGGGCTCGGCAAGCACGGGCACGAGGCGCCCGGCATCGAGCGCCACCTGCGCACGATCACCGCGAAGCTCGCCGACATCGAGCGTGAGGAGCAGCGCGTCGAGACCGCGTTCTGCGACGGCGCGGAGACGATCGTCGTCGCGTTCGGGACGCCGGCCAAGTTCGTCCGCTACGTCGTCAACCAGCTCCGCGCCGACGGTGAGCGGGTCGGCTTCGTGCGGCCGATCAGCCTCTGGCCGTACCCGTCCCGAGCGGTGGCCGAGGCGACGGCCGGAGCGCGCACCGTCGCCGTGTTCGAGCTCTGCGCCGGACAGATGATCGACGATGTGCGCCTGGCCGTGCTCGGGCGGGCACCGATCGTCGGCATCGGCGGCATCTCGACCGACGGCTCCGGCTTCGGCGTCGGCCCGCTGCTCGACGCCGAGATCATCCGCGACCGGGTGCTCGCGGTGCATCGGGGCGGCGCCGGCGCCGAGCTGCCACCGCTGCCGGTGAACGAGCGAGGGTGACGGGAGGTTTGTGATGGGGACCGAACCGACCGGACCGGTGCTCGACACGAGCGCCGCTCCCGACCACGCCCGGAAGGTCGCCGACCTCAAGCCCGACCTGCTGCTGAGCCAGGAGCACCACATGTGCCCGGGCTGCGGCGAGCCGCTGGCGTTGCGCGTCCACCTCGAGGCGCTGCAGGAGCTCGATGTCGCGCAACGGTCGATCATGGTCGCCGGGATCGGTTGCTACACCGCGTTCACGAGCACGGTCGACGTCGACCTGGTGCAGGCGCTGCACGGGCGCGCACCATCGGTGGCGACCGGCGCCAAGCGCATGCGCCCGGACGCGGTCGTGTTCACGCTCCAGGGTGACGGCGACATGGTGAACGAGGGCCTGCAGGAGGTGCTGCACACGGCGGCGCGGGGCGAGAAGGTCACGTGCATCCTGTTGAACAACGGCGTGTTCGGCGAGACCGGCGGGCACATGACGGCGACCAGCGTCATCGGGCAGCGCACGAAGAACTCCCTCGACGGCCGCGACGCCGAGTACCACGGCTACCCGATCCTCATCGGCGACCTGATCGCGCGCCTCCAGGGCGCGGCATACGTGGCGCGCGGGTCGGTGCACAACGCCGGCGCCGTCGCCCGGACGAAGCGGATGTTCCGCCGCGCGTTCGAGACACAGCTGCGCGGCGACGGCTTCTCGTTCGTCGAGGTGCTCACGATGTGCCCAACGGGATGGTTCATCCCGACCGGTGAGGGCCCCGACTACATGCACGAGACCCTGGGCGAGGTGCACATCATGGGCGAGCTCAAGGTCGACGGCGTCGTGAAGACGACCGACCAGCTGCACGACGAGAACGTCGCCCGCCAGCGGGAGGTCGAGGGCGCGCTCGAACGGGGCGGCCTCGACCGCTGACCGGGGAGCCGGCGAGACGGGCTACGCCTTCGGGCAGCTCGTCGCTTCGACCTTGCCCGGCCCGGTCGGATCGGCCGCCGGCGTCCACCGGCCGGTGTCGAGCCAGCGGGCACTGCTGCGCTGGCCCTTGCAGATCGACCAGAAGGCGTACGGGGTCGACACGCGGTCGCCGGCGGCGTCGAGCTCGATCGTGCCCGTG
>DATFXK010000098.1:0-8395 GCA_035316005.1 Acidimicrobiia bacterium | reverse complement strand
TTCCCCCTCGCGTCCGCGATCGGGGGAAGTGCCACGACGAGCCTATCGAACACGCGTTCGAAGAGCAACGAGGATGTGTACGAACCCGGACGGCCGCGGTACAACCCTCGGCATGCGATTTCGAGTGGGACTCTTCGCCGGCCTCGCCATCGGCTACTACCTCGGCACCAAGGCGGGACGGGAGCGCTACGAGCAGATCCGCCGCTGGATCGACGACGCGCGGCAGAGCCCGCCCGTCGAGAAGGCGCAGGCGGCGGTCGAGCTCGGGCTCGAGCGGGTTCGTCAGAAGAGCGAGTCGGTCACCGGCGCGTCGCCGAACGGTCCGGGCGCGGCCTCGTAGCTCAGACGGTCAGCACCTCGTGGGCGTCGCTGAACGACGCCCCCGGTTGCGGGCCGCCGGCGACGAAGTGGACGCGGTTGCCCTCGGCCACGACCGCCAGCCCGTGGCGCGGCACCTGCAGCGTCGCGACGCGGCGCCACCGGCCTCGCGAGTAGCACTCGATCGTCGGCACCGCGTCGGGCTTCCCCGGCACCTCACCCCCGCCGGTGCACATGCGGCCCGACGCGGTCGTCGCGGCCCCAATGCCGCTGCGGGCGTCGTGGACCGGGGGCTCGGTGTTCCACTGGTCGGTGCCCACGATGAGCGACTCCACCGACCTCGTCGCGCCGCTGCCGTTGCGTCCCGCGATCGCGTACACCTTGTCACCCGCGACGGCGGCGGCGAGATGCTCCCGGGGGCGGTTCAAGCTCGGCCCCGGTAACCACCCGACTCCCGGCGTGAAGATCTCGGTGCTCGTGAGCACGTTGTTGTTCTCGTCGACACCGCCGACGGCGACGAGCTTGCCCGCGGAGGCCGCGGTCGCGAGCGCGCCCCGGCGGGCGGCCATGCCCGGCTCCGGGGCCCACGCGCTCTCGCCCGGCCCGAGGCTGAACACCTCGTTGGTCGGGTTCGACAGCCCAGCCGTGTACCCACCCACGACGTAGAGCCGGCCGCCGAGCTCGGCGAGCGACGAGTGGTCGTAGTGGTGCGGGAGCGTCGGGCCCGGCGACCACGTGCCGGCGGCGACCTCGAACAGATCGAAGCGATCCGTCGACTGCTCGCCTGTAAGACCGCCTGCGACCGCGACCTTCCCGTCCCAGAACGCCCCGGTCACCTCCGTGCGGGGGTCCGGGAACTTCGTGGCCGTGCTCGTGGCCGTCGACACGGGCGACCCCGTGCCCTTGCCCCCGCCACCGTCACCGTTGCACGCCGCCGCCGTCACGAGGGCGACCAACGCCGCGCCGATCATGACGTGACGCCACGCTCGCACGCCGGGCGACAGTACCGCCACCGTCCGTCAGCCGCCGGTCAGCAACAGTTCACGCCGACGACAACGCGCTGCCGGGATCCCGAAACGTCGCCGGGCGATGATCACGGTGGCGGCGGCTGCGGACAGGTCGCACCGGCCGGCTCGCACGAGGGCTGGCCCGCTTCCCCCCGGGCGGGCCAGCCCGGCGGGCTACTGCCCGGTAATCGTGTCGAGGCTGAGCCCGTCCTCGCCGTACACGTTCTCGGGATCGCGCCGGCACGCCTCGTCGATGGCGTCGGCGTCGTCCCCGACGAGGATCCGCCACTTCCCGGCGCGCACCCCGTCGAGGATGATCGTCGCCGCCTGCTCGGCCGTGAGTGGTGCGCTATCACGGAACATCTCGCCGAACATCCTCATCATGTTCTGGATGACCTCGTCCGACAGACCGTCGGTGGGCAGGCCACGGCGTTCCATCTGCGTGCGCGCTTCTTCGAGGTCGATCCCGAGGAGCTCCCGGCTGTTGAGCACGATGTCGGTGCCGATGTGGCCGGGCATCACGACGGCAACCTTCACGTGCGGGGCGTTGACCCGGAAGTCCTCGATGAGCGCCTCGGTGAACCCCTTCACGGCGAACTTCGCCGCGCTGTAGGCGGTGTGCGGGATGCCCGGACCGAGCGACGCCCAGAACCCGTTCACGCTGCTCGTGTTGACGACGTACGCGTCGTCGCTGGCGACGACCATGCCGACGAAAGCGCGCATGCTGTGATAGACGCCACCCCAGTCCACCGCGAAGGTCTTGTCCCACGCCTCTCGAGGCCCCGTGACGAAGCTGTTCCCTCCGCCGATGCCGGCGTTGTTGAACAGCAGGTCGATGTGGTCGGTGTCGTGCTGATCGGCGACCTCGTCGCGGAAGCGGAGCATCTGCGCCTCGTCCGACACGTCGGCGAGGTGCGTCGTGATGCGGACGGCCGCGGGTGCTTCCTTCTCGGCGCGGACGGCCGTCTCGCCGACGTTGTCGGCGTTGACGTCGCACGTGGCGACCGAGCACCCCTCCCCCGCCAACTGGACTACGAGTGCGCGGCCCATGCCGGTGCCGCCTCCCGTCACCACTGCGAGCTTGCCCTCGAACGAGTCCATGCGGCGACGCTAGCTGGTGACCAGCGCTACTTCGTCGTGGAGGGCGGCGGCGCGGCTACCACGTAGTGGTAGAGGCGACCCTGGTAGACGAGCCACGCAACCGAATCGTCGGCGGACAGCTCGCCGAGGAACGGCAGGCCCGTCCGATCGGGCCCGACTCCCTCGAACGAGAAGGTCGGCCCGATCGCGCCGGACGCGGGGTCGATGCGTCCGATGGTGATGGTGAGCGAGCCCTCGATCGCCTGCTGGAACCATGCCCCGGTCGCGCCCACGGCGGCGGACCTGACGTTGGGCACGGGCGTCTCGGTCCGCACCGCGCCCGTCGCCGCGTCGCGCTGGGCGATGGTCGGCGGCTCGGCGCGCCGGAACCACACGCCGTCGCCGTGACCGCCGATGAGCACGGCGTCCGTCTCGGGTACGGTGCCCTCGGCCTGACCCGTCGACGCGTTCGTGCGCGTCGCTTCGCCGCGATCCGGAGTCACCTTCTGGGTCCAGACGCCGGCGTCGGTGACGGCGACACCGCCAAGGGACGTGTCGGCGCCGAGCTGCGCGATCGTGCTCAGTGCGCCGCTCTGCGGATCGATCCGCCACACCCGTTGCCGCTGCCCCGCCAGCGTCAGCTCGCCCGCGGACACGGCGTCCCTGCCGACGGAGAGCTGCGCGACGCAGCGGGTCGGCAGCGGCACCCGCTGCGTGACCTGGCCCGACGCCGCGTCGACCCGCATGACCTGCGCGCCGGACGTGGCATCCGGCGGTGCGAGCTCGTCGCACGTACCGACCCAGACCGCCCCGTTGCCGACGGCGTGGGGCCGGGAGGAGTCGACCGCATGGGTGTCGGGCCGTGTGCTCGAGCTCCGCGTTCCGCGCTTACCCGTGCCGTGGTATGACAACCGCAGGCATGCAGAAAGGGAGTGACCGTGACGCTCGCAGCAGACTTCGGAAGCGGACAGGTCTTCCTGTCGATCCTCTACTTCTTCTTGTTCTTCATCTGGATCTGGCTGCTCATCGTCGTGTTCTCGGACATCTTCCGGAGCCGAGATCTCGGAGGGGTCGCCAAGGCGCTCTGGGTGATCTTCGTGATCGTGCTGCCGTATCTCGGCGTGTTCGTGTACCTCATCGCGCGGGGCCACAAGATGAGTGAGCACGCGGCGGAAGCAGCCGAAGCGCAGCGCGCCTATATCCGGAGCGTCGCCGGATCCTCCCCGAGCCCTGTTGACGAGCTCGCTCGCCTGAACGACCTGAAGAAGCAGGGCGCGATCTCAGACGCCGAATTCGAGCAGATGAAAGCCAAGATCGTCTCCACCTGAGACGGCTCAGCGCGGCAAGCCCTCGGGCAGCAGACCGAGCTGTTCGAAGACGGAGAGCTCGTCCCAGTATTGGCGGAACGAACAGATCCGGTCGCCCCGGAACTCGGCGACCGTGATCCCGTGCAGGGTGACGCGCAGGCCCGTCGGGTCTACGACCTTCCCTTCGGCGACGGGAAGCCGACCGGTGTGCGCCATGGTGACGGTCCACTCCACGCACGCGTAGTCGCCTCCTACAGCGAGAGGTGCGACCTCCAGTTGGAAGTCGGAGAAGGCGTCGTCGCGGCGATCGAATTCGGACATCAGTTCGCTCAGCGAAGAGGTCGACATCGCCGGTGTCCACGCCCGAACGTCCTCGGTATAGACGTCAGCGGCGGCGCGGCCGTCGTGTTCGATGCTGGCGCGAAGAACCCGCATGAGGGTCTCCGCGCGGGCGGCGGCAGACGTCATGTCGGGTCGTCGTCGAGAGCGAGCACGTTCGCCTTGGCGGCCGAGAACTCCTTGTCCGTCAGAACCCCCGATCGGTGGAGCTCGGCGAGCTCCCTCACCTCGTCGAGCGGATCATGATCGGGCGGCTCGACGCGGCGCGTCGACGCGTAAGCCTGCCGGAGCTGCTTGTTGTACGCATTCTGCAGTTCACGGCTCCTGGGCAGCGCGTACGGCATCCAGGTCTGACGAGGGCGGAGAAGGAAGAGCACGCGTCGCTCCGGCTGTCTCACGACGCCAAGATCTTGGCCTTCTGCGCCTCGAACTCGGCGTCTGTGAGGACGCCTTGTGCCTTCAGGTCGGCCAAATCCTTCAGCTGGGAGACGGTGTCCGGCGCGGCCGCCGGAGCCTGCTCGTATTGCGGTTGCGCATACTGCTGCTGCGCGTACTGCTGTTCGTCCTGCTGGGCCCAACGATTGGCTTGCCGGCGTGACACACGATTCGAGACCGCGGTAGCGGTTCCCGCGACGACCGCGGTGCGGGCGATCCCTCGTAGGAGTCCGGGCATCGGTCAAGTCCTCCTCGGCCTGATCACTTGTCGGTCGCGTCCAGAGACGCGAGGAGCGCATCCTGCGGTACGTAGCCGGCCGCCACGAGCTCGGCTCCGCCACGCCGCAGTGCCTGCGTGAACGGAGTCGCCCATCGGTTCTCGAAGATCAGGATGCCGGCGGACGACCCGGGATCGATGACCGACGCGGCGTCGGTGAGGTCGCTGCCGTCGAGCAGACCCGACGACGCCCCCTCGAACACGGCGAGGTCGACCTTCCCGTCGCGATCGAGGTCGCTCAGCTCGAGAGATCGAATCGAGCCGTCCGCGTCCCGAGTGACGAACACGAGGTCGAGGATCCGGATGAGTCCCCGGTCGACGAGGTCGACGAGGATCGGGAAGCCCTCGCCGGTCATCTTGCTCCCCGGAAACTGGACGACCAGATAGCTGACCGGCCCCAACGCTTCGTCCGCCATGTGCCGGATCCTCCTGTGCTCGAACGGTCCGGAGTCCTCGGACGTGAGTTTCGCGCACGCACCGATTCCGATGGCAGCGTGGGGCCGGGAGGAGTCGAACCCCCGTCCGACGGATACTGAGTCCGCGACCGTCCCGGGAGGAGCACGGAAGGGCGCCGACGCCACCACTGCGACCCCTTCCCGGGACGCCATGTGGGGCGATATGTTGTCCGGCGCACGCCCTTGGGGTGGGAGGGGGAACCGTGGAAATCGGAGGGCGGGAACTTCTCGTTCTGCTCGTGCTGTTCGCTCTGCCGATGGCCGCAGCTTTTTGGGTGCTCCGGCACTGAGCTGAATCTGAATTGGTTCGCTCCTTCGCGGAAGTACTGTTCTTTCGTGGTTTACGCGGCTATGCCCGACGTATTCTCGCCCTACTGGTGCGTGCAGGTCGAGACCGTCCGTCACAAGCGTCAATGGCCCATCAATCTTTTCGTGTATCTCATCCGCACTTCCGCTACTGGACCGTGGCCCGGTTGAACACCCTGACGGCGACGACCGTCAACAGCACGGCGTACGCGGCGACGACGGCGAGACTCAGGAGGGCCATCGCGGTGGGGCTGCTCATACCCCAGATGTCATGGAGCCCGGTCCCTCTGTGATCGACGAGTCCGTAGCGCATGACGGCGAGGACATGCGTCAGCGGTAGGACCTTGGCGAACGCGGCGAGTCCGGCCGGGAGCGCGTTGACAGGAAAGAGCGACCCGGCGAAGAACCAGGGGACAATTGCCACCGCGGGCAGTGCCGCGACGTATTCCTCTTGGGTCGGGATGCGGTTGGCGAGAGTCTCGGCCGCGCCGTACATGATCACGACCAACCCGAGGCTGGCCGCGACGAACCACATGATCCCGGTGGAGCCTGAGGAGAATTGGGCGCCGCGTAGGACAGCCGCGCCAATCAGCACTGCGAGCTGGAGAGCGCTCACCGCAAGCGCGACCGTAAGATTGCCGAACACGATGAGCGGGCGTCGTAGTGGCGCCGCGATCAGGTCGCGACGGGCACCGCTCTCGCGATCGACGAGCACGCCGATACCCGCCGACATGCAGCTGAGCGGCAGCAAGAGTCCAACCGTTGCGATCGCGACGAAGCTCATGTAGTCGATCCCGCCGACGTTGGTCACCTGATCGGCGAGTGCTGGAGCGATGACGAGCGCGAACAGGACCGGTGTGAGCAGCGGGACGAGGAGCTCTCGCGGCGTCCGAACGCTGAGCGCGAATCGCCGCCGTACGAGCGTGCTCAGCGCTCGCGCGCTCCGGGGGGAGGTGGGCGCAAGAGGCCGTGACGCTGTCGGGCGCGAGGCAGGTGTGGCGATGGTGACCATTGGTTCTCCTTTCGAGTCAGGCGGCGGCCAGACGGCCGCCGGTGAGGCGGAGGTACACATCATCGAGCGTGGGGCGACGGGTGGTGAGCTCGGTCGTGTTCAGCCCGATCTGGTTGATCGTGAGCACGGCGGCCTCTGCGGACGACCCGTGCAGCGGGATGGTGAGCGTGCCACCGAGCGAGAACACGTCGTCGGTCGCCATCCCGTGCGCGCGCAACCTCGTGAGCGTGGCGGTCGGGTCTCCGTCGACTCGGACCTCGAGCACCTCGGTGCCAAGCGCCCTCAGCAGCGCCTGCGGCGCGTCGAGCGCGACGATTCGCCCCGCGTGCATGATCGCGACGCGATCGCAGAGTCGTTCGGCCTCGTCGAGGTAGTGCGTCGTGAGGACGACGGTCATCTCCCCCCGGCGACGCAGTCCGTCGATGAGGTCGAGAAGCTCGTACCGGATGAGTGGATCCAGACCGACGGTCGGCTCGTCGAGGAACAGGACCTGGGGCTCGGAGAGGAGGGCCCGGGAGAGCTCCAACCGACGGCGCTGCCCCCCGCTGTAGCTCGAGACCGGCCGGTCGATGACCTCTCGGAGCCCGAATGCGTCGACGACCTCTCGAAGTCGCCGCGCCGCGGCCCCGGCACCCAGACCCCACAATCGGGCATGAATCTCGAGGTTTCGTCTCCCGGTGAGCGGCCGGTCGACGACCGCTTCCTGGAAGACGACGGCGCTCACGCGGCGGGCCTCCAGGGGCTCGCCAGCCACCTCACGGCCCGCCAGGCGCGCGCTTCCCGCGGTCGGTGCAACCGTCCCGGTGAGCATGCCGACGGTGGTCGATTTGCCGGCACCGTTTGGACCCAACAGCCCGAAGACCTCACCGGATCGCACGTCGAAGTCGATCTCGCGCACTGCCTGGACGCCGCCCGAGTACGTCTTGGTCAGTCCCCGGACTTCGACTGCAAGCGATGTCATGGCTATCTCCATTCGAAGGTGTGGACTACTGCTGACAAGGACGGACGTCCGGTTGAGGTTGTGACACCGGCAGCCCATTGCCCGGCCGATGTCACACTCCAATCGCTTCGCACGTCCTACGAGTGAGATGGACCACAACCCAATGGGAAAGCCGGCTGGTGCCGACCCTCGTGTTGCCGACGCCTGGCGCGATCACCGCCAGCGCCTGATGGATGTCGCGTACCGGATGCTCGGGAGCGTCAGCGACGCCGAGGACGTCGTGCAGGAGGCGTATGCCCGGCTCGTACGGCATGGCGTCGACGGCATCGACGACGTGCGCGGCTGGCTCGTGACCGTGGCCAGCCGGCTGTGTCTCGATCAGCTGCGGTCAGCAGCGTCCCGGCGCACCAGCTACGTCGGGCCATGGCTCCCCGAGCCGGTGGTGGACTTCCCATCGCTCGGGGCCAACCCCGCCGACCGCGTCACACTCGACGACTCCGTTCGCATGGCCCTGCTGGTCGTGCTCGAACAGCTCTCCCCGGCCGAGCGCACCGCGTTCGTACTCCACGACGTCTTCCAGATGTCGTTCGACGAGATCGCGTCGATCGTCGGCCGGTCGCCGGCGGCTGTTCGACAGCTCGCGAGCCGGGCCCGCAGGCATGTCCGCGCGGAAGCCGAGCCCCCTCGTTTCCGGGCCGACCTCGATGAGCAGCGGAGGCTCGCCGAGCAGTTCGCCGCCGCGGCCACTGGCGGCAATCTCGCGGCCCTGCTCGAGGTCTTGGACCCAGACGTGGTCGGCGACGCCGACTCCGGCGGCCTCGTACCGGGCGCGCCCCAGCATCCGGTGGTCGGCCGGGACGCGGTTGCCCGCAATCTGTTGCGCAGGGTCGCCGGCCGCGGGTTGGAGTTCCGCCCGGCG
>DATFXK010000097.1:0-5868 GCA_035316005.1 Acidimicrobiia bacterium | reverse complement strand
CGTGACCTTCCCCGAGCGGAACGAGGGCATGCGGTGAGGTTAGAAGCCCCGAGCCGAACGAGTGCGCTACAGGCTCGAGATGAGCCGTTCGACGCGGTCGTCGCGCGCTTTGAACGGGTCCTTGCAGAGCACGGTGCGCTGCGCCTGGTCGTTCAGCTTCAGGTGCACCCAGTCGACCGTGTAGTCGCGCTTGCGCTCCTTGGCGCGCTTGATGAATGCGCCCCGGAGACGAGCTCGGGTGGTCTGGGGCGGGGTGGTCACGGCCGTGTCGATCTCGCTGTCGCGCACGGTGCGTTGGAGCTGTCCGCGCCGCTCGAGCAGATAGTAAAGCGAGCGCGCCCGGGTGACGTCGTGGTACGACAAGTCGAGCAGCGCGATGCGCGGGTGGGTCAGTGGCAGGTCGTGGCGCTTTCGGTACGCCTCGATCAGGTGGTACTTGATGACCCAGTCGACCTCGGTGTCGAGGGACAGCGGGTCGTCCTGGAGGCTGGTCATCGCGTGCTCCCACATGCGCAACGCCTGCTCCTCGAGCGGCGCGAGGCCTCGGCGCTTGGCGAATCGCAGCGCGCGCGTCAGGTACTCCGACTGGATCTCGATCGCCGACAGCTCGCGTCCGTTCGCCAGGCGCACCCGGCGTCGGCAGGTGAGATCGTGACTGATCTCGCGGATCGCGCGGATCGGGTTCTCGAGCGTCAGGTCGCGCCAGGGGCTGGCGTCCTCCTCGAGCATCCGGAGCACGACGGAGGTCGCGCCGATCTTGAGGAACGTCGTGTACTCGCTCATGTTCGAGTCGCCGACGATCACGTGGAGGCGACGGAAGCGCTCGGCGTCGGCGTGGGGCTCGTCGCGGGTGTTGATGATGGGCCGCGAGCGGGTGGTTGCGCTCGACACGCCCTCCCAGATGTGCTCGGCCCGCTGGCTCACGCAATACATCGCGCCGCGGGCTGTCTGGAGCACCTTGCCGGCGCCGGCGTACACCTGACGGGTGACGAGGAACGGGATCAGGACGTCGGTGAACTTGGCGAAGTCGCCGTCCCGCTCGACGAGGTAGTTCTCGTGACACCCGTAGGAGTTGCCGGCGGAGTCGGTGTTGTTCTTGAACAGGAAGACCTCGCCGCGGATGCCCTCCTCCCGCAGCCGCTGCTCGGCGCTGCGGACCAGGCCCTCGAGGATGCGCTCCCCTGCCTTGTCGTGGACGACGAGATCGTCGATCGAGTCGCACTCGGGCGTGGCGTACTCGGGGTGGCTGCCGACGTCGAGGTAGAGCCGAGCGCCGTTCTCCAGGAAGACGTTGCTCGACCGGCCCCACGACACGACCCGGCGGAAGAGGTAGCGCGCGACCTCGTCGGGGCTGAGGCGCCGCTGGCCTCGCAACGTGCAGGTGACCCCGTACTCGTTCTCGAGACCGAAGATCCGGCGCTCCACGAGTTGAGCGTACCGGCCCGAAACGCTGTTTCCGGACCGGTTGCGACGCCGAAATGAGTAGGCGCTACTCAGGCCGCCGCGCCCCCGGTCGGTCACGATTCGGCCGACCGTTCGGGGGAAGGGGAACCCGTGAAGAAGGTGATCCAGATCGCCGCCTTCGGTTGCCTCGCGGCAGGGCTCGTGTTCGGGACGTCGGGGGTGGCGGCGGCCAAGACCGTTTCGGACAAGAAGTACGCCAAGAGCCTGTGTGGCGCGATCCAGGGAGTCTCGGACACGATCGACCGGATCCAGCCGTCCAGCGGCGGCGATCCGACCGCGACGCAGCAGCAGATTCTGGCGTCGACAGATCAGCTGCTCGACTCGCTGAACACCGCCAAGGCGAAGGCGGCCAAGATCTCGCCGTCCGACGGCGGCAAGAAGGTCACGAAGATCTTCGACCAGTACTTCCAGAGCAACATCGACGGCGTGACCGCCGCGCGCCAGAAGCTCGCGTCGGCGGATCCCGCCAACGTCGCCTTCGCGGCGGACATCGCCCAGTTCACCGCTGCGCTGCGGACTCTGGATGCGACCACTGGGGACCCGTTCTCCAAGCTGTCGGCCTATCAGGACCTGCTGCGGGCCCTGAAGAAGGAGCAGGCCTGCTCGCAGATCGTGACGGTGTTCGGCGGCTGAGCGAGAGCCGTAGGGCGCCGCGAGCGGAGGGGTGCCACCCACGGTCCTAGGATTCGCGGGTGGTCCCGATGGAGCGACTGACCTGGGTGAGCGGGTCGTTCTCCGCGCACGTGCTGAATGCTCGCCTGCGCTCAGAGGGCATCGACTCCGAGTTGCGCGGCTCCGTCGACGGGCCCTACGCGCTCACGGTCGGTGACTTGGCGCGCGTCGAGGTGTACGTCC
Source organism: Acidimicrobiia bacterium (assembly GCA_035316005.1). Lineage (GTDB taxonomy): Bacteria > Actinomycetota > Acidimicrobiia > IMCC26256 > JACDBD01 > JALZAA01. The sequence continues at coordinate 3,549 of DATFXK010000097.1, read as the reverse complement.
CGGCCGACCAGATGGACGATGCGGAGCTCGTCGTCCTCGCGGCCGAGGTCGACGACGCTCTCGCCGCGCCGCGTGAGTGGAGCGGCACGAAGGGGACACGGGGGCCGTGGGCACGAGGCGCCGCGGTCGCCGCCCTTCTGGCCTCGGCGGCCGCGCCGATCGTGCTGTACGCGCGGCTCGGCTGACCGTTCGTCGTTCAGCCGGCGAGGACGCGGCCCAGCTCGTCACCCTTCACGCGCCGGAACGCGCGCCCACGCACGCCCCGCTGGAGGACACCGACCTCGAGCTGGTCGGGCGCCAGCGGCTGCTCGTCGCTCTCGCCGAGCACGGACGCACCCAGGCGAATGGCGGCGTCGACGCTCAGGCCGGGCTGGTACCGGTTCTCGAGTGCGTCAGCGATCGTCTCCGCCTGCCCGCCCAGGACCGTGTGACCCTCCTCGTCCATCACGGTGCCGTCGTACAGGATGTGGAACAGCTCGTCGCCGTCGGGCGTGTCGCCGACCTGCGCCACGAGGATCTCGACCTCGTACGGCTTCATCTCGTGCGTGAACACCTGACCGAGCGTCTGCGCGTACGCGTTCGCGAGCGACCGCGCCGCGACGTCCTCCCGGGAGTACGCGTACCCCTTGAGGTCCGCGTGCCGCACACCGGCGATCTTCAGCATCTCGAACTCGTTGTACTTCCCGACGCCCGCGAACGCGATGTGGTCGTAGATCTCGCTGATCTTGAACAACGTGCGCGACGGGTTCTCGGCCACGATGACGATGCCGTCGGCCGCTTCGAGCGCGATGAGACTGCGGCCCCGGGCGATGCCCTTCCGCGCGTAGTCGGCACGGTCCTTCATGACCTGCTCGGGCGAGACGTAGAAGGGCATCGTCATTGGCCGGCGCCCTCCTCCGGTCCGCCGAGCAGCGCGGTGGCACGGGGCTCGACGTCCTCGTCGGTCAGCCCCCGGAACCCGTCGGCGTCGATCACGGCGACCGTCGGGAAGATGCGGCGCACGAGGTCCGGCCCGCCGGTCGCGGTGTCCTCGTCGGCGGCCGCGAAGAGCGAGCGGATCGCCAGGTCGATCGTCTCCTCCGCCGTCAAGCCTTCGCGCCACTGCGCCTTGATCCAGTTCTTGGCGTGCACGCCGCCCGAGCCGTTGACCTGGAAGTCGGCCTCCTCGTACTTGCCGCCGGCGACGTCGAAGCTGAACACCCGCCCCCGGCCCCTGCGCTCGTCATACCCGGCGAACAGCGGCACCACGACGAGCCCCTGCATGGCCGCCGGCAGGTTCGCCCGGACCATCTGGGCCAGCTGGTTGGCCTTGCCCTCGACGGAGAGGGACTCGCCCTCGATCTTCTCGTAGTGCTCGAGCTGGGTCTGGAAGAGGCGGACCATGTCGTTGCCCGGTCCGGCGGCGCCCGCGAACGCGATGCCGGAGTGCTCGTCGGCCGGGAACACCTTCTCGATGCGGCGGCTGGCGATGGCGAAGCCGCTGGTGGCGCGCCGGTCACCGGCGAGCACGACGCCGTCGGCGAAGCGGATGGCGACGACCGTCGTCCCGTGCGCGACCTCGGGGACCGTCGACTGCCCACCCGCCGTGGGTGCCGGCCCCGCGTCGGGTGGTGACGTTCGCCGAAGGAGCTCGGTGAACGACGGTCCGGGGTCGGATCCGGGCCCGAACATGGGAAGCGGGCGCTCGTTCATCGACGAGCGAGCCTACACGGGCGAATTGTCAGCGAACGCGCCCGAGGAGTCGCCAGAACCAGATGCGACGTCGCAGCTTGCGCAACGCGCGCTCGTCGTCCATGCCCTCGAGCACGGCTGCCGAGGGCAGGCGCGACGGTGTCGCGCCCATCGGAATCGACGTGACCCACCGTCCCGGTGACGCTCCTTGGCGCTCACCTCCACCGACGAACCGCCCTGCCATGCGCCGAGCCTACGCCGCCCTCCGGGTATGACAATGATTCACGAGCCCAGTGCGCGAATCACTGACCGCCTTTCTGGACATATGACTTTACGAAGTCCTCGGCGTTCTCTTCCAAGACCGAATCGATTTCGTCCAGAAGATCGTCGAGCTCTTCCTTCAGCTCTTCGCCTTGCTTCGACGGCGCGAGGTCTTCGACGTCCTCCTCGACGCGTTCCTTGGGCGCCGGGCGTTGCTTGCGCTCTCGTTCGGGCATGAAGCTCTCCTACGACGCCAACCGAGCGACGAGCTCGGCGGGGGTCGTGCACTCCTCGAACAACGATTCGACATGGGCGCGCGTTCCACGCAGCGGCTCCATCATCGGGATGCGCCGGAGCGGGTCGCTGCCCACGTCGAGGATGAGGCTGTCCCAGTTGGCTGCGACCACAGCGTCCGCCCACTTCGCGAGGCACTGGCCCCGGAAGTACGCACGGGTGCTCGGCGGTGGCTCGGTCATGCCGGTGGTCACATCGACCTCCTCGACCAACCGCTCGACCTTACCCGCCCGCACCAACCGCTCGAACAACGACTTCTCGGGCCGCACGTCGTGGTACTGGAGGTCGAGGAGCGCCATCTTCGGGTCGTCCCACTCGATCGAGTCGCGCTCCCGGTACGCGTCGAGGAGGCTGAGCTTCGTGACCCAGTCGAGCTGGCCGTCGAGGGTCATCGGGTCGCGCTCGAGGCCGGTGAGAACCGATTCCCACCGCTCCAGCACCTGCTGCCCGACTTCCTCGCCGCCGGACGCTTCGAGCCCGACGTCGTCGGCGTACTTCTGCGCCAGGCGCAGGAACTCCCACTGGAGATCGACGGCGCTGATCGTGCCGCCGTCGACGAGCTGGAGGGTCGCGCGGCACGTCGGGTCGTGCGAGACCGTCCGCATCGACGGCACGGGCGAGGCGATCGAGTAGTCCTTGTCGATGAAGTCGTCCTCGATCATGGCGAGGACGAGCGCGGTGGCGCCGACCTTCAGGAACGTCGCCACCTCACAGAGGTTGGCGTCGCCGACGATGACGTGCAGCCGCCGGTACTTCTGCGGGTCCGCGTGCGGCTCGTCACGCGTGTTGACGATCGGCCGCTTCAGCGTCGTCTCGAGGCCGACCTCCTCCTCGAAGAAGTCGGCCCGCTGGCTGAGCTGGTAGCCACTGTGGCCCGTCCCGTTCTCGCCGCCGACCTTGCCGGCGCCGGTGAACACCTGGCGGGTCACGAACCACGGCAGGAGGTGACGCACCAGCGTGGCGAACGGGACGCTCCGGTCGACGAGATAGTTCTCGTGGCACCCGTACGAGTTGCCCTTCCCGTCGGTGTTGTTCTTGTAGACGACGATCTCCTGGCCCGAGCCCAGCAGGCGGCGGGCCGCCTGCATCGACCGGGCGAGGATCCGCTCCCCCGCCTTGTCGGCACAGACCAGCTCGAGGACATCGGCGCACTCGGGGGTCGAGTACTCGGGGTGCGCGTGGTCGACGTAGTAGCGCGCCCCGTTGGTGAGCACCGTGTTCACGAGGTGCGTCTCGATCTCGGGCGGGGCGGCGCCCTCACGTGCGAACCCGCGGGCATCACGCCCCGGCGACTCGTCCTCGAAGTCCCACCCGACCTTGCGG
>DATFXK010000096.1:0-4690 GCA_035316005.1 Acidimicrobiia bacterium | reverse complement strand
CGACCATCACGTGGACGAAGCTGTCGGCGCCGAGTCTCATGGAGGCGGCGTCGACGGGCGACATCGAGTACCCGCCCCGCTCGCTCGAGTTCTACACGTCGGCGCTCATGGACACCGTGGACCAGGCGCGGTTGCTCGAGCGCGGGTTCAAAGTCGTCCTCGACTACTCGTTCGGCGCCGCCTCGATCGTCATGCCCAGCGTCCTGGCCAAGACCGGTGCCGAGGTGCTGTCGATCAACCCGTACGCCAGTACGGCGTCGGCGACGGCCGCGCTCGAGGAGCGCTCGGCGCGCGTCGCCCGCTTGTCGGAGCTCGTACGGGCGTCGGGCAGCGAGCTCGGCGTCGTCGTCGACCCCGACGGCGAGACCGCCACGATCATCGACGACGAGGGCCACGCCCTCGACAACGACCAGGCGCTGCTCGCGCTGCTGAGCCTCGTGACCGAGGCGAAGCCCGATGCCCGCGTCGCCCTGCCGGTGTCGGTGACACGCGAGGCCGAGCGCATCGCGACCGAGGGCGGCGCGACCATCACGTGGACGAAGCTGTCGGCGCCGAGTCTCATGGAGGCGGCGTCGACGGGCGACATCGACTTCGCCGCGTCGCAGGACGGCGGGTTCATCTGGCCCGACTTCATGCCCGCGTTCGACGCCACCGCCACGCTCGTAAAGCTGCTCGACCTGCTCGCGTCCACGGATCGCAGGCTGTCGTCGGTCGTAAGACGTCTGCCTCGACTGCACATCGCCCACGAGACCGTGGCGACGCCGTGGGAGCGGAAGGGCGCCGTCATGCGCGAGATGGTCGAGCGCGCCGGCGCGCGCGACGTCGTGCTCGTCGACGGCGTCAAGGTGCTCCATCCCGACGGGTGGGCCCTCGTGCTGCCCGATCCCGAGGAGGCGCTCACGCACGTCTGGGCCGAAGGGGAGAGCGACCAGAACGCCCGTCAGCTCGCCCAGGAGTACGCGCGACGCATTCGGCAGGTGTTGCGCTAGGTCTCTGACGGCACCCCGAGGGGATCGCCTCCTCTTCGTTCAGTAAAGGCGTCATCGGCGACCCCTCGGGACGCCGCCGTCCGGGCGAGCGCGTCGCATGCCTCGGGCGCGGCGGCTCACGTCTACGATCTGCCGGTCCTTTGGTCTTGAGAAGAGAAGGGCTATGGAGTTCCCGGAGGGGTTGCGGTACACGAAGGAGCACGAGTGGGTCGCGGTCGACGGCGACCGTGCCCGCGTCGGGATCACGGACTTCGCCCAGGACGCACTCGGTGACGTCGTGTTCGTTCAGCCGCCCGAGACGGGGGCGAACGTGAACGCCATGAGCAGCGTCGCCGAGGTCGAGTCCACGAAGTCGGTCTCCGACATCTACGCGCCCGTGAGCGGGACCGTCGTGGAGGTCAACGCCGCGCTGGAGTCGACGCCCGAACTGCTCAACCAGGACCCGTACGGCAACGGGTGGATCTTCGTGATCGAGATGTCCGATCGTTCGCAGACGGACACGCTCCTCGACGCGGACGCCTACCGCCGTCTCGTCGAGGAGCAATAGCCCCGGCAACGGGATCTGTCGCCCGGGACGCTGCCGCCGGGCGGCAGTAGCCTTTCCAGGGTGATCTGTGCGCGCTGCGGGCACGACAACGAGGCGGGCGCCAACTTCTGCTCCTCGTGCGGAGCCCCCCTCGAGAGCGGCGAGGACGAGACCACCGTCACCCTGGCCATCGAGGACCGCGCCGAGCTGGACGACGAGCTGGGGGCCATGCTCGCCGACCTCCCGGCCGGCATGGGTGTGGTGGTCGTTCGGCGGGGGCCGAACGCCGGGAGCCGCTTCTCCCTCGAGCGGGACGTCACGACCGTGGGCCGCCATCCCGACTCCGACATCTTCCTCGACGACATCACCGTGTCGCGCCGCCATGCCGTGATCCGCCACGACCGCGACGGCTACGAGGTGAGCGACGCCGGCTCGCTGAACGGCACCTACGTGAACCGCGAACGGGTGGAGACGGCTCCGCTCCGCCACCTCGACGAGGTGCAGGTGGGACGGTTCGTCCTCCTGTTCGTGGTCGGCGGTGTGGAGGAGCACGCGTGAACGTGAACCCGAGCGGCAGCGCCGGCGCGGAAGCGTCGCACCTGTCGATCGGCGAGGTGCTCAACATCCTGCGCGAGGAGTTCCCCGACGTCACGATCTCCAAGATCCGCTTCCTCGAGAGCCAGGGCCTGATCGACCCGGAGCGGACACCGTCGGGGTATCGCAAGTTCTACGAGTCCGACGTCTCCCGGCTCCGGTGGATCCTCCACCAGCAGAAGGAGAACTTCCTTCCGCTGAAGGTGATCAAAGAACGACTCGATCGCATGGGTGAGGAGCAGCCGGCTTCGGTCCATGCGATCGCGCGCGCACAGCCGCGGGCGCGGCGGGCGCCGTCGCGCCAGGCGCGTCGCTCCGAGAACCTCGCGCCCCAGCTCCCGCTCGGTGACCCGATGCCGGCCTCACCGGCCGAGGAGGAGCTGGCCCCGGCGGCGGACAACGGTGACCGGGCGTCCGTGCGCGATGCCCCGTCGCCACCGCGGAAGCGGTCGCGACCGGTCAGGCGAGAGGAGACGGCGCCGGAGACGCGGGAGGAACCCGGACGAGCACGAAGTGCGACGGGCAATCCCGGGCTGACCCGGGGGGAGCTCGAACGCGCCGCCGGCCTCGAAGACTGGCAACTGAACGAGCTCGAATCGTTCGGGTTGCTCGAGCCCGTCGAGTACGACGGGGGAGAAGCCCTCTTCGACGACGACGGCCAGGCCATCGCGACCGCCGCCGCCGGCTTCTACGCGCACGGCATCGGCGCGCGGCACCTTCGCATGTACAAGCACTTCGCCGAACGCGAGGCCACGCTGTTCCAGCAGGTCGCACTCCAGTACCTCCGGCAGCGGAATCCCGAGGCCCGCGCCAAGGCGCGCGAGGAGCTCGCCACCCTCTCCAAGCTCGGCCGGGCCTTGCGCTCGGCGTTGCTTGTCCAAGCCGTGCGCGACTCGATCGCCGAGTGACGGGCACGACCGAGACCGAGCGCCAGCCGCCGCCGACCGTTCTCCTCGACCGGCGGACGATCGCGGCACGCGTCGACCACATCGCGCGCCGGATCACCGCCGATCATCCCGACGGCGTCGTGCTGGTCGGCGTCCTGAAAGGGGCGCTCGTGTTCCTCGCCGACCTGGCCCGCGCCATCACGGACATCGAGGTGACCGTCGACTTCCTGTCGATCTCCCGCTACGCCCCCGACTCGGGACGCGTCCGGATCCTCAAGGACCTCGACGTCGACGTCGAAGGTCGGGACGTCGTCCTGGTCGAGGACCTGGTGGACACCGGGCTCACCCTCGCGTACCTGTTGTCGCACGTGCGAGAGCGGGCGCCGCGTTCGCTCGATGTGTGCACGCTCCTGGACCGGCCCGTTCGGCGCATCGTCCCCCTCACCCCCCGCTACGTGGGCGAGGAGATCGAGGACGTGTTCGTGCTCGGCTACGGGCTCCACTACGTCGACCTGTATCGAAATGTCCCGTACGTCGTCGAGGCCGACCGGCGCCTGGTTCTCGACCGGCCGGCGGCGTACGTCGACGTGCTCTACGGCGCCGGGGGTGCGCGGTCGCGCCGTTCCCGAGGGCGGGTGGTAGGTTGAGGTTTCCCCGGATCTACGGAGGCACGACGTGATCCGTCTGTCGCTGGTGGGCGTCCGAGTCGAGGTCCCCACGAACCAGCCGATCGTGCTGCTGCGCGAAGACGAGGGGCAGCGGTACCTTCCGATCTTCATCGGTCCGCCGGAGGCGACCGCCATCGTGTACGCCCTGCAGGGCATGGAGACCCCGCGGCCGATGACCCACGACCTCTTCAAGACCGTCCTCGACGACATGTCGATCCAGCTCCAGCAGGTCGTGATCACGGAGCTCCACGACGGCACGTTCTACGCCGAGATCGAGCTGGCGGGGAACGGGAACGCCTACCGCATCTCCTCGCGCCCGTCGGACGCCATCGCCTTGGCGGTGCGGTACGAGGACTCGGTGCCGATCTTCGCCGACGAGGCGGTCCTCGACGAGGCCGGTGTGCTCTTCGAGAACGACGAGGAGGAAGAGCAGATCGAGCAGTTTCGCGAGTTCCTCGACCAGGTCCGCCCCGAGGACTTCGCCCAGTAGCAGGGCCCGGCGAAGGCGAGCGGAGAACGTTGACCCGCCCTCCGGCGACGGGTAGCGTCACACGGGCGTAACTACCGGCGTGTCACTTCGCGGGCCGATCCCCGCCCGCGGCCGGGATGGGCGTTCGACGAGGAGCGAGGGAATCACTGGCATGAGCACGACCAAGCGCACCGCGAAGCACTCGACCACGGGCACGGCCGGCGGGGGAGCGGCCAACGGCGACGTCCCGCGGCTCGAGCAGGGCTCCCTCGACGCGGCGCTGGCGGGCCGCGAGGGAGGCGACGAGATCGGCTTCCGCGGGCCGCAGGTGTGCAAGATCGTGGGCATCTCGTACCGACAGCTCGACTACTGGGCCCGCACCGACCTCGTGCGCCCGTCGCTGGCGGACGCGCGGGGGAGTGGCACACAACGGCGGTACTCCTACCGCGACCTGGTGCGCCTGAAGGTGATCAAGAACCTCCTCGACTCGGGCGTGAAGCTCCAGGCGGCCCGGAAGGCGATCGAGTACGTGCGCGGCGACCTCGGCGACGACTGGG
>DATFXK010000095.1:0-11211 GCA_035316005.1 Acidimicrobiia bacterium | reverse complement strand
CCGGACACGCTCGAGCACAACGTGAAGCGGGTCATGGACGACGTGTCCTCGTTCCTCGATCTCGGCTCGGTCGAGTCGTACCCGACGGCCGAGTACATCCTGCGCACCCTGACGGCGTGATGGGGCGTCGGTGAGCGCGCTCGACGGTCGGGCGGCGCTCGTGACCGGAGGGGGATCAGGGCTCGGCCGCGCGTCCGCAATCGCGCTCGCCCACGCCGGCGCGACCGTCACGGTCGTCGACGTCGACGAGCAGGGTGGCAAGGAGACCGCCGCCCTCGTGTTCGAGGAGGTGGGCGGGGACGCCGACTTCGTCCGGGCCGACGTGACCCGACCGGACGAGGTCGAGGCCATGGTCGACAAGGCGATCGCGCGGTGGGGACACCTCGACTGCGCGCTGAACAACGCCGGCACGACCGGTGCGAGCGCGCCGACCGCCGACTACACGCTCGACGACTGGAACCGCACGATCGCGCTGAACCTCACCGGCGTGTTCCTGTGCCTGAAGTACGAGATCCCCGCCATGCTCGAGCGCGGCGGCGCCATCGTGAACATCGCGTCGGGCGCCGGACTCGTCGGCTTCGCCGGCCTACCTGCGTACGTCGCGAGCAAGCACGGGGTGGTGGGGCTGACCCGGGCCGCAGCAATGGAGTACGCCTCACAAGGCATTCGGATCAACGCGATCTGCCCCGGAAGCACCCGCACGCCGATGCTCGAAGGGTTCATAGGCGGCGACCCACAAGTCGAGCGCATGATGACCCGCGCGGTTCCGCTCGGGCGGCTGGGCCGTCCGGACGAGATCGCAGAAGCGGTCGTGTGGCTGTGCAGCGACGCGGCGTCGTTCGTGGTGGGGCACGCCCTCGCCGTCGACGGCGGCTCGGTCATGCGATAGCGGGGGAGCGAAGTCAGGGGAGCGGTCACATGGCAGATGTCGGGGAGCGGACGCTGCGGCTCCAGCGCGTCCTGCCCGCATCTCGCGAGCGCGTGTTCCGCGCCTGCACCGAGCCCGGGGAGCTCGCCCTGTGGTGGGGCCCGCACGGGTTCACGACGACGCCCATCGTGCTCGACCTCCGGGTCGGAGGTCGTTACCGGTTCGCGATGCAACCTCCGGACGGCGAGCGGTTCCACCTCTCCGGGGAGTTCCGGGCGGTCGATCCGCCTGGGCACCTCGAGTACACGTTCCGGTGGGAACCGCCCGATCCCGAGGACCGCGAGACGCTCGTGACCGTGTCGCTCCAGGACCTCGACGAGTCCACCGAGCTCGGCCTCGTCCAGTCGGGGTTCGCGACCGAGGGACGACGCGCGCTCCACGAGGCCGGCTGGACCGAGAGCCTCGAGCGTCTGGACGGCCTGCTGTCGTCGCGGGGAGGGGCTCGGGACTAGGGAACTGTGCGAGCGCGGCTCACGGCGGGGGCAGGGCCGTGCACGGCCGGCCGTGGCACACGTCGACGACGCGGCCGTCGCGCTTCAGGAACTCGGACTTCTGCTCCCGCGCCTCCTTCGACGCGCGCGGGAACCCGTGCGGGTCCGCGCCGTCGCGGGGCGGGACGTTCCCGGTCGGCGGTGCCGGCGTCCCGCTGTCCCACACGACGATGGCGGAGCCGTCGAACGAGGAGCCTTCGATCTCCTCGATGCCCCAGAGCTGGTGGCGGGACGGCGAACGGCCCGGTGCCAGGGCGGGACGGTGGGCGCGGGCGCCCAACGAGCGCGCCTCGACCTCGGTGGCGACGTTCGCGACCTGGTGGTCGCCGAAGGCCTCGTCGATGAGCACCTCGTGGGTCGGGGTGTTCTGGTACGGGTCACGGGTGAGGTGCTGGGCGTAGCCGTTCGCCTCGCCCCGGTCCCAGAGCATCTGGATGATGTCGGTGATGAGGGCGTGGTCGGTCGGGTCGGGATAGGCGGGGTCGAAGACGGCCTTGTACGTGTCCCAGTCGGTGCTGCGCTGGAGGAGCGTGCTGTAGTTCATCCCGGGCACGCCGAGCACGGCGCGGGTCCAGTCCTGGGACACCGCGGTGGCGGCGCCGCCCATGATCCCGCCCTCGCTGTTGCCGTCGTAGAACAGCTCCCGCGTGTCGATGACGGGCATGCCCTGCCCCTGGAAGGCGGGGTCGGACACGAGCCCGTCGCTCCTGATCATGAGACGACCGAGGAACAAGGTGTCGAGGATGCCCTGTTGGAGCCGGTCGGCGATCGTGGGGAAGCCCGAGAGGTCGCGGAGTACTGACACCGCGTTGCCGACGTCGTCCTCCGACAGGCCGATCCACTTCGTGGCGCAGAACACGAAGTTGTGCTCGTTGGCCATGTCGCGCACGTTGCCGGCGCCGACCTCGCGTTCGCTCCCGAGTAGACCGTGGCCGTACACCGCCGGCCGAGCGCGGGCGACGGTCCCGTCGGGTTTGAGCGCGGCGCGGGGGATGATGCACATGAACGGCGCGGTGTAGTCGCCGTTGCGTTCCGGCAGCCCGTTCGGGCCCGTGTTGAACCGGTTGCCGGGGCTGCCGTCCCCGGTGAGGTAGTTGGGAACGGTGAACGTCCCCGTCACGCGGCGGGCGATGCGATCGTCCACGTCGTTCTCGACTCGTGTGACCTGGAACGCAGGCGCCCTGTCGCCGAGGGACTCGAACGCGGTGTTGCGGATGTGCAACATGCGCTCCGAGAGATTGCGCTCGCTCGCAACCGTGAAGTCCCAGGCGAGGAACAGGTCGTTGCGCTTCACACCGGCTTGGTCGAGCACCTTGAGGACGTCGTTCATGTGCCGCCGGCGCCCTTCGATCGTGGGGTCGTCCGTCCTCACATCGTCGCGAAAGGCGCGGAACACGTCGTTGGGTTGGATGGTCGTGCCCGAGGAGTCGTGGAGACGGCGTAGCGCGACGACGATGCGATGACCCTCTCGGAAGTTCACGGCCGGGCGGACGATCAGCGAGCGCGGCGAGGTGTCGGGCACGCTCTGGTCGAGCTCGGCCCAGTACGGGACACGCCGGCCGGACGTCGCGTCGAGAAGGACGATGGGCGCGTCGGCGCGCAGCGAACGCCCGATGTCGGTCTCGGGCGCGGCACCGGTGCGTTCGAGGTCGATGCCGGGCACGACGGTGAGGATCGGCGAGCCGGGACTGAACCCGTCGTTGCGGTTCCATTCGGTCGGGTCGATCGGCACATCGGCGGCGTTGCGGGGCATCGCGTCGGGAGAGAACTGCACGCGCCGACCGGTCGCGGTGGAGGGGTCGCGCACGGTGAAGTGATTGTTGGGGAACGGGTAGAGGCACTTCGCGGGGTCGAGATTGTCGCACGGGGTGTGGGGCGCGGCTGTGGGCGCGTGCGTAGGACCGGCGGCGGCGACACTCTGCCCCCACGGGCCCCCGACGATCAGCGCCACGAGCGCCGCGCCGGCGGCGCCCCTCAGGCGGTGTCCCACACCATCTGGTTCTCGGCCGGCGGGTCGCCGAGCATCTCGGCCGGGCTGTGCTTGTCGATGTGCCCGATCAGGCCGTTGTAGACGCCGTACCCGCATAGCTGCCGCAGGCGCGGCGAGAAGCGCGCCGCCACTTCGCGCGGGATCCCGAGCTGCTGGTTCTCCTGCTGGCGGATCCATCCCGCGCAGTAGTTCATGGCGATGCCGACGCGCCGCTCGTCGGTGGAATTGGCGCCGCCGCCGTGCCAGAGGCTTCCGTGCCAGACGAGCACGCTTCCGGCAGGCATCTCCGCCGCCACGCTGTCGTACGGCGCGCCGTACTCGGGGTTGTCGCGCAGGTGGGATCCCGGGATCACGCGGGTGGCGCCGTTCGCTTCGGTGAAGTCGGTGAGCGCCCACATCGTGTTGCACACCGTCGGCACGTGGGGCTTCGTCAGCGGGATGAGCTGGTCGTCGGCGTGGATCGGCTGCGCGGTCTCGCCGGCGTCGATCGCGATCGACGACAGGGACGACACGAGGCAGCCGGGATCGAGCACCCGCTCGACGACGGGGAGCACACACGGGTGGACGGGGATCGCCTCGTAGAGCCGTCCGAGAGCGAGCAGGTTGTAGATGCGGACCGTCCTGGTGCCTTCGAAGTCGTTGTCGGACGGCGTGACGCCGTAGAAGGCCTCGAGCCGGGTGAGGTCGTCGGTGAGGGCGGCGACGAGCTGGGGCTCGATGACGCGCTCGAGGATCGTGTACCCGTCGCGATCGATGCGCTCGGCGTGCGCGGTCAGCGTGTCCGGGTCGAGCACGCCGCTACGGTACCGGCATGGCCATCTATGCGCTGGGCGCGGCGGCGCCGAACGTCGATCCGTCCGCGTTCGTGCATCCCGAGGCCACGGTGATCGGCAACGTGACCATCGGCGCCGAGAGCACGATCTGGCCGCAGGCGGTCCTCCGCGGTGACTACGGCAAGATCGTGATCGGTGCCCGCACGTCGATCCAGGACGGTGCCGTCATCCACTGCACCGAGGAGCTCGACACCTTCATCGGCGACGACTGCGTCGTCGGGCACCTCGCCCACCTCGAGTGTTGCGTCGTCGAGAACGCCGCGCTCGTCGGCACCGGGTCCGTCGTGCTGCACCGCGCCTGTGTGCGGTCCGGCGCCCTCGTCGGCGCCGCCGCGCTCGTGCCGAACGGCATGGAAGTCCCTTCCGGTGCCATCGCCGTGGGGGTGCCCGCGCGGGTGCGCGAGGGCGCGGCCGACACCACGGACATCGCCCGCAACGCCGCCGGCTACGTCCGCAACGGGGCGCGCTACCGCGACGAGCTCCATCGCGTGGATTGACCGGCAATCGACCTGGAACAGGCACCTCCGGCAGGGGCCGGGGTTTCGCCGGCCCCGGACCGAGACGATGGCCGGCTGGAGCACTTGCGCAAGCAAGTGCGACCAGAGGATCAGCGCCGGGCGATCTCGTAGATCGCCGTGTGGCGCGCGTGGAGGACGGGGCGGCTCCCGTTCGCCACCATCAGCAGGTCGAGCTCGACGAACTGGTGCCCCTTGCGCTCGAACAGGCCGGCGACGCGGCCGCGGGTGGAGACGCGGTCGCCGTCGTCGACGACGCCGTGGTTGGTGACGTCGCTGCCGACGTGCATCCACGGACCGAGACGCACGTTGGCGCCGAGGATCCAGTTCGCCGCCAGCAGGAGGTAGCCCGGGTGGGCGGGACCACCGTCGCGGTAGAGGTCGAGGTCCTCGTTGATCTCGTCCAGGAAGGCGGCGGCGTGCTCGGCGTGGAACGTGGCCTCCAACGATCCCAACGTGTCGAGGGCGCCAAGGCTCTCCTCGGTGGCGGGGGCGCGCTCGTCGGGCATCGGCGCGGTGGGGTAGTCGCCGATCGCCGGCGGATGCAACGGGCGCGCGGGAAGGGAGGCCGCCGCCGTGGCCACGATCTCGTCGCCCGGGCGACGGGCGGTGACCTCGAGCACGCGGTCACCGGCGACCTCGCTCGCAGTCACGTCGACCGTGATCTCGTCGCCGTCGTAGCACGGGCGCACGAACCGCGCCGTCATCGTGCCGTGCTCGAGCCAGGAATGGCCGAAGGCGGCGACGACGGGGTGCGTCAGGTACGCGTAGACCGTCACGCCGGGGACGAGCCCTCCTTCGAAGCCGTAGGTGCGCGCCACGGCGTCGTCGTGGATCTTGTTCTCCGACGCGGTGGCGGCGTTGTGTGCCCGCACCGCGTACGCGGCCGTCATCGGTCCACGACCGCATCGGGCCGGTACACGTCGGGCTCGAGGTAGATCACGCGCGCGATCGGGACCGCGGCGCGCACACGTGCCTCGGCGGCGTCGATGGCCCGGGCGAGGTCGGGGACCGACGGCGCATCGATCTCGAGCTTCGCCGCCACGAGCAGCTCGTCGGGCCCCAGGTGCATCGTGCGCAGGTGGATCACCCGCTGCACCTCCGACCCGTCGGCCATCGCCGACCGGATCGCGTCCTCGAGGTGCGAGGACGCGGACTCACCGATGAGCAGGCTCTTCATCTCGGTCGCGAGCACGATCGCGATCACGCCGAGCAGGATCCCGATGCCGATGCTGCCGAGCGCGTCCCAGCGTGAGTTGCCCGTGATCTGAGCAGCCGTGATGCCGACGAGGGCGAGGAAGAGCCCGAGGAGCGCGCCGGTGTCCTCGAGGAGGACAACCGGGAGTTCCGGGCTCTTCGAACGGCGGATGTACTGCCACCACGAGGCGTCACCGCGCCCGCCGGCGGCCTGCGTGACGGCGGTCCGGAACGAGAAGGCTTCGAGCACGATGGCGACCCCGAGCACCGCCAGCGCGATCGGGAACGACTCCAGCTCGTGAGGGTGCACGAGCTTGTCGATGCCCTCGACGACGGCGAACAGACCTCCGAGCGAGAAGAGCAAGAGCGCGACGATGAACGCCCAGAAGTAGCGCTCCTGCCCGAACCCGAAGGGATGCTCGGTCGTCGGCTGTCGCCGGGCGCGCCGGCCGCCGAGGAAGAGCAGGGCCTGATTGCCGGTGTCGGCGACGGAGTGGATCGCTTCCGCGAGCAACGAGGCGGCGCCGGTCACCGCGAAGCCCGCGAACTTGGCGAGCGCGATGCCGAGGTTGGCGAGGAACGCGGCCGCGATTGCCTTCCGGCTTCCCTCGTGCATCCGACGACCCTAGGTCCGGCCGTGATCGAGCGCGGAGTAGGGTCGTCGTCTCGAGTTTTACGGAGGCGCGCCATGCCCGAGCCCGTCATCGTCGCTACCGCCCGCAGCCCGATCGGCCGGGCGTTCAAGGGGTCGCTCGTCGACCTGCGACCCGACGACTTCGCCACCACCATCGTGAACGCCGTGCTGGACAAGGTGCCCGAGCTCGACCGGTCCGACGTCGATGACCTGATCCTCGGCTGCGGCCTCCCCGGCGGCGAGCAAGGGTTCAACATGGCGCGGGTCGTGAGCGTGCTCGCCGGCCTCCACGACGTGCCCGGCTGCACGATCACCCGTTACTGCTCGTCGTCGTTGCAGACGATCCGCATGGCCGCGCACGCGGTCAAGGCCGGCGAGGGCGACGCCTTCGTCGCCGCCGGCGTCGAGTGCGTCAGCCGGTTCGGCAAGGGCAACTCCGACAGCTGGCCCGACACCCAGAACCCGAAGTTCCAGGACGCCGGCCTGCGCAGCATGAAGCGGTCCGAGGGCGGCCAGGGCGCGTGGGAGCCGCCGGACGGTCTGCCCGACATCTACATCGCGATGGGGCAGACGGCCGAGAACGTCGCCGAGCTCGAGAGCGTCTCGCGCGAGGAGATGGACGAGTTCGCCGCACTGTCGCAGAACCGCGCCGTGAGCTCGCAGGAGAACGGCTTCTTCGAGCGGGAGATCATCCCCGTCGAGCTGCCCGACGGCACCGTCGTCGGCAAGGACGACGGCCCGCGTCCCGACACGACGGTCGAGAAGCTCGCCCAGCTCAAGCCGGCGTTCCGTCCGGACGGCAAGGTCACGGCCGGGAACGCGTGCCCGCTGAACGACGGCGCCGCCGCCGTCGTCGTGATGAGCGACACGCGCGCCCGCGACCTCGGCGTCACGCCGCTGGCGCGCATCGTGTCGAGCGGCGTGACGGCGCTCAACCCGGAGATCATGGGACTCGGGCCGATCGGCGCCAGCCGGCAGGCGCTCGAGCGCGCCGGAATGACCATCGACGACATCGACCTAGTCGAGATCAACGAGGCGTTCGCGGCGCAGGTCATCCCGTCGGCACGTCATCTCGGCATCGACTGGGACAAGCTGAACGTGAACGGCGGCGCGATCGCGCTCGGCCATCCGTTCGGCCAGACCGGCGCCCGCATCATGACGACGTTGCTGAACGGCCTCGAGGACGCCGGCAAGACGGTCGGCCTCGAGACGATGTGCGTCGGCGGCGGTCAGGGCATGGCGATGATCGTCGAGCGCCTGAGCTGATTCAGCCTGCGGGCCGCACGTCCCACACGGTCTCGGCGCGGATGCGCATCGGGCGTGCCGCGCCGCCGACGCGCACGAGGAGCATCGACCGGCTCCTGTCGCGGCCCTCGTAGACGCCGGTCGTCGCGATCGGGCCGCCGTCGCGGGCGAGATAGAGCACCGTGAGCGGCTTGCCCTTCCCGAGGCGCAGGCGCTCGTCCCAGCCGTAGTGGAGCCGCCGGTCCGGACCGGGCCGTGGGGGACGGGCGATGTGCACGCGCTGCTCGCGGTACGAGGTCTGCAGCGCCTCGGCGCGTTGGGCGCCGAGGAACTCGGCGGTGGCGTCGAGCAGCAGCCGGGCGAACGTGCGCCCGTGGGTCGGGAGGTCGAGATCGTCCGCCAGGGCCCAGTGGACGAGCTCGTGCAGCACGACCCCCTTCGTGCGGTAGCGGCGGGGGAGCGTGATCGTCGTGCCCCGCTCGTCGGTGGAGAAGAACGCCTGGCGGGCGCCGTGACCGGGCCGGAACCCGGGCACCCGCCCCAGGCCCCGATGGGGGAACCGGGCCTCCCACCACAGCGTCCCGACCACCCGGTCGGCGTACGCCGCGCACGCGTCGAGCCCGGGGAGGGGGCTCGTGGGCAGCGGTGTCTCGGCCAGGTAGAGGCGCCGGCGCTGCGCGTCGCGAGGAGAGCGAGGCTCGTCCAGAGTCACCCCCCTCGTGTACCACGCGGCGGCGGCGCGGCCGCGGTTCTCACGGGCCGGGGGAGCCCGTCCGCGAGGCCATGATCCCCTGCTCGTCCCGGAGCCCGGCCATGCTCACGTTGTGGCCCGTGTACGACGGGGGTTGTCGCAGCATCCACACGACGCCCTCGGCCGGGACCTCCGTCGGCTCCCAGCTCGAGTGGTCGAAGCCAGGGGTGTTGGCGACGAACCCCTCCGACGCCACCGGCAGGTCGATGCGGAACGTGTTCACCGCGATGCGATCGGAGCGCAGCTGCTCGGCCAGCGAGACGGTCAGGTGCTCGAGCGCGATCTTCGACATGCCGTACACCATCAGCTCGGGGATGTAGCTCAGCGCCGCCGCCGACGACACGTTCAACACCGCGCCCTCGCCCTGTTGCCGCATGTGCGGGACGGCCGCATGCGTGGCCACGAGTGGGGCGCGCAGGTTCACCGCCATCATCAGGTCGTAGCGCTTCAGTGGCACGTCGAGGTCGCCCGGGAACGTGATCGCGGCGTTGTTCACCAGGACGTCGAGCCGGCCGAAGTGCTCCGCCGTCGCGTCGACCATGCGCTCGATCTCGTCCTCGTGGGCCAGGTTCGTGGGCACCGCGAGCGCGTCTCCGCCGGCGTCGCGGATCCGCCTGACCGTGGCGTCGATCGTGCCGGGAAGGCGCAGCGGGTCGGCGTCCGTCGCACGTGCTGCGCACGCGACGCGCGCGCCGGCTTCGGCGAGCGCGACGGCGACAGCGGCGCCGACGCCACGGCTGGCGCCGGTGACGATCGCGACCTTGCCGTCGAGGTTCACGCGCGCCGGCTCCGCTGCGGACCGAGAGCAGGCAGGTCCTGCTCCAGCTCGAGGTTCGGCGCGTAGAGGTCGCCGCGTTCGTCGACACGCTCGAGGACGTCAGCAGCCTCGAACGTGAGGGCGTCCGGGTCCTTGGCGTCTAGCGCGTCGGAGACCTCGTCCCACGCCACCGGCGTCGAGACCAGCGGTCGTGACCTTCCGCGGAGCGAATACGCGCAGATGGTCGTCTTGTGCTCGTCGTTCTGGCTCCAGTCCACGAACACCTTCCCGGGTCGCTCCTCCTTCTTCATGATCACGGTGACCCGGTCGGGCTCGCGCTTGGCGAGCACCTGGCCAAGGGCCCGGGCGAAGTCCTTCGTGTCGTCGTCGGTCACGTCGGTGTGCAGCGGCACCGCCATGTGGAGGCCCTTCGAGCCCGACGTCTTCACGACCGACTCGAGCCCGAGCTCGGCCAGGACGCCCCGGAGGTCGAGCCCGACCCGGCAGCAGTCGAGCACAGTCGCGCCGGGACCAGGATCGAGGTCGAACACCATCGAGTCGGGGCGGTCGAGGCTCGACACCCGGGCTTGGGGCGTGTGCAGCTCGAGGGCGGCCATGTTCGCCGCCCACACCAGCGACGGGAGGTCGTCGAGCACGCACTGGGTGAGGTCGTCGGAGACCGCGGCGGAGCGGAGCCACGACGGGGCGTGGGAAGGGCAGCGCTTCTCGAAGAACGACTGGTGGTCGACGCCGTCGGGCCAGCGCACGAGGGTCACGGCCCGGTCGGCCAGGTGGGCGACCATCACCGCGCCGATGCGCGCGTAGTAGTCGACCACCTCGGCTTTCGTGAACCCGGCTTCGGGGTACAGGACCTTGTCGAGGTTGGAGAGTCGCAGCCGGCGGCCGTGGATCTCGACCTGATTGGCGGTATTTCCCTTGGGGCTCATGGGGCCTGAGGGAGAAGTGTGCGTCGACCCTCCACGACCTGCGACGCTATAGGGGCCGGCGGGCGGCAAGGAGGTGGGCCCGGTGCCCAGCACCATTTGGAGCGGGAACATCAGCTTTGGACTCGTCACGGTCCCGGTGAAGCTCGTGTCCGCCGTGCGCTCCAAGGACGTGCGCTTCAACCAGCTGGAGGAGGGGACCGGCGCCCGGATCCGCTACCGGCGGGTCTCGGAGGCCACGGGCGAGGAAGTGCCCAACGAGCGCATCCAGAAGGGCTACGAGATCGCGTCCGGCCAGTACGTCGTGGTCGACAACGAGGAGCTCGAGAAGCTCACGCCGAAGGCGAGCCACACCATCGAGATCCAGGACTTCGTCGACCTCGAGCAGATCGACCCCATCTACTTCGAGCAGCCGTACTACCTCGTGCCCGACCGGGCCGCCGAGCGCCCCTACCGCCTGCTGATCGAGGCGATGACCGACCTCCAGAAGGTCGCGGTCGGGAAGATCGTGCTCCGCGCCAAGGAGCATCTCGTCGCCATACGGCCCCTCGACGGCGCGCTGTGCATCGAGACGATGCGGCACGCCGACGAAGTGATCCCCATCGAGAGCCTCGAGGAGATCCCTCGCGACGACGACATCGCGCCGAACGAGAAGGAGCTCGACATGGCGCGTCAGCTCATCGAGGCCCTCGCGAGCAACTTCGAGCCCGACAAGTACCACGACGACTACCGCGAACAGCTCCTCGGGATCATCGACAAGAAGGCGGCCGGCGAGGAGATCGTCGCCGAGCCGTTGGTCGAGGAGCCGGCCAAGGTCGTCGACCTCATGGCCGCGCTCGAGGCGAGCCTCGCCCGGGCGGGCAAGGGCGACGACAAGGCCGCCGCCCGACCGGCGAAGGCGGCGGCCAAGAAGACCAAGAAGGCCG
>DATFXK010000094.1:0-16939 GCA_035316005.1 Acidimicrobiia bacterium | reverse complement strand
GCTCCTCGGTCGTCGTCATGCCGTGGCCCTTTCCTTCGCGGCCCACTGGATCGCCTTGACGATGTTCACGTAGCCGGTGCAGCGGCAGAGGTTGCCGGAGAGCTCCCAGCGGATGTCGTCCTCGCTCGGGTCCGGGTTGCGATCGAGCAGCGCCTTGCTGACGAGCATCATCGCCGGCGTGCAGAACCCGCACTGCAGGCCGTGCATCTCCTTGAACCCCTGCTGGATCGGGTCGAGCTGACCGTCCTGCTTGAGGCCCTCGACGGTCGTGACGCTGCGCCCGTCGGCCTGCACCGCGAACAGGGTGCACGACTTCACCGGCATGCCGTCGAGCAGGACGGTGCACGCGCCGCAGTTGCTGGTGTCGCAGCCGACGTGCGTGCCGGTCAGGTCCAGCGTCGTGCGGAGGAAGTGGACGAGCAGCGTGCGCGGCTCGACGTCGCCGGACCGTTCGACGCCGTTGACGGTAACCGTCACGTTCATGCGTACCCCTCCCTATCCCTGCGCGTGCTCGAGGGCGGTGGTCAGGCCCCGGCGGGTGAAGACCCGCACGACGTTGCGCTTGTACTCGGCCGAGCCGCGCACGTCGTCCTTCGGTTCGGCGGCGCGGGCGGCGAGCTCCGCAGCCTCCGCGAACAGGGCGTCGCTCGGCGCCTGACCCATGAGCGCCTGTTCGGCCTCGACCGCCTTGATGTTGTTGGGCGCCACCGAGGTGAGCGCGATGCCGGCGTTGGTGATCGTGCCGCCGCCGTCGACGTCGAGGTGCGTGGCGACGCCGACGGTGGCGTAGTCGCCGACCTTGCGCTCCAGCTTGAGGTACGTGCCGCCGCCGCGGCCGGCGTACTTCGGGACGCGCACCTCGGTGACGAGCTCGATGGGCTCGAGCGCAGTGGTGAACGGCCCGGAGATGAAATCGGTCATCGGGATCACGCGCTCGCCGGACGTGCTGCGCGCCACGACGTCGGCGCCGCAGGCGAGCATCACCGACGCCCAGTCGCCCAGCGGATCGGCGTGCGCGACCGATCCGCAGACCGTCCCGAGGTTCCTGACGAGCGGATCGGAGATCCACGGCGCCGCCGCCGCCATCGTGTGGTTGGTGCGAGCAACGACGTCGGACGCGACGACGTCGTTGTGCCGGACGAGCGCGCCGACGCGCAGGTGACCGTCGGCGTCGTCGATGGCATCGAGTCCGGGGACGCCGTTCACGTCGACGAGCAGCTCGGGGAACGTGAACCGGAGCTTCATCATCGGGATGAGGCTCTGCCCGCCGGCGAGCACCTTCGCTTCGTCGCCACGTTCGGCGAGGACGGCGAGCACCTCGTCGACGGTCGTCGGGGCGACGTAGTCGAACCGGGGAGGGTACATGGCGCCCCCTTGTCTTTGGTGCTGCCGTCCGTGGCCGACGATACCTGCGCGCGCAACGGTTGGCACGCGCGCGTCGCGTCGGCCGCGCGTGCCCGACTTGGGTGACTTGACCCAGATGGCCCGGTCACTACGTGTCGTCGAGGACGGACCAGTCGAAGAGCGTCAGCGGACCGGTGCCGACGAACAGGTACCTGGCCTGACCCGCCGGGATGCCGGCCTGCTCGGGCTCCGCCACCGCCCGCCCGCGAACGCGCCGGCCGTCTTCGAGCTCGAGCAGCACCGTGCACTCGCGATCGATGTCCACAGCGAGCGGAGTCAGTCGACCGGTGACAGCCGCCAGGCCAGAGCTTCGCCCCCGCACTGCGGGCAGCGATGATCCTCCGGGGGCACGCCGTCCCACCCCTTGTGACCGGGATCGGCCTCGCACAACCAGAAGACTCGGTCTCGCCCTGCTCGCACCGGTGGCGGATACCGGAGCAGGAGCACGCCGCACTCGGGGCACGCGACGTCGCCGTAGACGGTGGCGTCGTCGGGAGCGGAGTAGATGACACCGTGCTCGGTGCACGCCCACAGGCGACGACTCGCCACGCCGTGAATGTAGGTCCGAGGCAACACGGACGGCGAAGCTCCGCCCGTGCGGGTCACCCGCAGATGCGTTGCAGCGTGGGGTACGGGTCGACGGCGGGTCCGCCGAAGGGATGGATCTCGAAGTGCAGGTGGGGCCCGCTCGCGTCGCCGGTCGAGCCCACCTTGCCGATGACCTCGCCGGCGGTGACGTGGCGCGGAGGGCCGACGTACGCCGAGAGGTGGTAGTAGACGTAGCGGTTCCCGTCGTCGCCGGCGATGTACGCGCCCATCCCGCCGCCGCCGCCGTCGCCGTAGGTGACATTGCCGTTCACGACGGCGAGTTCGGGCGTTCCCGTCGGGGCGAACATGTCGTTGCCCTGATGCGTGTGGCCGGAACGGGGCGCCCCGAAGTCCTTGGCGTACGCGGCCCCGGGCAGTGGGCAGACCATGCCATCGATGAGCACGGGCGGGCCGAGAGCCTGCATCACGGCGGCAACGTTCTCGTAGAGCACGTTCGACCCGGCGTTGATCTGGTCGAGCACGTCCTGTTGCTGCTTGCGCTGATCCTCGATCTGGTTGCGCTGGTCGGTGAGTTGCGCGTTCACCGCGGCCAGGTCGGCGAGCGCCTGGTAGAGAGAGCTGTTGGCGCGGTCGATGAGCCGTGCGGTCCGCAGCCCGTCGTTGGTGTTCGGAGAGTCGAAGATCGCCCTGACCCTGGCGTCCTGGTTCTTGTAGGCGACCGCGGCACGCTGACCGGTGATGGCGCGCAGCTCCGCTCGGCGGGCCTCGAGTGCGTCGATCTTCTGTTGAACCTCGGCGACCTTGTCGCCGAGCGCGTCGTACCGGGTCTCGAGCTGCTGGCGCAAGTCCACGGCTTGCTGGGCCGCCTGCCTGGGGTTCGGATCAGGCGCGGCGCCGCCACGGGTCGCGAAGGGCAGGATTCCGCCGGCGACGACCGCGCCGGTCACGAGAACGCGAAGAACCGCCCCAAATCGCCCTCCGCCCATGCGGGCGGACGCTAGCCACCGGGCGCACCCCTTCGCAATGCCTGCCGGCCGAGGCGGCCGTCGCGGGAGGTCAGGGCCCGAGCCGGCCGGCGCCGAGCCGAGTGGAACGCACCGGGCCGGCCGCCGGCGGGCCGGCCGGGGGCGCCTAGAGTGCGCGCATTCGCCTCCGTCCTCTGACCCTCGTGCTGATCGCCGTGGCGGTGGTGTTGCTCGTCGTGGCGATCGCGTTCTTCGCCACCAGCCATCCGCGCCGCGGGATCGTGTTGATCGTGTTGACGCTCATCGCCGCCGCCGGTGCGTGGCTTACGAGCCGAAGCTCGCGGCCGACCGTCTGAGCGCGTTCACGGCTCGAACAGCACCTTCACCGCGCCGGTCCGGCGGCGGCGGGCGATCGTGAGAATGGCCTGCTTCCAGTCGCGCAACGGGAAGCGGTGCGTGATCATCGGCGTGAGGTCGAGGCCGCCGGCGACGAAGTCGAAGTAGTGCTCGAAGGCGTGCTTGCGCACGCCGTTGACGTCCTCGATGCCGAACGCGTTCGACCCGATGATGTGCAGCTCCTTGAAGTACAGCGGCGTCCACTCGAATCGCTTCGGTGGCTCGACGCCGCTGATGACGAGCGTCCCGCCCGACGCGAGCAGCCGCATCGACGTCTCCACCGTCTCCGGACTGCCGACCGTGTCGTAGACGACGCCGGGTCCGTCCTGCAGCCACGCGTGCTTGCTCCACGGGACGAGCGGCCGGACGCCGGCGCGGCGGGCGACCTCGGCGACGAGCTCGTCGGGCTTCGACGGCAGCACGGCGTGCGCGCCCATGCGGGTGGCGAGCTCGGCGCGGGCGCCGGGGCGGCTGACGACCCACACCTCGACGTCCGGGTACAGGTGCCGCAGGAGCCCGACGGCGGCGGCGGCGAGCGTGCCGCAGCCGTACACGAGCGCGGGCGCGGACGGGTCGGGCGGGTGCAGCAGGATCGTACGCAGCGACACGCTGGCGGGATCGGCGAGGACGGCAGCGTCATCGGCGACGCCGTCCGCAACGGGGAAAAGCTGACCGGCGTGCGCGCTGAACCGTTCGGCGTGGGCGCCGGGCGCGGCGGCGCAGTTGCCGAGGTGCAGCGCAGCGGAGACGGCGCCGCGGTCGAAGTTGCGGCACGACGGGTAGCGCCCTACGGCGCACGCCGGGCACGGCGGGTCGATGCCGCGGGGAACGCACGACAACCACGGGTTGAGCACGACGCGCTCGCCGGTGTCGGCGCGCCGGGCGACGGCCTCGTGTCCGAGGACGTGCGGGAACGACAAGAGCGCGGTGAGCGGGTTGTCGAGCCTCCCGTTCAGGAAGATCTGCTTGGTGTCGGAGCCGCAGATGCCGGCGACGGCGGTCTCGCACAGCACCCAGTCCGGCGCCGGCGGGACCGGCTCGGGGACGTCCTCGAGACGCGTCGGCGCCGGCGGCTCCACGAACGCGCGGTGGCCCAGCGCGCCGCGCACCTTCGCCACCGCCTCGCGGGCGAAGTTGTGCCGGAAGACGAGCGCCTTCACGTGACCGTCCCCACGGGGACGAGCTCGACCGTCGTGTTGTAGTCGGGGACGCCCGATCGGTCCCGCCGCCCGCCGGACAGGAGCACGTTGCCCTCGGGATAGAACACCTGGACGTTGCCGGGTCGGAGGGGTGCGCGGTGCACCACCGCGCGCAGCTCGCCGTGACGGGAGCGCACGAGCACCGGTGCACCGTCGGCGAGGCCGAGGCGGTCGGCGTCGGCACCCGAGACGAACACGCTGTCGCGCGCCGCACCCGTCAGCGGGTCGATCTCGCGGTGCACCATCGTGTTGAACTGCTTCCCCCGGCGGGTGCTGAGCCGCAGCCCGTTGGTCGTCGTCCGAACGGGCGGGCGCACCGGCGTGAACCAGGCCCTTCCGTCGGCGGTCGCGAACTGCGGGCCGTCCGGGCCCTCGCAGAGGCGCTCGCCGCCCCACTGCACCTGATCGCCGGTCCCGTGCAATCGCTCGACGCCGGCGTAGGACGGCACGACGCGCGCGATCTCTTCGCGGATCGCCGAGCCCGAGTCGAAGTGCATCAGATCGGCGCGGGACGGATCGACCCGCCGCGCGAGGTCGACGAAGATCTCCCACTCGCTGCGCGCCTCCCCGATCCGTGGCCCGGGGATCTCGGGGCTGAAGAGGATGCGGCGCTCGGTCGTCGTCTGCGTGCCGCCGTCGCGCTGCTCGTAGCGCGTCGCCGCCGGCAGCAGCACGACGGTGTCGCCCGGATCCACGAGCATCTGGCTCGACACGACGATGTCCTGGTGCACGCGCAGCGGCACGGTCGCCAGCGCGGCCTCGACGGCGTGGGGGTCGGGGAGCACCTCGAGGAAGTTGCCGCCGCTGGAGTAGAGCACGTCGAGCCGCCCCTCCCGCGCGGATTCGACCATCTCCTCGGCGCTCAGCCCCGGCTCGCCCCGGACCGGGAAGCCGTACGCGCCGGCGAGCGCGGCGGCGTTCTCGGGCGTCACCGGCACGCCCCCCGGCAGCGCGGTGGCGTACGCGCCCATCTCGGCGCCGCCCTGGACGCCGGAGTGGCCGCGAATCGGCATGAGCCCGGCGCGAGGACGACCGACGTTCCCACGCGCGAGCGCGAGGTTCACGATGGCGGCGACGTTGTCGGCACCGTGCTCGTGCTGGGTGATGCCCATCGACCAGACCAGCACCGCCGAGGATGCGGACGCGTAGAGCCGGGCGAAGCGGGCCATGTCGGCGCGCGACGCACCGGACGCCCGCTCGAGCTCGTCGAACGGCTGCCGGTCGAGCTCGGCGACGAGGTGGTCGAACCCGGTCGCGTGCGCGCGTACGAAGTCGCGGTCGACGGCGTCGTCGGCGAGGAGCTCCTTCAGGACGCCGTTGAAGAACGCGACGTCCCCGCCGACGTGCACGGAGAAGAACTCGTCGGCCATCTTCGTGCCGAAGAGCGCGCTCTCGACGTTGCTCGGGACCCAGTAGCGCTCGAGCCCGGGCTCCCGGAGCGGGTTGACCACCGCCACCTTCGCTCCCCGCTGCCGGGCCAGGAACAGGTACTTCATGAACACGGGCTGCGCGTTGGCGACGTTGCTGCCGATGATCACGACGAGATCGGTGCCGATGACGTCGGCGTACGAGACCGTCGTCGCGCCGGCGCCGATCGTCTCTTTCAGCACCAGCGTCGACGGCGCGTGGCAGACCCGGGCGGCGTTGTCGATGTTGTTGCCGCCGAGGAAGCGGGTGAGCTTCTGCGCCGCGTAGTACGTCTCGTTGGTGAGGCCGCGGGCGGTGAGGTACATGCCGAAGCGATCCGGGCCCGCGGCCCGCAGCCCGTCCGCGATGACGTCGAGGGCGTCGTCCCAGCTCACGCGGCGGAAGCCGGGCTCGCCGCGGCGGCGCACCATCGGGTACGGGAGCCGCCCGAAGTCGCGCAGCTCCTTGCCGCTGCGGGCGCGCAGCGACGCGACATCGGCCAGCGCCGATGGATCGAGCGCACCCATCGTGTTGACCTTCAGCAGGTTGAGCCGGGTGGTGCACAGGTGGACGCCCGAGATCGTCCAGTCGTGAAACCCGGCGACGCCGAGCGCGCACCCGTCGCACACGCCTCGGCGGAGAATGCGCCACGCGTACCGGAGGTTGCGGCGGTTCTCCCACACCGTCTTGACGATCTCGGCGTAGTGGTTCGGCTTCGTCTCGCCCGCCCCGTACGGCTTGAACCCCACCCACGAGTGCCGCCGCCAGCGCCTCGCGGTCTTGATCTCGCCTCGGTGCGTGCCGCGACGCCTCACGTCACGACTCCAGGTCGATCCGCTCGGGATGCGTGTAGACGTTGAACCGATCGCCGCGCAGGAAGCCGACCACGGTCTGCCCGAGCCGATCGGCCGCCTCGACCGCCAAGCTGGACGGCGCCGACACCGCGCACAGCACGGGGATCCCGGCGACGGCGGCCTTCTGCACGATCTCGAAGCTCATCCGCCCCGACACGAGCAGCAGCTGCTCGGCCAGCGGCAGCCGCCCTTGTCGCGCGGCGTGCCCGACGACCTTGTCGACGGCGTTGTGCCGGCCGACGTCCTCGCGCAACACCGTGAGCTCTCCGTCGGGGTCGAAGGAGGCGGCGGCGTGGAGCCCACCGGTGGCGTCGAACACGGACTGCGCGCGGCGGAGCCGCTCGGGCAGCGTGACGAGCGCGGACCGACCGACGCGCGGGCCGGTACCGACGGCGCCGCACGCGACTTCGACCTGCTCGAGCGTCGCCTTGCCGCACAACCCGCAGCTGGCGTTGGCGACGAACCCGCGTCGGTGGGCCGCGAGATCGACCGGTCGCCGCAGCCGGATCGTGACGATGTTGTACTGCTGCACGCCGTCCTCGGGCAGGCAGTACGCGACGGTCGCGACGTCGGCGGACGACTCGATCACGCCCTCGGTGATGCAGAAGCCGACGGCAAGGTCGAAGTCGCTGCCCGGCGTGCGCATCGTCACGGCGAGCGGCGCCGGCTCCTGCCCGGGCCCGTGCACCCGGATCTCCATCGGCTCCTCGGTCACGAGCCGATCGGAGCGTTCCCGTGCCCGTCCGCCCTCGACTGCGTGCACCGACGCCGGCGCGGTCGAGCTACGCGCCTTCGGGCGTGCTTCCACACCGGCAACATAACGGCACTGGCGGCGGACCGGTGGCGCCGCGCGGTCTAGCGTGCCCACGTGACCGTCACCGCAGTAGTCGACCCGGAGTCGCTGGGGATCGACGCCGGGCGGCTGGACGAGCTGCGGGCCCGGATGCGACGGGAGATCGACGGTGGGCTGCTGCCGTCGTGCCAGTGGGCGCTGGGCAGAGACAGGCAGCTGGCGGCGTTCGAGACCCTCGGCGACGCCGGGCCCGAGACGCGCTACGTGATCTTCTCGGCGACGAAGGCGTTCGTCGCCAGCGCGGCGTGGCTGCTGATCGGCGACGGCAGCCTCGACATCGACCGGCGCGTCGCCGAGTACATCCCCGAGTTCGCCACGAACGGCAAGGACGTCGTCACCGTCGAGCAAGTCATGCTGCACACCTCGGGGTTCCCGCGGGCGCCGCTGGGCCCGCCGGCATGG
The DNA here is from genome assembly GCA_035316005.1 of Acidimicrobiia bacterium. Taxonomy (GTDB): domain Bacteria; phylum Actinomycetota; class Acidimicrobiia; order IMCC26256; family JACDBD01; genus JALZAA01. Next base: position 8,910 of record DATFXK010000094.1, on the reverse strand, counting down.
GCCGACCGTGACCGCCGGCTCGAGGCGTTCGCGCGCTGGCGGCTCAATTGGGAGCCCGGCACCGCCTACGAGTACCACCCGACGTCCGCGCACTGGGTGCTGGGCGAGCTCGTCGAGCGCGTCTCGGGGCGCGACTACCGGGACTTCGTCCACGAACGGGTCACCGGCGCGCTCGGCCTGCCGCGCGTGCTCGGCATCGCGCCCGACGACCAGGACGGCATCGCCGAGCTCGAGCTGTCAGGCGAGCCGGCACCGTCGGAGGAGCTCATGGAGATCTTCGGCGTGCCCGAGCTGCCCGTCACCGAGGTGACCGACGCCGCGTTGCTCTCGTTCAACGAGCCCGACGTGCGCGCCGTGGGCGTGCCCGGCGGCGGCGGGGTCGCGACGGCGGCGACGGTCGCGCTCTTCTACCAGGCGCTGCTCCACAACCCGGACAAGCTGTGGGACCCCGAGGTGCTCGCCGACGCCACCGGCCGGGTGCGCAACACGCTCCCCGACCCGCTGCTGGGAGTGACCGCCAATCGCGCGCTCGGCGTCGTCGTCGCCGGTGACGACGGGAACGCCAACCGGCGCGGGTTCGGGCACACGCAGTCGCCCCGCACGTTCGGTCACAACGGCGCCGGCGGCCAGATCGCCTGGGCCGACCCCGACAGCGGCCTCTCCTTCTGTTACGTCACGAACGGGCGGGACCTGAACCCCATCCGCGAGGGCCGGCGCGGCATCGGCCTCTCCAGCCGCGCCGCCGTCTGCGCGACCTGACCCCGCCGAGCGACTCCTCGAGGACGATGAGCGAAGGCACCCGGTTCGCCGACACCGGCGTCGACGCCAGCAACGGACGGCTGGCGCCGTGGGCGCGCATGTTCGTCCGCTACCCGAGCCCGCGCATCATCGCCGCCGCGCTCGCCGTCGTGACGGTGTGGCGCGTCGCGCTCGGCTCCTGGAGCCGGACCGACCTCGTCGTGGCGGGAGCGTTCGTCGTGGCGCAGCCGTTCACGGAGTGGGTCATCCACGTGTTCCTGTTGCACTTCCGGCCCCGCACGCTGGCGGGCCGGCGCGTCGACCCGTACGTCGCCCGCAAGCATCGCGCCCACCACCGCGATCCCCGCGTCGTCGAGCTCATCTTCATCCCGTTGCCCACGCTGGTCAGCTCGATGGCCGTCGGCACGATCATCGTGGTGCTCGCGTTCCGCAGCCGCCTCGCCCTCACTGCGCTCATCGCCGCCTGGGCGCTGATGCTCGTGTACGAGTGGACGCACTTCCTCATCCACGCGCCGTACCAGCCCCGGTCGTGGCTGTTCCGCGGGATCTCGCGAGGCCACCGGCTGCACCACTACAAGAACGAGCACTACTGGTTCGGCATCACCTCGCACCTCGGCGACCGGGTGCTGCACACGTATCCGGACAAGGCCGCGGTCGAGACGTCTCCCACCTGCCGGACGCTCGGCGTCGCCGTCGACTAAGCCGCCGGGCGACCCGGCGCGACGACCGGCGACGGTCAGCGAGCCTTCGTGCCGACGGCGTCCTTCAGCTTCTTGAGCGCGGTGACCTTCGCCGTCTTCGACGCCGGGCGGGCCTTGAACACGGTCGGCTCGCCGGTGAACGGATTCGTCCCTTCGCGCGCCTTGCGCGCTTTCACGTCCTTCCGGGACACTTTGATGAAGCCGGGGCGAATGGTGACCGGTTCACCCTTGCGAACGTTGCTGGTGACGACCTCCTCGAGGGCATTGAGCACCGCCGCTGCCGTGCGCTTCTCCACGCCCGCGGCATCCGCGACGGCGCGCTCCAACTCGGTCTTCGTCATCGTGCTGCTCTCCTTCGGGCTCGGCGCCGGAGATCTTTCCTTCTAGCACTCCGGGGGCGCGAAGCAGGCGATACCCGTCTGGGTCTGCTCAGCGCTCGTAGGTGCCCGTCAGCGTCGCCATCGCGCGCGTGTGACTCACGACGGCCGATCGGAGCAACTCGATCGTCGACCCGGGATCGAGCTCGAGCGGCCGGTCCACGGCGTACAGCGTGAACTCGTAACGATGCGGGCCGTGCCCGGGCGGCGGGCACGGGCCGCGGTAGCCGTCGGCGCCGAATCCGTTCCGACCCTGCCCGATCCGGGGACCGTCGTCGGCTCGGAGGCGGCCGCTCGACGGATCGATCCCCCACGCCACCCAATGGACGAAGGTGCCGCCGGGCGCGTCCGGGTCCTCGCACGTCAACGCGAGCTCGACCACGCCGCTGGGAACCCCGCTCCAGTGCAACTCGGGCGGCGCGTCGCCGCCGTCACACGTGTGCTCCCGCGGAATGCGATCGCCTTCCTCGAAGTCGGGGCTCGTGAGATCCATCAACCGCCACGATAGGTGGGTTGACGGCGACCGCCGGCAGCGTCGTTCATCCCGCTCCCGCGAGGGCGCGCGCCTCGCGGGCCACCCGGCGCGCCTCCTGGAGCGGGACCGGCGTGCGCGCCGCCTCCGTCGACGCCTCGAGGACCGTCTCTGCCGCGGTCTCGGCCGTGGTGCGCCAGCCGGCGTGAGCCACGACGGGCCGTGCCCCCGTCCTCGTGCACACCCAGAAGCCGACGCACCGATCCCCGACGACGATCGGCGCACGCGCGCCACGGCGCGGCAACGGAACCGCGCCCGACGCGACGAGCGGACGTTGGGTCACTCCCACCGTCGCGACGCCGACGACGGCACCGAGATGCAGGGCCAGGCCGGCGCGGCGGGGATGGTCGACACCGGTGGCGTCCACGAGCAGCACGTCGGGAAGCAGCGAGAGCCGGGTGACTGCCGTCGCGAGGACTGGGCCTTCGCGCAACGCGAGCAGGCCCGGTTCGTAGGCGGCCGGCACCCGTTCGGCCGCGACTGCTTGGGCGAGGACGTCGTCGGCTCGACGGGGTTGCCCGTCGGGCCGCACCCCGCGCAGATGGCCGTCGACGCGCCGACCGCGACCTTCACGGGAGTCCGCGCGCCAGGTGACCGCGGCCGCCCACGCGCGATCTCCGGGATGACCCGGGCCCGCTTCCCCGCGCGCGAACGCCACGAAGCATCCGCCGACGACGGGCCGGTCCGCCGGCAGCCAGGGATCGACCCGGAGCGCAGCCTCCGCCTCACGGGCCACCGTGTGTTGCGCGTCCACGAGCTCGTTGTCGCTCGACGGCCACCGGGCGGTGCGTCGCACGCCGCCATCATGTCGCCGGCTCGCGAGTCCCGGACCCGGTCCGCGGTTGCGGCTAGCTTCCCCCGCCGGGAGGTTGGTCGGCGTCGGGTCGTGGGGCCGCCCGACGCGGGAAGGCGGGAGGCTCACGGTCCTGCCCGCATGGCCTCCCGCCTTCCACCTTCTCCGAGGGAGCCCCAGCAGGGTCCCGCGGAGGGCGCGTCGATCGTCCGCTTGCCGCCGCCGGTGATCCATGACGGACAACACGGTTCTCGGGTGACGTCCGGCACGGCTCGAGCGCGGGTGCCGGCGGGGGCGGACCGAGGACGGGAGACCGCGGGCGGCCTGGTCAGCCGGCGGGCGCCGGCTCGGTGCGGCCGGTGTCGGCGGGCGCCGGTTCCCGGGGCCCGCTGCGGGCGCGGAACGTGGCGACGACGATCGTGCCCAGGCCGTAGACGGTGGCGGCGATCAACATGATGACGTTGAGCACCGGGATGACCCCGGCCACCGTCAGGATTGCCCAGCCGACGAGGTAGGCGAGGAACCGGTTCCGAGGCGGACGGAGAATGACCCGCCCGAGGAAGTACGCCGACGCGACGTACCCGAGCATGTACAGGAACCCGAGCGTCAACAGGATGACGGCTCCGAGGGGCAGGCCGACCACCGTCGCGAGCAGGATCAGCCCGGCGATCGGGATCCCGATCGCGGCGGCGATCCCGAGGCCGATCGACGCGCCGACGGCGGTGCGGCCCGCGTCCGCGAACGCGTCGGCGGCGCGCGGGGCAATAAGGAGGAGCAGCATCCCGAACACCAGCGTGGACAGGCCCACAGCGAGCCAGAGCAACACGACCGCGACCACACCGACCTGACCGAGCGCGAACCGCCGGCCGACAGACTTCACGTCGCCGTCGACGGTCGCCCCGGCCGAGATGCGCGCCGTCTCCCGGGACGTGACGTCGCCTCCGACGCGGGCGCCGCCGGCCACGGTCACCCGACCGTTGAACGCGGTGACGTCGTCCTTCACAGACCCTCGGACGACCACGTCGCCGTTCAGCGCGAAGACCGACCCGTCGACGCGCCCGTTGATGCGAGCGTCGCCGTTGAGGATGACGACGTCGCCGACCCGCTCGTCCGGCGCGACGACGACCCGGCCCGTGACGACCACCTGGGTGTCGTCCCGATCCCTCGGTTGGGTCCCGGTCCGCGTGGCACCGGCCGGCGCGGCGCCCGCGACGCACGACGCGGCGACGGACGCTCCCAGGAGAAGAACGCCCACGCTGCGGCGGATCACGCCGTCCGACTACCCGGCCGCCGTCCTCCGGAAACGGCCGGCAGGCGAACTGACCAGGCATACGACGCCTCGTGACTACGGCGCGCGGTCCCGAAGGTGCCATGCGGAACGAGCACAACGGCCCTGCCTGAACGGGCAAAAAGGGCCCTGTCTCCACGACCCGCCCGGTGTCACCGTCACGTGTGCAATACGGGCTCTTGGGAGGAAGCGTGTCGAAGGGTGACGGGGTCCACTCGGATGCGGACGGAGACGGCGTCGGCTGCGAGGGCCCGGCAGCCACCGAGCCCTGCACGCGCCCGCGACGCGGGCCGGCTCGGCAGGGGTACAGGGCTCGGCTCCTCCGGAGGACGGCGTCTCCCGCCAGTCAACCGCTCAACACGAAAGAGGGTGGTCCATGACCTCCATGCAAGCGCCGATCGCGGCACCGCTGCCTCCGGTGCCGCACTGCACGTGGCGTCCCCCGATCGTCACGGCGATCGTCGCCGGTGCCGTCGCCGGCGCGCTCGCCTTCGCCGGGTCCGCCGTGTGGGCATCGACGCACGACAGGGCCCATCACACGGCGACGGCCGCGCCGGTCGACACGAAGGTCGATACGAGCGACGGCTCCGCAACGGATCCCGGCGACTCCGGGTCGACGTCGGGCTGGACCTCGACGGAGGAGGACGTCGTCCTGACGCTGATCGAGTCGAGGCCGGTGTTCGACGGCTACGACTCGGGTTGCGTCCTCGGTGTGATCGAGGACCACTTCGCGTCGCTGGACGAGTTCACGCTCGCAGCCGAGACCGACTCCTCCGAGATGACGTCGGCCGCCTACGACGTGATCCGCGAGTGCTCAGGCGGGACGGGCACGGCCTCGGCTTCCGAGGCCGCGGTCAGGCGGGCGATCTGAACGCTCAGGCCGCCCGCCGCGCCGCGAGGAGCTGCAGGCTCGGCTGCTCCGGCTCGACGGCGGGGATCTCGACCGCCTCGCCGTCCTCGAGCAGCGAGATGTTCGACCAGACCCGCAGCTGCGGAGGCGGTTCCGCGGGACCGGTGGCGATCCCGAGGACGCCGTAGGCCTCGCTGACCAGCACCAGCGGGGCCGTCTCGATCAGGGAGACGTCGGCGCGTCGGAGCACGGCGGCGAGCCGCTCCGGACGGGCGACGACCAACGCCACCCGGACGTGGTCCGACAGCCGCGCGACGAGCGCGTCGTGGTCAACCGCCGAGACGAGCCGGGCCGCGTAGGACCCGCCACCCGGCCGGAACGCCTTGCGCGCTTGGCTGTGGTGCACGCGCTCGTGCATCGGACTGTCTCCTCATCGATCACGCCCTCGCACCGTATCGACGAGGTGTGACACATACGAACGAATTACCGCGGCATCGGCGACGAGGACGCGGGGCGCGGCGTCGTTAGTCTCGCGATCGCTTGCTGCGCGCACGATCGTTCGGGATCGCGATGACGGCGGTGCTCCTCGGCGGGTTGGCGTTCCTGATCGCGACGAGGGGTGGCGCGCACGCCGGCGCGACCCGTGTGCCCAGCGGGCCGAGCGGCCTCACGATCGGAGACGGTGCCATCTGGGTCGCCAGCTCCGAGGACGGCAGCGTGTCCCGGGTCAACCCGCGCTCTCACAGGGTGACCGCCACCGTCCACGTCGGCGGGGTTCCGCTCCGCACCGCCTTCGGCGGCGGGGCGGCGTGGGTGACGAACAACTCGCGCGACGAGGTCGCACGCGTCGCACCCGCGGCCGACCGGGTGTCGGACAAGGTCGTCGTCGGGAACGCTCCCGGCGCGATCGCGGCGGACGACGTGGCCGTGTGGGTCGCCAACGGCAAGGGCAACTCGATCTCGCGCATCGATCCGAGCTCCAACTCGGTGGTCGCCACCATCCCCGTCGGCCGGCGTCCCGCCGGCGTCGCGGTGGGCTTGGGCGCGGTCTGGGTCGCGAACGCCAAGGACGGCACGGTCTCACGCATCGATCCGACCTCGAGCTCGGTCGTCGCGACGATCCCGGTCGGGCGCTCGCCGTCCGCCGTCACGACGACGGAGGACACCGTCTGGGTCGCCAACGGCCGGAGTCACTCCGTCGTCCGTATCGATCCCGCGTCCGACGCGGTGACCGCCACGATCCGCGTCGGGAGACGACCGCTCGTCCTGACGGCCGGCGACGGCGCCGTGTGGGTCGCGAACGTCGAGGACAACACGGTGGCCCGCATCGACCCGGCCACCGCTCGCGTCACGCGCACCGTCGCCGTGGGCAGCGATCCCAGCGCGCTCGCCGTGAGCGACGGCACCCTCTGGGTCGCCAGCGACGGCGACAACGAGCTGTCGCGCGTCGCGACGTGATCATCGTCACCGAGCACCGGCGTTAGCGCCACCATTACATTGGTGCGGGGGTAGGGATGCGTTGCCTTCGTGCGATTGCGCTGCTCGTGAGCCTGACCGTCGCGACGGGCGTGCCGGTGCTGAGCGGTTCCTCCGGCTCGGCGAGCTCGAGCGCGCCGGGGCAACCGTTCCCGAGGGTCGACCAGCCCGGCGTCACGGACCACGAGATCCGCGTCGGCGGCGTGGTCTCGAAGACCAATCCCCTCGGCGGGAACTACGCGTCCGCCTTCGACGGCGTGAAGGCGTACTTCGACATGGTCAACGCGTCGAAGGACAAAGGCATCTACGGGCGCAAGCTGCGACTGACCTCCCAACGCGACGACCAGGTCGCGATGAATCGCCAGGAGGTCCAGGCGCTGCTGTCGGAAGACGACGTATTCGCGGCGCTGCCGATCGCGGTCCTGCTCTTCACGGGTGCAGAGCTGCTCGGCCAGTCGGGCGCCCCGACCTTCGGTTGGAACATCAACGCCGAGTGGGGCTCCGAGCAGGCCGCGGGCCCGCCGAACCTGTTCGGCGAGAAGGGCTCGTACCTGTGCTTCACGTGTCCGGGCCAGCCTGTGCCGTGGCTCGCCCGGCAGGTGAAGGCCAAGAAGGTCGGCTTGCTCGCGTATCAATCTCCGCAATCGGCCGACTGCGCCAAGGGCGTGGAGGCTTCCTTCGACAAGTACCCGTCGGCTGACATCGCGTTTCTCGACACCAGCCTGTCATTCGGCGTCAACGACCTGAGCACCGATGTGTCGCGAGTGAAGAACGAGCACGTCGACCTCGTGGTCACCTGCATGGACACCAACGGCACGTTGACCCTCGCCCGGGAGATGAAGAAGCAAGGGCTCGACGCACCGCAGTACCTGTCCAACGTCTACGACCACGAGTTCATCGAGAAGAACGCGCCGTTCTTCGAGGGGTCGTACACGGCGACGTTCTTCACGCCCTTCGAGGTCCGGCCGAAGCCCGCGGGCTTGAGGCAGTTCGAACGATGGATGAAGCGGGGCGGCTTCGAGCAGAACGAGAACTCACTGGCGGGTTGGATCAACGCCGACCTCTTCTACCGGGGTCTTCGAGCGGCGGGGCCGGAGTTCACACGTCAGAAGGTCGTGGATGCGATCAACACCATGACCGACTACACGGCCGGCGGCCTCGTGGCCGGCATCGACTGGACCACCGCGCACCACCAGGATCCGCCGCAGGGATGCAGCGTCGTCTCGAAGATCGAGCACGGCAGGTTCGTCCCGACCTTCGGCGAGCCTGGCAAGCCCTTCCGCTGCCTCCAGGCCAACCCGCTGCCCGACACACTGCAGTCGAAGCCCACCTTCGAGTAGGCGCGAGCGGTGCGACGCCCCCCGGCGCGCGCCGGGCGAGGTGGCTACCGTTGGCGCCGGGCGACCGGAGAACGGGGGCAGCGGAGATGGCCAGAGCCTCGACCGACGAGCTCCTCGCACAGGTACCGCTCTTCAAGGACCTGTCGAAGAAGCATCTTCGTCGCGTCCGGAACCTCGCCACGCGTGTCGACGTGGCGCCCGGGCGGGTGCTCGCTCGTGAGGGCGGCGCGGGCCACGAGTTCATCATCGTCCTCGAGGGCGAGGTGGAGGTCCGCCAAGGGGACGAGGTGGTCACGACGTGTGGCGCCGGGGACTACGTCGGTGAGATCGCCCTCATCGAGCGTCGACCCCGCACGGCGACGGTGATCGCGACCTCGCCGGCCGTGCTCGACGTCATCGGTCAACGGGAGTTCGCGGAGTTGTTGGCCGAGGAGCCGGAGATTGCCGAGCAGATCCGCGCCACCGCGGCCCGGCGGTTGGAGGACGACGAGCACCGTCGGCAGTAGACGCAGGGACGCTGACCCGCGTCACGGATTGATCTGCACCGGGGTTCCGAGCGGCAAGACCTTCGTGAGCATGGTGATCCCGCCGTTGTCCATGCGGACACAGCCGTGGCTGACGCTCTTTCCGAGTGCCGAGGCGTCGTTGTTCCCGTGGATGCCGATCTCGGCGTCACCGCCCTCGAACGTCGTGAGCGCATCGGAATGCGCGGAGAGCCCGTACGCGAAGGGCCCGTACACGCTGGCGGGATCGGGTGTCTGCAGCAGGACTCGGGTGTAGTAGAGGCCGGGCGG
>DATFXK010000093.1:0-21791 GCA_035316005.1 Acidimicrobiia bacterium | reverse complement strand
TCGGACGTGGACCGCGCCAAGGCCTTCTACACCGAGAAGGCCGGCTTCAACGCCGACCACGACCATCAGGTGAGCGACGAGCTGCGCTTCGTCCAGCTGACGCCACCCGGGTCGCCCACGTCGATCGCGATCGGGACCGGCCTCAGCGAGATGCCGCCGGGGTCCGTACAGGGCCTGCAGATGGTGGTGCCCGACATCGAGGCCGCGCGCGCCGAGCTCGTCGAGCGCGGCATCGACGTCAGCGACGTCCAGCACTTCCCGTGGGGCTCGTTCGTCTTCTTCAGCGACCCCGACGGCAACGGATGGGCGGTGCAGGCGATCCCACCTCGCTGACCGGTCAGTTGAAGTGGGCGGCGGCGTGCTCGAGCGCGATCAGCTCGTCCCGGACGTCGGTACCGAGCTCGCCGACCTCTCCCGTGCCCGCATCCTCGAGCGAGACCACGCACGACGCGTTCACAGCCACGTCGTTCTCCCCACCCGTTCGCACCCGGACCCCGATCGTGAACGAGCTCGCGCGCACCTCCCTCGCACCGGCGCTGACGGCCACGACCGAGGGGCGTCCGAGCTGCGCGCCGGGCGGCAGTGCGCCGACGCGCGATCGCACCACGAGCCCGTCCTGCCTCGCGGCTTCGGCCAGCACGTGACACTGCTCGAGGTAGGCGGCGCAAGCCTCGTCGACCCAGCGCGCGAGGACGACGTCGCGCACGTCGCCGTCCCCGTCGACGTCATCCGCGCGCACGGTGTGCTCCTGGCGGACGACCCATTTCGACACGAAGCCGGTCACGGCGCGGCGGCTACGTCTGCAGAGAGAGGATCTCGCGCGCGGCATCGTCGAGCTCGGCCGCCCACGACCCCGGATCGTGTGCCGGCACGAGCACCAGCTTCGAGAAGCCGTGCTCGAGGAACTGCTCGAGGCGGGCGCGCAACGCCGGCAGGCCCACCGGGACGAGGTCGTCCGGCTCGACGTCGGGCCGGCGCGCCTTGATCCCGGCTGCGAGCAGCTCGGGGATCCCGTCGCGCACGTAGATCACGAGCGCGCCGTAGTGCTCGTCCTCGATCTCGCGTCCGGCCTCGGCCGCAGCCTCCTCGACGACGACGCGCCCCGCCGCCACCTCCGCCGGCGTGGAGAAACTCGGGAGCCAGCCGTCGCCGAGCCGTCCGACCCGTCGCAGCTCGCTCTTGGCCCGGCCGCCCAGCCACACGTCGGGCGGCTGCTGCACCGGCTTGGGCCGCACCGACAGCCCCCGGTAGGAGAAGCGCGGCCCGTCGTGGTCGACGGCGTCCTCGGTCCAGAAGCGCCGCACCAGCGGCAGCGCCTCGTCGAACCATGCGGCGCGTTCCTCGCGCGCGACACCGAACGCCTGCTGCTCGGCCGGGTTGGCGACACCGAGCCCGAAGGCGGGAAGCGCGCGTCCGCCCGACAGCCGGTCGAGGCTCGCCCACTCCTTGGCGACGACGGCCGGGTTGCGTCCCGACAGCACCTGGACGCTCGTTCCGAGCTTGAGCTTGCGGGTGCGCCCGGCCGCGAACGCGAGTCCGACCAGCGGATCGGGGGCATCGCCGGTGAGTCGCTCTGAGAGCCAAAGGGAGTCGAAGCCGCGGCCTTCGAGGCCGTCGACGAGCTCTCCGAAGCGGCCGTCGTCCCGCAGGCCCTGGACGCCGAGCCCGTAGCCGATCCGGATCTTCACGCCGGGCTCTGCGGCCGGTACGGCCGGAGCTCGCGCCGGGCGATCTGCTGCTTGTGCACCTCGTCGGGCCCGTCGACCAGATGCAGCGTCCGGGCGTGCGTGTACATCGCCGCCAGCGGCCAGTCGTCGGATACGCCGGCGCCGCCGAAGAGCTGGATCGCCCGGTCGATGACGTTGGTCGCGACCCGCGCGCCGACGACCTTGATCGCCGCGATCTCGAACCGGGCGCCCTTGTTACCGACGGTATCCATCAGCCAAGCCGCCTTGAGGACGAGCAGACGGGCCTGCTCGATCTCGATGCGCGACTCGGCGATGCGGTCCTGGACGACGCCCTGCTCGGCGAGCGGCTTGCCGAACGGGCTGCGCGCCCACGCCCGTTCGCACATCAGCTCGAGCGCCTTCTCGGCCAGACCGATGGCGCGCATGCAGTGGTGGATGCGTCCCGGGCCCAGCCTCGCCTGGGCGATGGCGAACCCACCGCCTTCCTCGCCCAACAGGTCCGACGCCGGAAGCCGCACGTTCTCGTACAGCGTCTCGCAGTGCCCGCCGCCGGCGTCGTGGCCGAACACTGGCAGCGTGCGCACGATCCGAACGCCCGGTGCGTCGAGCGGCACGAGGATCATCGACTGGCGGTGGTACGGGTCCGCGTCGGGATTCGAGACGCCGAGCAGGATTGCGACCTTGCACCGCTTCGACGCCGCGCCGCTCGTCCACCACTTGTGGGCGTTGACCACGTAGTCGTCGCCGTCACGCTCGATGCGGCTCTGGATGTTCGTGGCGTCGGAGCTCGCGACCCACGGCTCGGTCATCGCGAAGCACGACCGGATCTCGCCGTTCAGGAGCGGGAGCAGCCACTGCTCCTGCTGCTCCGGGGTGCCGAACTCGGCGAGGATCTCCATGTTGCCCGTGTCGGGCGCGGCGCAGTTGGTTGCCTCCGCCGCGAGCAGGTTGCGACCCATGAGCTCGCACAGTGGCGCGTAGTCGAGGTTGGAGAGGCCGGCGCCCCACTTCTCGTTGGGGAGGAAGAGGTTCCACAGGCCGCGCGATCGCGCTTCGGCCTTGAGCTCCTCCATGACGGGTGGGTGGAAGTGCGGGTCGCTCGATTCCTTCACCTGGTGCTGGTAGACGGGCTCGGCCGGGACGACGCGCGTGTCGATGAAGTCGCGCAGCTGCTTCTGGAGCTCGAGCGACCGGGCGCTGAACTCGAAGTCCACAAACACCTCCCTTCGGTTGGCACGCTACCCGGCATCCGGAGGGCAGGCGGCGTAGAACTATTGACGTGAGATCAGCGTTCGAGGTGGCACTGCTCGCAGTGACCTGGGTGATCGGGTGGCTGCTGTGCTGGCGGCTGCCCCGATTGCCGGCCACGTCGGACGCCACGCCGACCCGGCGGGTATCGGTGATCGTTCCGGCGCGCAACGAGGCCGTCCGCCTCCCCGGCTTGCTCGCCGCGCTCGCGGCCCAGACCCGCGCAGCCGGTGAGGTGCTCGTCGTCGACGACGACTCCGACGACGACACCGCTGCCGTCGCCACGGCCGCCGGTGCTGCCGTCGTCCCCGCTCCGCCCCTGCCGGACGGATGGACGGGGAAGACGTGGGCGTGTTGGACCGGCGCGCAGGAGGCGCGGGGCGACGTGCTCGTGTTCCTCGACGCCGACACCGAGCCTGCGCCCGACCTGCTCGCGCGCATCGTCGACGCGCTCGATCGGCGCCGTGGGCTGCTCTCCGTCATGCCGTACCACCGCATGCGGCGGCAGTACGAGCGCTTGTCCGCGTTCTTCAGCGTCATCTCGCTGATGGGTATCGGCGCCGCGTCAGCCCGTCGATCGGCGCCCGTCACCGGGGCCTACGGCCCGTGCCTGGCGTGTGACCGCCGCGACTACGACGCCGTCGGCGGCCACGAATCGATCCGCGGCGCCGTCGTCGACGACGTCGCGCTCGCGCAGCGGTTCCGGCGCGCCGGGCTGCCCGTACGCGTCGCCTGTGGGCGCGGCGCCATCAGCTTCCGCCTCTACGGTGGAGGACTGGGCGACCTCGTCGAGGGATGGAGCAAGAACTTCGCGTCCGGTGCCGGGTCAACGCCGCCGCTGCGGTTCCTTCTCGTGTTTGCGTGGGTGGTGGGCGTCGGCACCGCGGCGCAGGCGCCGGCGCGCGAAGCGGTGGCCGCAATCGCCGGGTGGTCCGGTCCCGGCGCAGTTCTGTGGATCGGGTTCGCCGCCTTCGCGTTGCAGCTGGCCGTGCAGCTCCGGCCTCTCGGGAACTACTCGTGGGCGCCGGTGCTCTTCCCGATCCCGCTCGCGGCGTGGTTCCTCATCTTCTTCCGGTCGATCCTGCTCACCGCGCGAGGGCAGGTCCGGTGGAAGGGCCGTTCGGTCCCAGTGCGGCCGCGGAGAGCACCGTCGTGAGCTCGCTCGCGACGCGTCGCAACCTCGTGCTCGTCTTGATCGACGCCGGCGTCTGGGCGACGTGGAGCGCGGTGTGCGGATACATCGCGCACCGCATCCCAGCGTTCCGCTTGGCGCGTGACGGGCGGTTGTTCCGTATTCGCGGCTTCGAGGCCTGCGGACGCTTCTACGAGCGGTGGCTCCGCATCAAACGGTGGAAGGACCGACTGCCGGAAGCCGGGGCGCTGTTCCGCGGCGGCGTCTCGAAACGCGGGGTCGGCGGTGCCGACCGCGCGTCTCTCCAGTGCTTCGCCACCGAGACACGACGGGCCGAGCTCACGCACTGGTTGATCCTTGCTGCCAGTCCCTGGTTCTTCCTGTGGAACCCGTGGTGGCTGGGGTTGGCGATGCTCGGGTACGGGATCGTCGCAAACGTCCCGTGCCTGGCGATCCAGCGCTACAACCGGGCTCGCCTGTTGCGTATGATCCCCCGGCCTTCTCAGGCACGGACGGGGTGACCGTTCACCGTTCGTTCCCTCCTGAGTTACGTTGACGACAAATGGTGCATCTCACCGGTACCTACTCCGACGTCGACCGCTCGGCCGATCCCGTGGGCGCGGCCGAGTGGATGGACACGATGTGCGATTGGCCGTTCATCCGCGCCTACAAGGAGCGGACGGTCGATCTGCTCCATGTGAAGCCCGGCGCCCGACTCCTCGACGTCGGGTGCGGCACCGGGCACGACACGCGCGCGCTGGCGGCGGCGGCCGGGCCCGAGGGCGTCGCGATCGGAATCGACGCGTCGGCGGTGATGCTCAAGGCGGCGCGCACCCGTGGCGGCGCCTACCTGCAGGCCGACGCCCGGACGCTTCCCTACGACGAAGGCGCGTTCGACGGCACCCGCATCGACCGCGTGCTCCAGCACGTCGCCGGTCCGGAGGACGCCGTCCGCGAGCTCGTGCGGGTCACGCGGTCGGGCGGGCGGATGGTCGCCATCGACCCCGATCAGGAGACGCTCGTCTCCGACCTCCCCGACGTCGAGCTGCTCCGCAAGGTCAAGGAGTTCCGGCGCGACCGCAACCTGTGCAACGGCTCCATCGGCCGGCAGCTCCCGCGCCTGTTCCGGGAGGCGGGCCTGACCGACGTGCAGTGCGAGGCGGCGACGCTCGTCCTCACCGACCCGCGTGACGCGTTCGGCTTCACGACCTGGCCCCGGCTCATGCACGCCGAGGGGCTGGTCACCGACGGCGAGCTCGCCGGGTGGGAGACCGCCGTCGACGCCGCCGTCGCCGAGGGCGACTTCCTCTACGCGGTCACGTTCTTCATCGCCAGCGGCACGAAGCCCTGAGCGAGGTCTACGCCGGACCTCGTCGATCCTCGACCGGGACGGGCAGGGGGATGAGCGTTCCGCCCCCGGGGGGAGGTCCGGGCCCGATCGCCGGCTCGTCCGTCGGCCGCGACCGGCGCTCGAATGCGACCGTTGCGGTGATCGCGCCGAGCGCGCCGGCGATGCAGATGACGACGAAGGCGGCGTGGAAGCCGCTGAGGCCGACCTGAGACACGAGAACGGTCGACACCGCGGCCACACCGGCGGCACCGCCCACTTCCCGCATCGTCTCGACGAGCCCGGCCGCGAATCCGGTCGCGGCGTCGGTGACGCCCGACAGCGCTCCGATCTGGGCGGACGGCGCGCACAGCCCGATGGCGATGCCCGCGAGCACGAGGGCGGGTAGCAGGTCGGTGACGTAGTCGGCGTCGGCCGGCACGCGTGCCAGCCACAGGACGCCGATCGCCAGAAGCGAGAGGCCCGTGACCAGGAGCCGCCGCACGCCGAAGCGGCCCACGAGCTGCGCGCCAGTGACCGCGGAGGCGATGAACGCGGTGACCGAGGTCGCGAGCCATGAGACGCCGGTCTTCGTCGCCGAGTACCCGAGGACCTGCTGCATCAGCAGCGAGCCGAGGAAGATGAACGAAAAGAACGCGGCGAAGACGAAGAAGGCAGACAGGTTCGCGGCGACGAGCGTCCGGTTGCGCAGGGCGGCGGGGGGAACGAGTGGATGACGCGATCGAGCCTCGACTCGCACGAAGGACGCGAGCAGGACGGCGGCCGCGCCGAACAGCGCCAGCGTCGCCGGCGCGCCCCACCCGTAGTCAGCGGCCCGGTTCAGTCCGTACACGAGGAGCAACAGCCCGCCGGTGACCGTGGTCGCCCCGGCGACGTCGAAGTGGCCCGCGGTCCGGTCCGCCCGGTCGACGACCAGGAACACGGTTGCCAGCGCGACGAGCACGATGCCCACCGGCACGTTGATGAAGAAGATCCAACGCCAGCCAGGCCCGTCGGTCAGGAGCCCGCTGGCGATCACGCCGACGGTCGCGGACGTCCCGCCCACGGCGCCGTAGATGCCCAGCGCCCGGTTGCGCTCCTGACCTTCCGTGAACGTCACGGCGAGGATCGACAGCGCGGCCGGCGTCACGAGCGCGGCGCCAAAGCCCTGGAGCCCGCGCGCGGCGATCAAGATCCCGATCGACTGGGAGACACCGGCGAGCAAGGACGCCCCCGAGAAGATGATGAGACCGGTGAGCAGGATCCGTCGCCGTCCGAGCAGGTCTGCCAGCCGTCCGCCGAACAGGAGGAAGCCGCCGAGCAGCAGGCCGTAGGCGATGACCACCCACTGCAGGGTGCTCTCGCTCACGCCGAGGTCTCGCTGGATCGACGGGAGGGCGACGTTCACGATGGCGACGTCCATGACGACCATGAACTGGGCGGCACAGGCCAGGGCGAGGATCAGGTTCCTCGTGCCGGTGCGGGCGGTGGTGGTGGCCATATCGCCTCCTCACTCGGGTCTTTGCGATCCGACGAACGGGGGACCGCCGGATCGACCTCCCGATTGCTCCCGACCAGTCAACTTGCTTTTAACAAGTAAGCTTGTGAAAGTCAAGGCCGAGTGGCAGAATGTCGATGTGACACGTGGCTACGGGCAGTACTGCGGTCTGGCCCGGGCGCTGGACCTGGTGGGCGGGCGATGGGCGCTGCTCGTCGTGCGCGACCTGCTCACCGGCCCGAAGCGCTTCTCCGAGCTGCAGGAGGGGCTGCACGGCATCCCCACCAACGTTCTGACCTCACGCCTCCGGGAGCTCGAGGAGGCGGGGATCGTCGAGCGGCGGGTGCAGGCGCACCCGGGCGGTGGCGTCGCCTACGCGCTGACCGACTACGGCCTCGAGCTGGAGAAGCCGGTGCTCGGGCTCGGGTTCTGGGGCGCGAAGTCGATGGGCTCGCCCTGCGAAGGGGAGTTCATCAGCGTGGACTCGCTGGCGCTCGCGCTGCGCGGCGCCTTTCGTCCCGAGCAGGCGCGCGGCCCCGAGCGGCTCTACGAGCTGCGCATCGACGGCAAGCCGCTCCGGATCCTGGTGAAGGGCGGACGGGTGTCGGCGCCGGCCTCGTCGACCGAGGAGCCGGACGTCGTCATCGACGCCGAGCCCGGCGCCATGAGCGCGCTCCTGTCGGGCGCGTTGCCTCTCGAAGCGGCGGTCGGATCCGGAGGCGTGCGCGTCGAAGGCGACCGCGCCGAAGCGGAGCGCTTCGTCGAGATGTTCCGCTTCCCGTCCACCGAGGACGCCCCCGCCTAACTCAGTCGGTGGCGTCGATCCAATCCGCGATGGCAGCGACGGCGTCCTCGCGGCCGGACGGGAACCCATAGTGGTCGGCGTCGATCTCGATGCGATCGACGCGTGGTGCCGCGATCGACGTGGCGATGAGGTCGGTGTCGGACGGGAAGATCCCGTGGTCGCCCGAGTAGCCGACGACGAGGGCGGGGAGCGTCATGCCGTGCCCGGTGCGCTCGATCGACGCCCGCGACGACAGACCGGACCAGGTCGACAGCCACGCCTCGGGGGACACGACGCGTCCGAAGCCGACGGCGCCGTAATTGATCCAGTCGGGCCGCAGCCCCCACAGCGAACCCACGGTGCGCAGGGAGGGGTCGATCGAGAGGTCCACGAAGCGGGGATCGGCGTCGGTGCGGTACACGGTCAGGAACTCGGTGGCGATCGCGCGCCGGCGATCGTCGGCCAGAGCCGTCCGCTCCCATCGGGACCGGGCCTCCCGTCGTCTCGCGACGCGGGCACGCGCGATCGCGTCGATCCGCTGCACCCGCGCCCGCTGAGCTTCCCGGTATCGCTTCACGAACTCCGCCTCGTAGCGCGTCTCGGCCGGTGGCTCGACGAACCCGTTGGCCGCGTCGTACATGTCCAGCGCGGGATCGCACGACACCGGGTCGTGCTCGTCGGTCACGGACGCGTCGATGGCATGCAGGAGGTAGAAGCCCTCGCCGACGTGGGCGGCGAGGTACACCATCGCGTCGGCCGGGGGCAGGTCGAAGCGGTTCAGGTCGAATGGATCGCCGGCGGCGGTGTCGGTCAGCCGGGCGCCGGCGGCGAGCGACTGCTGCACGTAGAACGTGAGGAGGGAGCCCCCGCCCGAGTTGCCGCAGAGCACGACCCGGTCGTAACGCTGCCGCAGTGCGGCGACTCCGGCGGCGACGTCGAGGAGCACGACCTCGTGGAGCAGGGTCGAGTCGTTGTTCAGCCACCGGGTGTTGAGACAGAGCACCGCGTACCCCGCGTCGACGAGTCCGGGGACGGCGTAGTGGTGCGAGAAGTCGGCCCGCGGATGCACGAGCAGCACGGCCGTGGTCTCGCCGCCGTGTGCGTAGAGCCATCCGGCGGCGACGGCACGGTCGGGCGTCTCGAGCACGAGCGGCTCGCAGGTCGTCCCCGCCGGCGGCGGGCGGCTCCATTGCGCGACCGCGTAGGGATTGTCGTAGCGCCCGACGCGTGTCGTGCGGGGCATGCGGGACGGGCTAGGTGTTGGCCGCCGTCTTCTGCGCCTCGTGGAACGTCGGCGCCGGCGCCTCCTTGAGGGGCGGTTTCGTCGCCGTCAGCATGCGCTGCGCGTCCTCGCGGTCGGCGGCGGTGAACGCCTTGGTGGTCGCGCAGAACTCCACCAGCGTCCCGTTCGGGTCGACGGCGTAGATCGACGTGCACCATCCGTGGTCGATCTCGGCGACGTCGTGACCGTGGTCGAGCCAGCGGCGCTTGTGCACCTCGATCCCGTCGAGGTCGCCGGCGTCGAAGGCCAGATGGTTGGTCCAGATCGGAAGGCCCAGCCCGGCCGAGAGTGACGTCTCGAACTCGGCGGGCACGTTCCCGTCGTCGTGGATGTCCCAGAACGCGATCAGCCCCTGGCCGTGCGTGTCGTAGAACAGGTGGCGGGCCCACCCGCCGCCGTCGGTCGCGGCCGCCTCGACCTTCACCAGCTCGAAGCCCATCGCCTGCGTGTAGAACTCGTGGGTCGCGGCGACGTCCCGAGTTGCGACCGCAACGTGGTGGAATCCCATTCGTGTCCTCCTGCTCCCCGGGGGCCACCAGCATCGCGCGGGAGGCGGCATGGACGAGCGCAACCTGGATGCGGACCCGATCGTGCAGTTCCGAGCCTGGTTCGACGAAGCGGTCACCGAGGGCGTCCGTGAGCCGGACGCGATGACGGTGGCAACGGCCGGGAGCACCGGGGCGCCGTCGGCCCGGACGGTGTCGTTGCGCGGCCTCGACGAGCGTGGCTTCGCGTTCTACACGAACTACCGCAGCCCCAAGGCGCGCGACCTCGACGAGAACCCGCGCGCCGCGATCGTGTTCCATTGGCGCGAGGTCGAGCGCCAGGTGCGCGCGGCCGGAACCGTCGCCCGGCTGTCACGCGAGGAGTCGCTGGCGTACTGGCGGAACCGTCCGCTCGGGAGCCGGCTGAGCGCGCTGATCTCCCCGCAGAGCGAGGTCGTCGCCGACCGGGCAAAGCTCGAACTGGCGTACGACGAGGCCGCGGCCCGCTACGGCGACGACCCGCCGCTGCCCGAGTTCTGGGGCGGCTACGTCGTCACGCCCGTCGAGGTGGAGTTGTGGCAGGGCCGGCCGAACCGGCTGCACGACCGCGTGCGCTACCGGCACGTGGACGGCGGGTGGATACGCGAGCGGCTGGCGCCGTGACGCCGCCGGTCAGCAGCCGGCGGAGGCGGCGACCGAGGGGCCTCCGACGGTGGACGTGTTCCCGGCCTCGTCGGTTGCGGTGACCAGCCAGGTGATCGTCCCGTCGGCGGTGTACGGCCCGATCGGCGCGTCGAAGGCGCCACCGGACGCGGTCATCCGGCGGCGGGTCTCGCCCGTGCCCGGTGCCGCGAACACGAGATCGACCGTCGCGAGATGGCCGCCGGGGTCGACGACGCTTGCGAGCGCCGACGTCGTCGACTGCCGCGGGCCGATGCACCCGAAGACGGTGGCGAGGTTGTAGACGAACGGGGCCCGGGTGTCGGGGCCGGCGTCCGCGGTCGTCGGTGGGGTGCTGGTCGGCGGGGCGGTCGTCGGCGGCGGCTGCTCGCGGGCGGCAGCCGCCTTCACCTCGGGGGCGAAGGCGCGCGTCTCGTGCCCGGACCCGCGGAAGTTCACGACGATCCCGGCGGCGAACAGTCCCGCCAGCAGGATCAACGCGGCGCGGACGAGCCGGCGTCGGCGCGGGTACATCGAGCGCGGGAACCCGCCGCGCCGGAGCCGGGGCGGGGGCGGCATCAGGCCCTCCACCTCGTCGTAGGCGTCGTAGTCGGGCTCGGGCGGCGTGCCCTCGCTCTCGGCGTCGTCCTCGCCTTCGGCGCCGGCGGGCGTCGAAGCGATGTCGACAGGCGCCGACTCCTCGCTCGCCTTCTCGCCGGCCTCGTCGATCGTGACGTCGGGGCTCGCCTCGGCCGGCGCGTCGAGCTCGTCGGGCGTGGCCGCGGCGGGGGCCGCGTCCGACACGCGCACCTTCGCGCCGTCCGGCAGCGCGGGCTCGGGGTGGCCGAGCACCGCCGCCGTCCACTCGGGCGGGCCCAGCACCGACCACAGCAGGTCCACGCGGTCGAGGACCTCGTCGCGCACCTCGGGCGGCGCCGGCTCGGCCGGCACGGCGGCGATGAGCGGGATCGCCCTCGGCTGCTCCATACGCAAGGGCGAGCACGTCCGGCACACGTCGACGTGGGCGGCGACGTGGCGCAACCACTTGTCCGGATGCGTCTTGTCCTCGCTCTGGATCAGGTTCTTCATCCGCGCGCAGTCGGGGCGAGCGAGCCGCGCCACGAGCAGCGCGCTCAGCTCCCGCTCCATCTTCTCGTCGAGGTCGCGGACGAGCGCAGCCGCGTGTGGGGGCGACACGCCGAGCGTGTCGGCGAGGCCCTGGTTGTCCAGCGGCTGGCGGGCGTGCAGATCGAGGAGGATGCGGTCCTTGCCCGGGAACCACGACGCCGCTTCCCACACGAACGCCCCGGCGCCGTCCGACGTTGCCGTGCCGCTGGCGCCGTCGAACTCGGCGTGCTCGTCGACGCCCGTCGGGATGTCGCGCCCGAGCAGCTGCTGGCGCGCCAACGCGAACAGCCACGGCTCGAGCTTGTCGGGACGCCGCAGCCGGTACATCTCCAGCGCGGCCAGCACGAACGTGTCGACCATCGCATCGAAGGCGGCGTCGGCATCGCGCAGCACCGAGGTGCAGAGGTCGTAGAGACGATCGGCGTAGCCGTCGTACATCTCCGAGAGGGCGCCTCGATCACCCGACCGCGCCGACGCCACGAGCTCCGCATCCGTCAGCATCGGGTCTCCAGCGTAGAGGGGCGTCCACGGTCGTCGCGAACGGCCCATCGGCGGGTCCTACCCGCGTTTCGGGCTAGACAGTCGCCCGTGACGGCGGGGGCGTGGACGCTGTTCGTGGTGGCGGCGGTGCTGGCAGCCGGCGACTGGCTGGCCGTCGCCCGCCAGGACCAGCGCCTGGAGTACGTGTGCAAACCGGGAGCCCTGATCGCTCTCGTCGGCGTGGCGCTGACGCTCGATCCCGCCCACGGCGACGTGCGCGCCTGGTTCGTCGTCGCGCTGGCGCTGTCGCTCGCGGGGGACATCTTCCTCATGCTCCCGTCGGACCGATTCGTCGCCGGGCTCACCTCTTTCCTGCTCGCGCACGTCGCGTACGTCATCGGTCTCACGCGGCACGGCGGCTCGGCGGGCGCTCTGGCCGTCGCGGCGATTCCCGTCGTGATCGTTGCCGGGCTCCTCGGCGCCCGGTTTTTCCGGGCGGCGCGGGCGACGGGGCACGACGAGCTCGTCGGCCCGCTGGTGGCGTACATGGCCGTGATCGCGGCCATGGTCACATGCGCGCTCGCGTCCGGCAACGCGCTGGCGGCGGTAGGTGCGGTGCTGTTCATGGTGTCCGACGCGTTGATCGCCGAGACCCGCTTCGTGGGAGCGCGTCGCTGGGCGCCGGTCGTCATCATGGTGACGTATCACCTGGGCCAAGCCGGGCTGACGCTGTCGCTCGTCCACGGATAGGAGACGGATGCGCAAATCGATCGACGACGCCGTTGACGACCATCCCGCCGACGACGACGAACGCCCGCCGGTGTCGTGGGCGGTGGCCGTGTCCGACGACTGCGACGCCTGCGGTGCCGGCGACCTGCGCGTCGTGCTCACCGTCGAGGAGCAGGGTCGCGCCGGCTACGGGCTCGTAGCCCACCTCGCGCCCG
The DNA here is from genome assembly GCA_035316005.1 of Acidimicrobiia bacterium. Classification (GTDB taxonomy): domain Bacteria; phylum Actinomycetota; class Acidimicrobiia; order IMCC26256; family JACDBD01; genus JALZAA01. The sequence goes on along the minus strand of DATFXK010000093.1, from coordinate 9,135 downwards.
ACACCGCCCGCCGTCTGCGCGCCGCCCTCGCCGCCGCCCTGCGCGAGCTGGGGGAGGACGCGGGAACGTAGAGCGCTACAGGAGCAACGGCGCCTTCGTGCGCTCGGCGGCGGCGGCGAGCTCGCGGCGGTGCTCGGCGATCTGGTCGACGGCGATCATCGCCACCCGGTGCTCGGCCGCGAACAGCTCGAGGAACGGGAGGCGCGCCGGAGAGCCGTCGTCCTGGAGGACCTCGCAGATCACGGCCACGGGCGGGAGCCCGGCGAGGCGGGCGAGGTCGACGGCCGCTTCGGTGTGGCCGCGTCGCTCGAGCACGCCGCCGGGCCGGGCGCGCAGCGGGAACACGTGGCCCGGGCGCACGAAGTCGGCGGACCTGGTGCCCGAATCGAGCACCTTGCGGATCGTCGTCGCCCGGTCCTCGGCGCCGATGCCGCTCCCGGCGCTCGCATGGTCGATCGTGACGCAGAACGCGGTGTCGCACGTCGCCCGCCCGGCCGGGAGCATCGGCTCGATGGCGAGCTCGTCGAGCCGGCCGGCGTCGCACGGCATGCAGACCAGACCACGCGCCCAACGCAACATGAAGTTGACGGCTTCGCCCGTGACCCAGCTCGCGGCCATCGTCAGGTCGCCTTCGTTCTCGCGGTCTTCGTCGTCGACGACGAGGACCATCTCCCCCCGGCGGATCCGCCTGACCGCCTCGTCGATCGTGGACAGCTCCATTGCTGTACTCCTCAGTTCGGGACTCGCTCCGGTTGCGCCGCCCCTCCGGGCAGCGTCACGACCATGCGGCAGCCGTGGGGCTCGCGCCGCTCGGGATGGATGTCGCCGCCGTGGAGGTCGACGATCCATTGCGCGATCGCCAGGCCGAGGCCGGCGCCGCCGTCGCTCGACGCGCGCGCCGTGTCCGCTCGGTAGAAGCGCTCGAACACCCGGCCCTCCTCCGTCTCGGCGATGCCGGGGCCCTCGTCGCACACCTCGATCGTCACCGCCGGCGTCGGCGCGGCGCCGTGTCCCACGCTCGCGCCGTTCACGGCGCGCCGCGCCCGGACCTCGACCCGGCCGCCGGTCGGTGTGTACCGCACCGCGTTCTCGAGCAGGTTGGCGACGACCTGGTGCACCCGCTCCGGGTCACCGTCTGCAGTCAGGCCGGGCGTCTCGACGACGACGGCGACGTCGACGCCGGGGGCGTGGAGCTGCTGCTCGCGCACCGCGTGCTCGAGCACGGGCTTCACGTCGAACTCGCTGCGGTCGAGCGGAACTGCGCCCGACTCGAGCCGGGACAGGTCGAGCAGCTGAGTGACGAGCCGGCCCAGGCGCTCGACCTGCGCCAGCATCGTGCGGAACGTCTGCGGATCGGGGTCCTCGACGCCGTCGACGAGGTTCTCGAGGACGGCCTGCAGCGCGGCGATCGGGGTGCGCAGCTCGTGCGAGACGTTCGCCACCAGGTCGCGGCGGACGCGGTCCGTCTCGGCCAGCTCGGCCGCCATCTTGTTGAACGCACGCGCCAGCTCGCCGACCTCGTCGCGAGACGTCGCGCTGACGCGGATCTCGTAGTTGCCCTTCGCCATCGCCCGCGCCGCGTCGGACATCTCGCGCAACGGCGACGTCATCCCGCGGGCGAGGAACCGCACCATCACCAGTGCCAGCGAACCGGCGATGATCCCGCTGACCGACGGCCAGATCCCCGCCTTCAGGCAGAGCCAGAACACGAACACCGTCACCGCGACGGCGGAGAAGATGACGGCGCCGAGCTTGATCTTGAGAGACGGGACCGTGTCGAGCGGGCGGCGCGGGCTCACGATCGGTCTCCCGGGCCGCCGGACGCGGCCGTGAGCGCGGCGTCGTCGGCCGCGTACCCAACACCGTGCACGGTGCGGATGACGTCGGGGCCGAGCTTGCGCCGGACGGCGCGGACGTGCGAATCCACCGTGCGGGCGCCCGAGCCGTCGTGGTACCCCCATACCTGCACCAGGAGCTGCTCGCGCGTGAACACCTGACCTGGGTGCGAGGCGAGGTGTGCGAGCAGGTCGAACTCGGTGGGCGTCAGGTGCACGGTGTCGTCGCCGCGGCGGACCCGACGAGTGGCGAGGTCGAGCTCGACGCCACCGACGGAGAGCGTCTCGCCCGGCTTCGTCGCCGCGGTTGCGGCACGCTCGACGCGCCGCAACAGCGCGTGCACGCGCGCGACGAGCTCACGAGGGCTGAACGGCTTGGTGAGGTAGTCGTCGGCGCCGACGGCGAGCCCGACCACCATGTCGGTCTCGGAGTCGCGCGCCGTCAGCATCAGCACCGGCACAGGCCGCTCGTGCTGGATGCGCCGGCACACCTCCAGCCCGTCGAGCCCCGGCAGCATCAAGTCGAGGACGACGAGGTCGGGCTGCACGCGTTCGCACACGTCGACGCCGCCCGGGCCGTCGGTCGCGATCTCGACCGAGAAGCCTTCGCTGCGCAACCGCGCCGCGATCGCCGACGCGATCGACACTTCGTCCTCGATGACGACGATCGTGCGGGCGGGCGAGGCGGCCGCAGGAGCCGGGGACATCGCACGCCAGGATAAGGAACCCGTTTCGCGGAGTCTTGCCGGCCGTGTGGAGATTCCGTGCAGATGAGCGACCGGACGGTCGCAAGAGTGGTCGTCAGGGCGCCAGGGAAACGACGACATCGGGGTCGACGGCGAGGCGGACGGCGTCGCCGACGGCGGGGATGAGGTCGCCGGTGACGGCGACCTCTAAGGCCGGCCCGTCGGCGACCTTCACCTCGAGCAGGAAGTGGTCGCGCCGGAAGGTGCGGGCGGTGACGACGCCGGCGATGGGCCCGTCCGGCTCGACGCGCAGGCTGTCGGTGCGTACGGCGACGCGACCGGTGCCCAACGCGTCGGTGACGTTGTAGCCGAGGAAGCGGGCGACGAACTCGTTGGCCGGGTGCTCCCACACCTCGACCGGCGAACCGAGTTGCGCGATGCGACCGTCGTGCATGACCGCGACACGGTCGGCGAGCGCGAACGCCTCGTCGTGGTCGTGGGTGACGTACAGCGAAGTGAGGCCGAGGCGCGTGAAGAGCTCGCGCAGCTCGACCATGAGGCGCTCCCGGAGCGCGCGGTCGAGCGATCCCAGCGGTTCGTCGAGCATCAGCAGACGCGGCGCCGGCGCCAGGGCTTGTGCGAGCGCCACCCTCTGCTGCTCGCCGCCGGACAGCTCGGTGACGCGCCGGTGCTCGTACCCGCCCAGGCCGACGAGGACCAGCAGCTCGCGCGCCCGCGCCGCCGCCCGTTCCGCCGGCACGCGGCGCATGCGCAACCCGAACGCGACGTTGGCGACCACGTCGCGATGCGGGAACAGCGTGTGGTCCTGGAACATCAGGCCCATGCGGCGACGATGCGGCGGCACATGTGTCAGGTCGTGGCCGTCCCACTCGATGCGTCCGTGCGCCGGCGGCTCGAGCCCGGCGACGGCGCGCAGCAGGGTGCTCTTGCCGCTGCCGCTCGGCCCGAGCACCGAAACGACCTCACCGTCGCCGACGACGAGGTCGATGCCGTCGAGCGCGACCGCTTCCCCGTAGCGCACCTCGAGCTCGGCGACGCGCAGCATCGGTCAGAACTCCCCGATGTCCGCGAACCGGAAACGCTCGATGGCGAAGATCGCGACCGCGGTCACCGCCATGAGGATGACGCTCGCCGCCATCGCGGCGCCGAAGTTCAGCGTGCCGGGCTGGCCGAGCAAGCGGAAGATGACGACGGGCAGCGTCGGGTAGTCGGGCCGGGCGATGAAGATCGTCGCGCCGAACTCGCCGAGCGAGATGGCGAACGCGAACCCGGCCGCGACGAGCAGCGCCCGCGCCACGATCGGCAGGTCGATCTCGCGCCAGACCCGTCCCGGCGACGCGCCGAGGACGGCCGCGGTGTCGCGCAGGCGCTGGTCGATGGATCGCAGCACGGGGATCAGGACCCGGGCCACGAACGGCGCCGCGACCAGCGCGTGCGCGATGGGGATGAGCACCGGCGACGCGCGCAGGTCGAACGGCGGCTTGTCGAGCGCGATCAGGAAGCCGAAGCCGATCGTCACCGCCGACACGCCGAGGGGCAGGAGCAGCAGCGTGTCGAGGCCGGCGGAGCGGGGCGAACGGTGGGGGCCTGCGATCGCGAACGCAGCCAACCCGCCGATGACGAGGGCGATGATCGTGGCGGCGGCGGCGAACACGAGTGAGTTGCGCACCGCTTCGACCGGCGGCACGAAGATCGTGCTCGTGCGCCGGAGCTCCGACAGCGCGCGGTAGAAGCCGAGGCCGTAGCCGCCGGCGGTGTCGAACGAGCGCTCGACGAGGACCGCGATCGGGCCGCCGAGCAGGACGGCGATCACGGCGAGGTTGATCCCGACCATGGCGCGCTCGCCGAGGGTGCGAGGCCGCCGCGAGGTCTCGGCGACCGCCCGCAGGCGCAGCGCCTCCGCCCGCCGGCCCTGCGCGCGTCCCGCGACGAGCAGCACGACCACCACCGCGGCCATCTGCACGATCGACAGCGCGGCCGCCTGCGGCAGGTGGAGGAACTGCACGGTCTGGCGGTAGATCTCCGTCTCGAGGGTCGAGTAGCCGGGCCCGCCGAGGATGAGGATCACCCCGAAGGACGTGAAGTCGAACAGGAACACGATGGCGGCGGCGGCCGCGATCGCGGGTCGCAACGACGGCAGCGTGACGGAGCGGAACGTCTGCCACCGGCCGGCGCCGAGGACGCGGGCCGCATCCTCCTGGCGAGGGTCGAGGTGCGCCCACAAACCGCCCACGATGAGCACCACGACCGCGTAGTTGAAGAACACGTGGGCCACCAGGATGGCGGCCAGCGACTGGTCGAGGCCCAGGAACCCGAGCGGGCCGCCGTCGCCGAGCACCGCGAGGAACGCCGAGCCGACCACCACCGTCGGCAGGACGAACGGGACGAGCACCGCCGCCCGCACGAGCCGTTTCCCCCGGAACTCGTAGCGCGCGAACACGTACGCGCCGGGCAGCGCCACGAGCACGGTGAGCGCCGTGGACACCGTCGCCTGCCAGATCGTGAACCACGCCACGCCCCGGAACTGGGCGTCGGTGACGACGTCGGCGAGTGGGCTGAAGTCGAGCGATCCGCCCGGCGTGAGGCCGCGCCCGACGATCGAGGCCACCGGGTACACGAAGAACACGCCGAGGAACGCGATCGGCACCGCGAGCATCAGCCCCCGGACGAGCCGCCCCCGGTCGATGCGTGCGTGGAGCCCGCCGAGCGAGCTCTCTGCATGCATCAGCGCTCAGCGCTCATCGGAGCACGGTGCTGGTCCACTGGTCGATCCACTGGTCGCGGTTCTTGGCGATCTCCTCGGGCGGCAGCGAGAACGGGCTCGGCGCGACTTTGGCGTACTTCACGAACACGCTCGGCAGCTTCGTGCCGTCTCGAGCGGGGAAGACGTACATCTGGAGCGGCATGTCCTGCTGGAACCGGTCCGAGAGCATGAAGTCGACGAGCTGCTTCGCTGCCTTCTCGTGGGTGGTTCCCTTCATGATGCCGACGAACTCGATCTGCCGGAAGCACGTGTCGAGCAGCGCGCCGGTCGGCGGCTGGTCCGGCTGCGGGTTGGCGTTCACCACCTCGGCCGGGGGGCTCGTCGCGTACGACACGACGAGCGGGTAGTCACCCTTCCCGGCACTGCCCGAGAACTCGGTGTTGTAGGCCTGCTCCCAGCCGTCGACGACCTTGACGCCGTTGTCGCGCAGCTTGTCCCAGTAGGAGCGCCATCCGTCCGGCCCGAACTTGCTGACCGTCGCGAGCAGGAAGGCGAGGCCGGGCGACGACGTGGCGGGGTTCTCGACCACGAGCAGGCCCTTGTACTCCGGCTTCGCGAGGTCGTCGAGCGTCTGCGGGACCGTCAGGTTCTTGTCCGCGAAGTACTTCCGGTCGAAGTTGACGCACACGTCCCCGGTGTCGACCGGCGTGACCCGGTGACGCGGGTCGAGCTGGATGTCCTTCGAGATGTTCGCGAGCTCGGGCGACTTGTACGGCACGAAGATGCCGGCGTCGAGCCCCCTGCTCAGCAGGGTGTTGTCGATGCCGAAGAAGACGTCGCCGAGGGGGTTGCTCTTGGTGAGGATCGCCTGGTTGACGGCCGCGCCCGCGTCGCCGGACGGCAGCACCTTCACCGTCACCCCCGTCTTCTTCGTGAACTCCCGCATCACCTTCTTCGAGGCCGCGAACGAGTCGTGCGACATCAGCGTGATCGTCGTGTTGCCGGAGCTGCGCGGCGCGGACGCCGACGCCGAAACCGGCCCGGCAACGATCGCCGCCGCCGCGAGCAGCGAGAGAGTAAGGGCGAGTGCGTGGAATCGGCGCATGGTCAGGCTCCTCTTGGGTCGGGTTGCACGGCCAGCGCTGCGCCATGCTCGATCGTGACGGCTGCAACGAGCTCCACGAGCTCGTTGCTCAGCCCGCGGGTGGAACCGGGCAGGAGGTCCTCGCCGTCGAGCGGGTACTTCAGTCCCGACGTCCGCATACCGCGCGCGGGACCGCCGACGGCGAAGAGCGAGCACAGGTCACCCCGCGACCCCGTGAGACGAGCGACACGACGGATCACCGTGACGCGGGCGCGGCCGACCATCGCCTCGACCTCGACGTCGGCGAACGACGGCGACGCCAGCAGCAACATGTTGGCGAGCAGGTGGTCGAGACGCCCGCCGGCACCGCCCACGACGATCAGGCGCGACGCCCCCCGCTCGTGCGCCGCGTCCAGCGCGAGCTCGAGGTCGCTCTTGTCCTTCGCCTGCGGGTAGCGGCGAACCTCGGCGCCGGCGGTGACGGCGGCGTCGACGGCGTCGGGATCGGCCGAATCGAAGTCACCGACCACGAGGTCAACCGTGCAACCGAGCGCGAGCGCGTGTTCAACGCCCGAGTCGGCGGCTACGACCGTCGCCGCGCCGGTCGGGAGCCGCGCCGCGACGTCCTCGTCGACGGGATCACCACCCGCGAACACCAGCGCCACCGCGCGGGGCGCGTCCACGATCTCCCTGGCTCCCTTCGCCGGAATTACCCGGTGCAGGTTCCACGGGTCGGTGGCGCTGCCGATCGGCTCGGCCACCCTCTCAGCCCGGCTGTCCCGAGCTCCCCACGGGTCGATCCCGATCGTAGCCCGCGACCTCGACTCGGGTCGCCCGCGTTTCGTGTGCAAGGGTTCCGTCGTGCGCCCGGCCGCTCATCGTGTCGCCATGCTCGGCGCGCTCGCGCTGCTCGTCGCCGCGTGCGGCCGGGGCGGCGGTGGGGGGAGCACCACGAAACGCGCGCCCGCGACCACCTCGCCGGCGACGACCGCGCCGGCCACGACCGGCGTCACCGCGCTCCGGATCGGTCCCGCACCGTGGAAGCTGCCGTCGCCGTCGTCGCGTGAGGTCGCCCTGACCGACGGGAAGGAGCTCGTCGTGCTGGGCGGTCTCGACGCGTCGAGGCAGACGACGGGCAACGTCGTGCGCGTCGATCCGTCGAACGGCGCGTCGCAGTCTCTCGGCACCCTTGCACAGCCCGTGCACGACGCCGCCGGGGCGTTCGTAAACGGGGCGTACACGGTGATCGCGGGCGGCACCGGCGAGGAAGGCAGCGCGTCGGTGCAGTCGTTCCACGCCGGCGCCGCCGGGAAGATCTTCGGGAGTGTGCCCGGTCCGCTCTCGGACCACGTCGCGGTGACGGTCGGCGGCAAGGTGTACGTCGTCGGCGGGTTCGACGGTCACCAGATCTCCCCGAACGTGCTCGTCAGCGACGACGGCGCGCACTACCGCACCTTCGGCACGCTGGCCGAGCCCGTGCGCTACCCGGCGGCTGCCGTCGCCGGCGGGGCCATCTACGTGTTCGGGGGAGTCGCCAACGCCAGCGGCGGCGACACGCGCTCCATCCAGAAGATCGATCCCGCGACCGGTCAAGTGAGCGTGGTCGGCCAGCTGCCGGCTCCGGTGTCGCACGCGAACGCGGTCGAGGTCGGCGGGCAGGTGTACGTGCTCGGCGGGTTCGTCAGCAACCAGGTGTCCGCGCAGGTGCTCCGCTTCGATCCCGGCGGCGGGGCGGTCACGCCGGCCGGCACGCTTCCCGCGCCCGTCACGGACGCCGCCGTGACCACGATCGGTGGCACGGCGTATCTCGTCGGCGGGCAGGGCACGGATCGCGCACCCGTCGCCACCGTCGTCCAGCTGGCAACCGGCTGATCGGGACGGTCAGCGGTAGTTGCCGGTGTGGCCCATGCTGTAGCGGCCGGGTTGCGGGAAGATCGCCAGCCCGTGCGGGCCGTCGCCGACGGGGATCTTCTTGATCAGCTGCCCGGTACTCGTGTCGATCACGTACACCTCGGAGTTGTAGCGGCCGCTGAGCCAGAGCTGCTTGCCGTCGCTGCTGACGCCGCCCATGTCGGGGCTGCCCCCGAAGTGCCACGTGCCGTCGACCTTGTGCGTCGCGAAGTCGATGACCGTCACCGATCCGGCGCCGCGGTTGGTCACGTAGAGCTTCGTGCCGTCGCGGCTGGGGTACAGGCCGTGCGCTCCCTTGCCCGTGTCGATGAAGCCGAGCTCCCGCATGTTGGCCCAATCGACGACCGTGACCCCGTCCTTGGTCTCGTTGGCGTTGAACATCACACTGCCGTCGGGAGAGAGCTTGACGTCCACGGGCTTGCCGCCCACGTTGAGCTCGCCAGTAATTTCCATGCGGTCGAGGTCGATGCGCACCAGGTAGCCCGAGAACTCGCAGCTCGCGACCATGGTCTTGCCGTCGGCGGTGAACTCGGCGTGGTTCACCCCCGGGTGCGGGATCGGCACCTTCTTGATGAGCGTCCAGGTCTTCGGGTCGTAGAAGTCGACGGCGTTGTTGCGCTCGGCCATCACGATGGCCTTCGTCCCGTCGGGGGAGAAGTAGAGGTTGTACGGGTCGTCGATCGGGATGTCGGCGCCCGGCTTGCCGCTCCGCGGATCGATGGGCGTCAACGTGTTGCCGTTGTTGTTGTTCACGTACAGCGTCTGCATGTCCCAGGACGGCACGACGTGCTGGGGCAGCACCTTCACCGGGAACTGGTCGGTCACCGTCATCGAGTTCGGGTCGATGACGCTGACCGTGTTGGACATCGAATTCGGCACGTACACGCGCGTCGG
>DATFXK010000092.1:0-8144 GCA_035316005.1 Acidimicrobiia bacterium | reverse complement strand
CTCCACGATTTCAACCGCGAGTACGACTGGCCCACTCCCGGTCCGAGCGCCGCCGCTCGTCGTGTCCGGATGCTTCTCGCCGAACAGGCGATCACGGTGCTGCTCGCCGGAAGCGGCCCCCACGGGCTGGCGGTCCTCCGGTTCCGGCCCGCGCTCCTGCAGGACTCGCTCGATTGCTACTTGGAGGAGCTGTACGTGGTCCCCGAGAGACGCGGCCGAGGGATCGGGCGGGCGCTCATGACTGCGGTGCTCGACCTGGCGCGTGTCGACGGCGCCTCGGACATCCATCTCGGCACGAGCGAGGACGACGTCGCCGCTCGCGCACTCTACGAGAGCCTCGGCTTCAGCAACCGCGAGGGAGGGCCCGACGGTCCCGTCCAGTACTTCTACGAACGCGAGCTGTGAGCTCCGTCGGCTGGGGCGCTCGGTCCCGGGAAGTCTGGCGCCCTCGGCAGGATTCGAACCTGCGCACATGGCTCCGGAGGCCACTGCTCTATCCCCTGAGCTACGAGGGCCGCGCACGCGCAGGGTAGCAACGGCGCGTGCCCAACTCCCGGGGTTCCGAGGGGTGCGGGAAGTACGATGCGGTGATGGGCGACGCGCTGCGTGTCGCCTCCCCTCTTCGTGATCCGTGACGAGCTCCGTAACAGCCTGCGTGACGCGCTGAGAGTGGCCGGGCTCCCCGAGCCGCCCAACGGTGTCGCGCTCGAGCCCGGCGATCCGGACCACGGACGAGGGGACTGGGCCAGCCCCGTCGCGCTGCAGATGGCGAAGACGGCGAAGCTCCCGCCGCGCGACATTGCCGACCGGATCAAGATCGCGATGGAGTCGGCGCCGCCGCAGCACCTGGATCGCATCGAGGTGGCGGGGCCGGGTTTCCTCAATCTCTTCCTGTCGCCGTCGTGGCTCCATGACGTCCTGCGAGAAGTGGTGGCGGCGGGCGACACCTACGGCCGGGACGACACGCTGCACGGCCGCCGGATCAACCTCGAGTTCGTCTCGGCGAACCCGACCGGTCCACTGCACGCCGGCGGAGGGCGCTGGGTCGCAGTCGGCGACGCGATCGCAAACCTCTTCGCGGCCCAGGGCGCCGAGGTGCACCGCGAGTACTACCTCAACGACGCCGGCAACCAGCTCGAGACGTTCGGGAAGTCGCTGTACGCGCGCTACCGGGGCGAAGAGCCGCCCGAGGACGGCTACCGCGGCGAGTACCTGGTCGAGATGGCCCGCGGTCTCCATCGCGATGCCGGGGACGACGTGTCTCTCGCAGAGGCGACCGAGTGGGGCTATCAGCGCGTCGTCGAAGGGCTTCGAGAAGACCTCGGTCGGATCGGCGTGCATTTCGACACGTGGTTCTCGGAGCGCACGCTCCACGAGCGAGGTGACGTTGCCGCGGTGCTCGACGCCCTTGGCGCCGCCGGCGCCACCTACGAGGAGGGGGGCGCAACCTGGCTGCGCACGAGCGACTTCGGTGATCAGCGTGACCGCGTGCTCGTCAAGAGCGACGGAAGCACCACGTACCTTGCGAACGATCTGGCGTACCACCGCGACAAGCTGGCGCGCGGGTGGCAGCACCTGGTCGACATCTGGGGTGCCGACCATCACGGGCAGGTGAAGTCGCTCCAGGCGGGCATGGAGGCGCTCGGCTCCCCACCCGGCGAACCGGAGATCATCCTCGGACAGCTGGTGCAGCTGCTTCGTAGCGGCGAGCCGGTCCGTCTGTCGAAGCGCGCCGGCAACGTCGTGACGCTCACCGACATCCTCGACGAGGTCGACGCCGACGTGTGCCGGCTGACGTTCCTGCTCCAGGGCATCGACACGCCGCAGACCTTCGACCTCGACGTCGTCACGTCGCAGTCGATGGAGAACCCCGTCTACTACGTGCAGTACGCGCACGCCCGCATTGCGTCGATCGGGCGCAAGGCGCGCGAGCGCGGCGTCACCCGCCGGCCGCTCGACCAGGTCGACCTGTCCGTGCTCGTGCACGAGCGCGAGGCCGAACTCCTCCGTTCGCTCGCGCTGTATCCCGAAGCCGTACGCGAGGCGGCCGACCTGCGCGCGCCGCACCGGGTGACCACCTGGGTACGCGACTTCGCCAAGCACTTCCACGGCTTCTACCGCGACTGCCGTGTGATCAGCGACGACGACGCTCTCACCCAGGCCCGGCTCTGGTTGGCCGAGGCGTCCCGGATCGGTCTCGCCGACGCCCTCGGCCTGCTCGGGGTCTCGGCGCCCGACGAGATGGCGCGCCTCGACGAGGACTCGGAGCAGGAAGAGTGAGCGCACCCGTCGATGCCGACCTGATCCCGCCCGCGCTCCGCGACGCGGAACTGCTCGAGCAGCTCTCGGCCGAGCAGGGGACGCCGCTCTTCGTCTACGACGAGGACGATCTCCGGCGCCGATGCCGCGAGTTCGCTTCGGCCTTCGGCGCCGACGGCGTGGCCTACGCCGGCAAGGCGTTCCTGTGCATCGCCATGGCCCGTCTGGTCGCCGAGGAGGGCCTCCACCTCGATGTCGCCACCGGCGGCGAGCTGTCCGTCGCCCTGCGTGCCGGGTTCCCGGCCGGTCGGATCGTCTTCCACGGCAACAACAAGTCGACGGACGAGCTCGCTCAGGCACTCGATGCCGGTGTCGGTCGCATCGTTGCCGATTCGTTCGACGAGCTCGACCGGCTCGAACGCCTCGCCGGTGACCGGGCGGCGCCACCGTCGGTGCTCGTGCGCGTCACGCCCGGCGTCGAGGCGCACACCCACGAGTTCATCGAGACCGGGACGCTCGACTCGAAGTTCGGCTTCGTCGTCCACGACGGCGTCGCCCTCGCGGCCGCCCGCCGCGTCGTCGAGAGCAAGGTGCTCCAATTCGGTGGGTTGCACTCCCACATCGGGTCGATGATCGAGCGGCTCGACGCATACACCCGTGCGCTCGCGATCGTCGTCGACCTCTGCGCGGCCATCGAAGAGTCGACGGGCACACGTGTCGAAGAGCTGAACATGGGCGGTGGTCTGGCTGCGCGGTACCTCGCGACCGACCCGGTCATGTCGTTGGGGGAGTACGAGGCGACGCTGCGGTCGACGTTGAAGGACCGGGTCGCGGACGCCGGTCTCGAAGAAGTGCCCCGGCTCATGGTCGAGCCCGGCCGGTCGATCTCGGCGTCGGCGGCCGTCACCCTGTACCGCGTCGGCACCGTCAAGACGATCCCGCAGGGTCGGACGTACGTCGCCGTCGACGGAGGCATGAGCGACAACCCCCGCCCCGTGCTCTACGGCGCCGGGTACGAGGCGTACCTCCCCGCCCGCGTCGGCGAGCCGCGCGCGCTCGTGTGCTCGATCGCCGGCAAGCACTGCGAGCAGGGCGACGTCGTCGTGGCCGACGCCCGGCTCCCGGAGGGCGTGCAGGTCGGGGACCTGCTGGCGGTGCCCGTCACCGGGGCCTACGGCTACTCGATGGCGTCCAACTACAACAAGGTGCCGCGGCCGGCCGTCGTGTTCGTGCGCGACGGTCGCGCCCGGGTCGTGATCCGGCGCGAGACGCCCGACGATCTCGTCCACCTCGATGCGGATTAGAGCGCGAGACTGAGGCGATGGCCCACCCGCTGCGGGACGAGACGGTGCGGGTCGGCCTGCTCGGGTGCGGGCACGTCGGCTCGGCGCTGGTGCGCCTCATCGGCGAGCACGCCGACGTGATCGAGAGCCGGGCCGGAGTGCGCATCGAGGTGTCCCGGGTCGCCGTGCGCAACCTCGCGCGTGAGCGGGACGTCGCACTCCCGGCCGGCCGCTTCACGCGCGATGCGGAGGACGTCGTCGCCGATCCCGACATCGACGTCGTCGTCGAGGTGATCGGGGGGATCGAGCCGGCGCGGTCGTTGATCACCGAGGCCCTCAAGCGCGGGAAGCCCGTCGTCACCGCCAACAAGGAGCTTCTCGCCAACGTCGGCAAGGAGCTCTTCGAAACGGCGGAAGGATCGGGCGTCGACCTCCTGTTCGAGGCCTCCGTGGCAGGGGGCATCCCGCTCATCCGGCCGCTGCGGGAGTCGCTCGCCGGTGACCGCATCCGCCGCGTGATCGGCATCGTCAACGGGACGACCAACTACATCCTCACGCGCATGACGGAAGAGGGGTCGTCGTTCCATGACGCATTGGCCGAGGCGCAGACGCTCGGCTACGCGGAGCGGGACCCGACGGCGGACATCGAAGGGTATGACGCCGCCGCCAAGGCCACGATCATCGCCTCGATCGCGTTCGGTGCGCGCGTCGTCGCCGGCGACGTGTACCGCGAGGGCATCGCCGAGATCAGCGAACACGACATCAGCTCGGCGCACGACCTCGGGTACGTCGTGAAGCTGCTGGCCGTGGCCGAGGAGGTCGACGGCGACCTCGCCGTGCGCGTGCACCCGTCGATGATCCCGGTGCACCATCCGCTGGCGTCCGTGCGGGAGTCGTTCAACGCGCTGTTCATCGAAGGCGACGCCGTGGGCGAGCTGATGCTGTACGGCCGGGGCGCGGGCGGGAGCCCGACGGCGTCGGCGGTGCTCGGCGATCTCATCGACGCGGCGAAGAACCTCACGTCGGGAGGGCGGGGGGCGACGATCGGAGCGTTGAGCCACCGCCGGGTACGGCCCATCGACGAGGTCGCGTCGCAGTTCTACCTGCTCATGGAAGTGGCCGATCAGCCGGGAGTGCTCGCCAAGATCGCCGACCAGTTCGGGCGGCACGGCGTGTCGATCAAGTCGATGCAGCAGCGGGGGATCGGCGCCGACGCCCGCCTCATCTTCGTCACCCACAGCGCGCGCGAAGCGGATCTCAGGGCGACCGTCCATGCCCTGCGCGACGTCGACGTCGTGCACAGGGTCGGGTCCGTGCTGCGCGTCCTGGGCGACGAGGACTGATGGCGCAGGCGCAGCCGTGGCCGGGCGTGATCGCCGCCTACCGCGAGTACCTCCCTGTCAGCGGCGCGACACCGGTCGTGACGCTGCTCGAGGGGGGCACGCCTCTCGTCGACGCGCCGCACCTGTCCGAACGGACCGGAGCGCGGGTGCTGCTGAAACTGGAGGGCCTCAACCCGACCGGTTCGTTCAAGGATCGCGGCATGACGCTGGCGATGTCGAAGGCAGTCGAGGACGGCGCCAAGGCCGTCATCTGCGCGTCGACCGGCAACACATCGGCGTCGGCTGCCGCCTACGCGGCGCGCGCCGGCCTGATCTGCGCCGTCGTCATCCCGGAGGGTCACGTCGCGACGGGCAAGCTCGCGCAAGCGCTGATCCACGGCGCGCGCGTCGTCCCGGTGCGCGGCAACTTCGACGCTGCGCTCGGCGTGGTGCGCGAGCTTGCCGAGCGCCGCAAGGTGACGATCGTGAATTCGATCAACCCGTTCCGTATCGAAGGGCAGAAGACGGCTTCGTTCGAGATCATCGACGCCCTCGGTGACGCCCCCGACGTGCACTGCATCCCGGTCGGGAACGCGCTCAACATCGGCGCGTACTGGAAGGGCTACCTCGAATACGACGTGCACGGACGCCCGAGCCGGCGCCCCCGCATGCTGGGTTGGCAGGCGCTCGGAGCGGCGCCTCTCGTCCACGGCGAGCCTGTTCCTCATCCTGAGACGGTTGCCACCGCGATCCGGATCGGGAACCCGGCGAACTGGGAGGGCGCGCTCGCGGCCCGGGACGAGTCGGGCGGGCACATCGGCGCCGTGAGCGACGCCGAGATCATCCACGCGTACCGGTTCCTGGCGTCGGCCGAGGGCTGCTTCGTGGAGCCGGCCTCGGCGGCGGCGGTCGCCGGGCTCCTCAAGGCGGCGGCGGGCGGGCTGATCGGGAGGGACGAGACCGTCGTGTGCACGCTCACGGGTCACGGCCTCAAGGATCCCGAGCGGGCGATGGACGAGGTCGAGGTGGGGCACGCGGTCGAGGCAGCGCCGGACGCGGTGGCGGCGGAGCTCGGCCTCTGATGTCGGAGGTGAGGGCATGAGCACCCCGAAGCCGATGGCGCTCGTCACGGGCGCGTCGTCCGGGATCGGCTCCGAGTTCGCACGCGCGCTCGCCGCCCGAGGCGATGACCTGGTCGTCGTCGCCCGCGACACCTCCCGGCTCGACGCCCTCGCCGAGCGGCTGGAGGCGAAGTACGGCGTGGACGTCGAGGTCCTCTCGGCCGACCTCACGTCGAAGAAGGGAAGAGCGGTGGTCGAGGCTCGGCTCGAGTCCGCCGAGCCCGCGGTCGATCTCCTCGTCAACAACGCAGGGGTGGGTACCTACGGCAAGTTCGCGGAGCTGTCGCGCGAAGCCGAGGCGCGGGTGATTCGCCTCAACGTGCTGGCGGTCGTGCAGCTCTCGCACGCCGCCCTACCGGGGATGATCGAGCGCGGGCGCGGGGGGATCATCAACGTGTCCTCGCTGGCCGGCCATCAGCCGACACCGCTCAACGCGACTTACGGAGGCACGAAGGCGTTCGTCACCAGCTTCAGCCAGGCCGTGCACGAGGAATTGCGAGGAACGGGTGTGAAGGTGATGGTGCTGTGCCCCGGGTTCACGCGCACCGAGTTCCAGGAGCGCGCCGGGCTCGACTCCGGTTCGGTGCCGAGCTTCCTGTGGCAGACGCCGGAGCCCGTGGTCGCGGCGGCGCTGCGCGCGTACGACCAGGGGCGTGCCGTGTGCATCCCCGGCGCGCTGAACCAGGCCGGCGCCGCGTTCTCGAGCACTCTGCCCGCCGGGATCACCCGGCGCATCGCCGGCGCGGTCGTGCCGCGAGTGGAGTGATCAGGCAGGGTCGACGCGCTGGACGCCGTCGCCCTGCGAGAGGACGTACAACTGGCCGTCCTGGTCCTGGCCGAACGCGGTGACCTGGTTCGCCTTCAGACCGAGATCGCGCTGATCGGCGACCTTCCCCCCGCGTTCTCTGATCGATCGGATCGTGCTGTCGCAGTAATCGCTGAACAGGTATTGACCGGTCAACCCCGGGATCTTCGAGCCGCGGTACACGTACCCGCCCGAGATGGAGCAACCACCGCCGGCGTGGGAGTACTCGTGGATCGGGCCAACCGCGCCGGCCGGCGCTGCGCCGGAGAACTCGTGGTTACCCTCGACCCGGTTCCACCCGTAGTTCGCGCCCGCGCCCCGGCCGGCGCGGACGAAGTCGATCTCCTCCCATTGGTTCTGACCCACGTCGGCGATCCACATGTCGGCCGTCTCGCGGTCCCACGAGAAGCGCCACGGGTTCCGCAGCCCGTATGCCCAGATCTCCGGCATGCCGCCGCCGCCGGCGAACGGGTTGTCGGAGGGGATCGAGTACGGCGCTCCGCCGGACGGCGTCGGGTCGATGCGCAGGATCTTGCCCAGCAGCGTGTCGCGCGACTGGGCGTTCCCACCCTCGACGTGGCCGGCGCCCGCGTCGCCAGCGCCCCCGCCGTCGCCGAGTCCCATGTACAGCTTGCCGTCGGGCCCGAAGCTCAACTGCCCGCCGTTGTGGTTCGGCGCCGCCGGATGGTCCACCGCGAGGAGCTGGCGGCGTGAGCCGGTGTCCACCGCATTCCCGGACATCGGGTATTCGTCGACGCGGATGTCGCCGTCCCGGTTCGTGTAATAGAGGTACAGCTTCGAGCCGTCGGGCGAGAACGCGATGCCGAGGAGGCCGCGCTCGCCTCCGCTGCCCACCTGATCGGTGATGTCGAGCACGGGCCGCGGGTCGAGGGCACCGTCTCGCATCGCCCGTACGCGTCCCACCTGCTCGGTGACGTACAGCGCGCGATCGCCGGTCCGTGTGGTGAACGCGGTCGGGTCGTCGACGCGGGCGACGGGCGTGAGCTTGACGCGCACGTCGCCGCCGGACGAGGACGTCGTCTTCGAGGTCGATGAACCGCCGCTGTCGCTGCATCCGGCGACGAGGAGCGCGGTCGCTGCGAGGATCGCGATACCCGCGGCGAAGGACATGGGGGACCGCCGCGAGGTGGTCATCGTGGCGGGGACGCTATCCCGTCGGGCCTTGAAGGTTGGCGCGCCTAGCCTGAGCGCGGAGACGGCGGCTTTGCCGACCGGCTCCGCAGAGCCGGAGCCTGGGACGGCGCCAAAGGAGGATTGTGAAGTACGTCGTGCTCGTGCCGGACGGGTGCGCGGACGAGCCCCTCGCCGAGCTCGATGGCCGCACACCGCTCGA
>DATFXK010000091.1:0-12161 GCA_035316005.1 Acidimicrobiia bacterium | reverse complement strand
TGGATCGCGCACTGGTACGAGATGATGCACGACCCCAGGACGAAGATCGGCCGGCCCCGACAGATCTACACCGGCCTGACCGAGCGCAAGTACGTCCCGATCGACGAGCGGAGCTAGGCGAGCCGGATCCAGGTCGCGCGGGCGACGCCGGCAAGGGCGCCGCCGGCGGTGAAGACCGCCGAGCCCGCCGTCTGTTTCCGGCCGTCCAACCCGATGCGCCACCCGACGACGGCGTGGGGCTCACCGGCGCGCACGACGGCGGGGATCCGCACCGCCATCCGGCCGAGCACGTACGGGTTGCCGTCGAGCGGCTCGACCAACCACGACCCGACGCCGCCGGAGCAGTCGAGCGCGGCCCAGACGAACTCGGGACGAACGACGCCGTCGTCGCCGGCGAGATCGGCGCCGGGTGTCCACGCATCGGCCGCCACGCCGCGTCCCGCCACCGGTCCGACGAGGATGCGCAGGCCGTCTCCCTGGGCGCGCTCCGGCCCGCACACGAAGCACGTCGGGAACGGATGGTCCTCCGGGTGCTCGTGCAGCGGCGAGCGCATCGCGGCGCGCCCGGCCTCGCCGATGCCGACGGGGTCGGGGACGTCCACGCCGAGGTCGCCGGCGGCGGCCGCGCCTTCCGCCACCAGCGCGTCGCCGTGGAAGACGTGCACGTCGTCGCCTGCGTGTTCGACACGCAATGGGGTGTCGAGGGGCGGAGGTCGGCGCAGCGTCACCTCGGCCGGTCCGGGCACCTCGGCGGCGACGAGGCCGCACGTGTACCCGCCGTTGCCGCTGTCGGGCGGACCGCAGAACCGGCGGTCGATGCGCATCTCGGCGCTCACGTGCGGGCGAGCAGCTTCTTGACCGCGGCCGCACCCGCCAGCGCCGCGTCCCGGTCGTCGGCCTGCGGGATCAGGTTGAACCACCGGCAGCCGGCCTCGACGTAGGGCGCGAGGAACTCGGCGACGTCCTCGGCGGTGCCGTAGGGCGAGTACTTCTCGAAGCGCTCGAAGGGGATCTGGTAGAAGGCCTCCATCGCGGGCGCGAGACGGGCGCGGGCGTCTTCCTTGGTGTCGTCGATCCCGCACCACAGCTGCATGGCGTGCTGCGCCGGAGGATCGGCGCGGCCGGCACGGGCGGCCTCCTCGCCCGCCATGTCGACGACGTCGCGGAAGCGACGGGCCGAGTTCCAGATGCCGAGCCAGCCGTCGCCCAACCGTCCGGCGCGCCGGGCGGCGGCGTCCGAGCGGCCGCCGACGATGATGGGGACGGGTCGGGCGGGGGCCGGGAGCACGAGTGCGTCGTCGAGTTCGAAGAACTCGCCGTGGAACGTCGTGGGTGCGCCGCCGAGCAGCTGACGCAACACGGTCAGGCTCTCCTCCATGCGTCGTCCCCGCGTGCTCGGTTCGACGCCGCAGATCTCGACTTCGTGGCGGTCCTCGCCGCCGATCCCCACACCGAAGACGAGGCGCCCCGGCGCGAGTTGATCGAGGTCGGACAGCTGGCGGGCGACGAGCACGGGGTGACGCAACGGAAGGAGGTACACGCCGGTCATGACGGGCAGCGTCGGGTGCAGCATCGCCAGCGTGGTCGCCTGGATCAGGCCGTCGAGCCCGACGCCGACGAAGAAGCTGACGTGGTCGCCGCAGCACACGTGATCGATGCCGGCGTCGTGGGCGCGGGCGAGATAGGCGGCGGAGTCGCCGGCGTCGCCCACCGGTCCCGTCGTCGGGAAGAACCCGACCCTCACTTGCTCCTCTGTCCCTGCCATGGCTCCTCCCGGCACGGACGCTAGTGCGCGACCCCGGTACCCTCCCGCGGCGACGGCGGCTTTGCCGACCGTCGCCGCACAGCCGGAGCCTGCGACGGCGACAAAGTGAGAGTGGATGGATCTCGAGCCGACGGAAGCGGAGGCGGAACTTCGCGCCGAGGTGCGCGCGTGGCTGCGCGAGCACCTGCCGTGGGAGTACGGCAAGGGCCTCCCTCCCCACTTCGACGATCTCGGCGAGGAAGTCGCGTTCGGGCGCGACTGGCAGGCGAAGCTCGCCGAAGGGCGGTGGGTGGGCGTCGCCTGGCCCGAGGAGTACGGCGGTCGCGGCGCGGGCGCGGTCGAGCACTTCATCGTGACCGAGGAGCTGGCGCGGGCGCGCGCCCCGGAGCTCGTCGGGCGGATCGGCGTGAACCTCGTCGGGCCGACGCTGCTCGCTCACGGCACGCCCGAGCAGAAGGGGCGCTGGCTGCCGAACATCCTCTCGGCACGCGAGCTGTGGTGCCAGCTCTTCAGCGAGCCCGGTGCCGGCAGCGACCTCGCGTCGGTGAGCACGCGCGCCCAGGCCACCGAAGGTGGTTGGCTGCTGAACGGTCAGAAGGTGTGGACGAGCTACGCCCAGTTCGCGGACTGGGGCGTGTGCCTCGCCCGCACCGATCCCGAGGCGCCGAAGCACCGCGGGATCTCGTACCTCGTCCTCGACATGCGCGCTCCCGGTGTCGAGGTACGACCACTGCGCCAGATCACGGACGAGTCGGAGTTCAACGAGGTGTTCTTCTCTAACGCGTTCGTTCCCCACGAGCGCCTCATCGGGCCCGAGAACGAGGGATGGCGGATCGCGAGCTCGACGCTGTCGCACGAGCGGGGCGTGAACCCCCGCCAGCTCGTGATCCACATCCAGCTCGTCGAGGAGCTGCTCCGCCTCGCGCTCGAGACGGGCGCCTTCGACGACCACCGGCTGCGCGGGCGACTCGCCGAGGCGGCCGTCGAGGTGCGGCTGTTCCAGCTCCACAACTGGCGCACGCTGTCGCGCCTGGCCAAGGGCCAGGAGCCGGGACCGGAAGGGAGCGCGCTCAAGCTCTATTGGAGCGAGATGAGCAAGCGCCTGCACGACACCGTCATGGCCGTGCTCGGACCGGCGGCGCCCATGTGGCGCGGCGCTCACGACAACCCGGGCGACGGCAGCTGGCAGCGATCGTGGCTCTACTACCAGGCGTCGTCGATCTGGGCCGGGACCAACGAGATCCAGCGCAACATCATCGGTGAGCGCGTGCTCGCGCTCCCCCGCGAGCCCCGACCCTGAGAGCCCGGGCGGAGAACGCGCCGCGCACTACATTCATGACGATGACGTCAGGAAAGCAGGGCGCGTTCGAGACGGTCCGGTACGAGGTCGACGGGCCCGTGTGCACGATCACGCTCGATCGGCCCGAATCCGCCAACGCGCAGAACACGCGGCTCCTCGACGAGCTGGACGCCGCCTTCGACCGCGCCGACGCCGACGACGACGTCCGCGTCGTCGTGCTCGCCGGCGAGGGCAAGCACTTCTCGGCCGGCCACGACCTCAAGGAGCTGCTCACGAAGAGCGACGACTGGGCGAAGATGCGCGACACGGCCGAGGGCAAGCTGCGACACGAGCAGGTCATGTACTTCGACCGGTGCGTGAAGATCCGCGACTTTCGCAAGCCCACGATCGCCGCCGTGCAGGGAGCGTGCTCGGCCGCCGGCCTGATGCTCGCGTGCATGTGCGACCTCATCGTCGCCGCCGACGACGCCAAGTTCTCGAACCCCGTCCTGCGCATGACCGGCGCCGCCGTCGAGCTGCTCGTCGAGCCGTGGGAGCTCGGCCCCCGGAAGGCCAAGGAGTTCCTGCTCTGCGCGGAGACGATCGACGCCGGAGACGCCGAACGATTCGGGCTCGTCAACAAGGTCGTCCCGCGCGTCGAGCTCGCCGGCGCCGCCCGCGAGATGGCCGACAAGGTGGCGTTGGTGCCGCCGGTGACGGCGCAGGCCGTCAAGGACTCGATCAACCGGATGCTGGACCTCCAGGGTCAGCGGGAGTCGTGGCGGTACCACTTCATGGTCCACCAGTTCGTCAGCAACACCGCCACCGCATTGAACGCGGCCCAGGCACGCGAGAAGGGCGGCATGGACGCGGTGCGCGCCGAGCAGCGCGGCCGCCAGTCGTGACGAAGGCGCCGCTCGAGGGCGTGCGCGTCCTCGATCTCGGCACCCGCATCGCGGCGCCGTTCTGCGCCGGCCTGCTGGGCGAGATGGGCGCCGAGGTCGTCAAGGTCGAACAGCCCGGCCGGGGCGACTTCATGCGCGAAATCGGCCCGTTCATGGACGCCGGCGGCGATGAGAGCTACTCGTTGTTCTGGGCCGTCGAGGGGCGCGGGCGCAAGAGCGTCACCCTCGACCTGCGGCGTCCGCCGGGCCAGGACGTGTTCCGCCGGCTGGCGGCGAGCGCCGACGTGGTCGTCGAGAACTTCCGGCCCGGCACGCTCGAGCAGTGGCACATCGGACCGGCGGACCTCGACCCGAAGCTCGTCGTCGTCCGCATCAGCGCGTTCGGTCAGGACGGCCCGTACGCACCCCGCCCCGGGCTCGACCGCATGGGCATCGGGTACGGCGGCCTACTCGAGCTGACGGGCTACCCGGATCGCCCGCCCGTGCGTGTCGGCGTCACCATCTCGGACTACCTCACCGGCCTCTTCTCCGCGCACGCGGCGGTCGCGTCGCTGTACGCGCGCGATGCGCGGAGGTCCGGCAAGGGTGCCGTGATCGACGCCGCGCTGTACGGCGCGCCGCTGCGCATCCTGGAGTGGACGGTCGCCGCATACGACGCGCTCGGCGTGGTACGCGGACGCGAAGGAAATCGCTTGGCGAACTCGGCGCCGCTCGACAACTACCCGACGGCCGACGGCAGGTACGTGTGCATCGTCGCCGGCAGCGACGCCAACTTCGCCCGCCTGTGCAAGGCCATGGACCGTCCCGACCTGCTCGACGACTCGCGCTTCACGAAGCTCGCCGACCGGGCCGCCCACGGCGACGAGATCAACAGCGTCGTCACGGACTGGACACGGGCCCGCACCGCCGCCGAGGTCGAACAGGCCTGCGTGGACTGCGACGTGCCGGTCGCCACCGCGTACACCGCCGCCGACATGTTCGCCGACCCGCACTTCGCCGCCCGCGGCGACCTCGTGGAGGTCGACGACCCGGTCGCCGGCACGATGCGGCAGCAGGCTCCCTTCCCCCGCTTCGCGGGTGAGCAACCGCAGACGCCGCGCGGCGCTCCCCGGCTCGGCGCCCACACGCGCGAGGTGCTCACGGACGCGCTCGGGCTGTCCGAGGGCGAGCTCGATGCCCTCGCCGCCGACGGGGTGATCTGATGCCGAGCCGCCCGGTGCAGGAGGGCCTCTTCACCGACCGTCGCCTCATCGGCGGCCGCTGCGCCGCCTGCGGCCGCCACCACTTCCCTGTCGCCGCGATCTGCCCGTACTGCGGCGCGGCCGAGGTCGCCCGGGTCGAGCTGTCCGAGACGGGCACGCTCTGGGGCTGGACGGCGGTCACCGCCGCGCCCCCCGGTTATCGGGGCGACGTGCCGTTCGGCTTCGGCGTCGTCGAGCTGCCCGAGGGCCTGCGCGTGATCTCCCGCATCGAAGAGGCCGATCCGGCGCGGCTCGCGTTCGGCGCGCCGGTACGGTTCGCTCTGTCGCCGTTGGACACCGACGACGACGGCACCGACGTCGTCACGTACACCTTTGCGCCGGTGGACGGCACATGACCACATCCGTCGAGGTCGCCGGCATCGGCATCCACCCATTCGGCCGGTTCGAGGACCGGACCGTGACCGAGCTCGGCGTCACGGCGGTCCGCGGGGCGCTGCGCGAGGCGGGCGACCCCGGGTTCCAAGCCGCCTTCTGCGGGACGGCGTATGCGGGCGTGGCGGCGGGCCACAAGGTCCTCGGGGCCATCGGCCGCACCGGCGTTCCGATCGTCGACGTCGAGGCCGGGTGCGCGAGCGGCGGTGCCGCGTTGATGCTCGCGGCCGGCGCCATCCGAGCCGGTCAATACGACTGCGTGCTCGTGTTCGGCATCGAGAAGATGCCCCGGGGCATCATCCGGTCCTCGTTCTTCGAGCCGTGGCGCGAGGAGGCGGGCCTGGCAGCCACGCCGGCCTACTTCGCGCTGCGCGCCCAGCGCCTGATGCGCGACTCCGGGATCACGAAGGGCGACCTGGCCGACGTCGTCGTGAAGAACCGGGGCCACGGCGTCGACAACCCGAACGCCATGTTCCGCTCCGAGGTCACGGCGGAGCAGGTCCTCGCGTCGCGGATCGTGTGCGAGCCGCTGCACCTCTGGATGCTCTGCTCGCCCAACGAGGGCGCGGCCGCCGTCGTGCTGCGGGCTTCCACGGCCGCGAGCGCCGCCGGCGGCGTGACCCTCGAAGCGGCCGCGTTGCGCTCCCACCTCCCCGGCTCGGTGTTCTCGGAGGCGACGCCCCTCAGCGGCCTCGCCGACGACACCGTCGACCCGCCGACGACGCTGGCGGCGCGCGCCGCCTACGACGGGTCAGGCCTGGGACCGGCCGACCTCGACGTCGTCGAGTGCCAGGACACCGACGCCGCGCGTGAGCTGCTCTCCTACGAGGAGCTCGGCCTGTGCCCGAAGGGCGACGCCGGCAAGTGGCTGGCCGACGGCGTCACCCGCATCGGCGGCCGGCTCCCGGTCAATCCGAGCGGCGGGCTGCTGTCGAAGGGTGAGCCGCTCGGCGCTTCGGCCCTCGGACAGGTCGTCGAGCTCGTCACCCAACTGCGGGGACAAGCCGCCTCCCGGCAGGCGGACGGTGCGCGCGTGGCGCTCGGCCACACCGTCGGCCGGGGCGCCAACGCGTCCGTCGTGATCCTGCGTCGCTCGCCGTAGCGCGAGCCGGTGTGGGTGTGGGACGGAACGCCCCACACCCACACACGACTGCAAGTGGGCTCAGCCCAGCGCGATCGCCTGGCCGAGCACGTTGAGCTGGAGCGCTCCCGCGTGCTGGCTCTGGTCGATCGAAGTGTTGTTGGACTGCGTGTTCGACGAGTTGTTGTCGCCCACGATCGTGAACTGCGGGTTGAAGTTCACGTTCTTGTTCTCGACGCTCGACTGAGGCTTGTTCTTCGCCTCTTGCTCGAGCTTGCCGTTGTGCTGGTCGGCGTCGTTGGACGGGTCGATCGGGGGACCCACGTGGATCTCCTGACCCGCCGCGTTGACCTGAGCCGCTTTGGCGTGCTGGCTCTGGTCGATCGACGTGTTGTTCGACCGGTTGTTCGTCGACCAGTTGCTGCCGATCAACGCGAACTGCGGGTTGAAGTTCACGTTCTCGTTCTCGACCCTCGCCTGAGGCTCGTTCTTCGCCTCCTGCTCGAGCTTGCCGTTCGACTGATCGGCGTCGTTCGACAACTGCGGACCGCCGCCACCGAACCAACCGGTCGGACCACCACGCACGAAGACGCCTTGCCACAGGATGTTGGCCTGGGCCGCCTTGGCGTGCTGGCTCTGGTCGATCCACGTGCTGTTCGTACGCGCGAAGCCTCGGCGGCTCCGCGCGCAGCGCGAACTGTTATCCGCTGACGCGCGAGTTGTACTCCTCGATCTTGGCGTTGGCGTCCTGCTTCGCCTGCTTCAGCGCCGAGCTCGGCGACTTGCCGTTGAACATCTGCTGCTCGGAGTCGAGCACCACGTCACGCACGCCCTGGTAGTCACCGATCACCGGGCCGGCGGTGGCGGTGTTGGTCACGCCCCCGACCAGCTGGTCGTACGCGACCTTGAATCCCGGGATCTCCGCCCACCGTTGCTGCACCTGCGGCATGGTCGACGCCGACTGCCGGATGGGGACGTAGCCCGTCCCGACGCTCCACTCGGCCTGCGACTCGGGGTCGTTGAGGAACTTGGCGAACTGCCAGGCGGCCGCCTGCTTCTCGGGTGACGACTTGTTCACGATGTAGTTGGCAGCGCCGCCGACGAGGACACCGCCCTTGCCCTTCGGGCCCGGCATCGGCGCCACGCCGAGCTCGACGTTCGGGTACTGCCCACTCGTCAGCACCTGCTGGATCGTCCCGAGCGCGGCCGACGTGTCGATCGTCATGCCGAAGTTGCCGTTCCCGATGCCGAGCAGGTTGTCGAATGCCTGCGGGCCGTCGGCGGGGTTGGTCCGTGCCAGACCGGACTTCACCATGTCGTTCAGGAACGTGAAGATCTCCTTGCCCGTCGCGTTGTCGAACGTGGTCGCGGTGGCGCGGCTCTTGCGACCGTTCCCGTTGTTGACGTACGTCTTGCCACCGAGCGCCGACCACTGCTCGAGGTACCACGGGTCGAGCTTCATGCCGAAGCCCGCCTGCGAGGCCTGGCCGGAGTCCTTGAGCTTCTGGGCCGCCGTCTTGACCTCGTCGAGGGTCTTCGGGGGGTTGTTCGGGTCGAGCCCGGCCGCCTCGAACGCCTTCTTGTTGTAGTAGAGGACCGGATTCGAGACGTTGAACGGCATCGGGTAGAGCTTGCCCTTGACCGAGTAGTAGTCGACGACCCGCTTCAGGTTGTCGGAGAGGTCGTACTTCTCGGCGTCGACACAGGCCTGCGCCGGCAGGATCGCCTTCGTGTCGATCATCTGCTGGAGGCCGGTGTCCTCGATGTTGATCAGGTCGGGCAGGTCACCGCTCGACAAGCCGGCACGGAACTTGTTGAGCGTGTCCGCGTAGGTCGTCTGGTTGACGACGGTCACGTGCACGTCGTTCTGCGACGAGTTGAACTTGTCGACGAGCCGACCGAGCGTCTCCTCGTTGGCGCGCTGGAAGCCGCCCTGCCAGTAGGTGATCTCGACCGGCTTGCTCTTCGCGTTCTTCAGCGCGTTGACCGGGCACTTCCCCGACGCCTGCGCCGGGGCGGCGCCCGCGACGGGGACGGCGAGGCCGACGACGGCCAGCGCCGCGCCAACACCCACGGCGGTGAGACGCTTCGCGAGTCGGGACCTGAGCATGGAGACTCCTGTTCTCGGTGGCACGTCAGGCTTTCACGGCTCCGGCCGTCAGTCCGCGCACCAACTGCTTCTGGAAGATCAGCAGCAGGATGACGAGCGGGATGAACGCGATCACGGTGCCGGCGAACGTGACGTTGACCTGGTCGAGGTTGGTAGCGCGCAGCTGTTTCAGCCCGATTTGCACGGTTCGCAACCGGTCGTCCTTCGTCACGAGCAGCGGCCAGAGATACTGGTTCCAGGCGGACAGGAACGAGAACACGGCCAGTGCGGCGATGGTCGGGCGGGCAAGGGGCACGGCCACTCGGGTCATGAAGCGGAGATGCCCGTACCCGTCGAGCTTCGCCGCGTCTTGGAGATCCTGCGGGAGCTGGAGGAACGTCTGGCGGAGCAGGAAGGCGCCGAATCCGGTGGCAAGGAACGGCACAGCGAGCGCGGCGAACGTGTCGTACCAGCCCAACGTGTTGATCGTCTGGAGGTTCGTGACGATCGTGATCTCGAACGGCACCATCAGCGTGGCGAGGAACACGACGAACAGCGTCCGCTTGAACGGGAATCGAAGGAAGGCGAAGGCGTACCCCGCGAGGATCGCCGTGACGAGCTGACCGACGACGATCAGGCCGGTCTGGATGAAGCTGTTCCTGAGGTATGTACCGAGATGGCCGTCGCTCCAGGCGTCGGCGTAGGTGTGCCACTGGGGCGATGTCGGGAAGAACGTCGGCGACTTCGAGGCGATCTGGCTCGGCTGCAGCAGTGAGTTCACGACCGTGATGTAGATGGGGAACAGCACGATGAAAGCGAGGACCGACAAGAGCACGTAGCGGCCGAAGATCCGCAGGCGGCGGCCCTGCTTGCCCGGCCTCGCGGCCTCGAGCTCCGTGCCCGCCTTCCCGGAGAGCTCGGTCCCCTTCAGCGTGATGGTGTCAGCGCTCATAGGACACCCGCCGTTCGAGGAACTGGAACTGGATCAGCGTCAGGATCAACGTGACGCCGAACAGGGCGATGGCCAGCACTGCGGCCTTGCCGTCGTTCTTCGAGAACTGCAGCTGGTCGTAGATGAAGTACGTCAGCACGTTGGTCGTCTTCAAGGGACCGCCGCGGGGCGTGAGCAGATCGATCTGCGCGAACGTCTGGAAGGCGAAGATCGACCCGACGACGAACGCGAAGAAGATCGTGGGCGACAGCAGCGGCAGCGTGACGTGCCAGAAGCGCGTCCACGCACCGGCACCGTCGACCTCGGCGGCCTCCTCGAGCTCGTCGGGCACTGCCTGGAGCCCGGCCGACATCAGGATGAAGCTCAGGCCGAGGTTCTGCCAGATGGTCGTGACGGCCACGGCCACCAACGCGACCGACGGGATGAAGCTCCGGATGACCGGCAGGCTGACGTTGATGATGGGGTCGGGGTTCTGCAGGATCGACGGTTCCGTCTGAATGCCTTGCAACAACCCGACCTGCGGGCTCAGGAGCGTCCCGAAGATGACCGCCGCGACCGCGACCGAGGTGGCGACCGTGGACGAGAAGAAGGCACGGTAGATCCCGACGCCTCGCAGCTTTTGGTGCGCGAGCACCGCCAGCAGGATGCCCAGCGCGATGCCGACAGGCACCGTGATCACGGCGAAGATCACCGTGATCTTGAGGCTGTCGAGGAAATCGGAGGACGTCAGCACGTCCTTGTACTGATCGAGGCCGACGTAGCTCTTCGGCTGCCCCGGGAACGGCGGCGTCGAGAAGAAGCCCAGGTAGAAGTTGCGCAGGAACGGATAGAAGATGAAGACGGCGAAGATGAGGAACGCCGGGAGCAACAGCAGGTAGCCGAGCCCGGCTTCTCGCACTCCCCGGCTGAAAAGGCGCTTGCGCGGCGCGGGGACGGCAGCGCCCGTGTCCTCAGGTCGGTCGACTGTGGTGTCGGTCGTGCTCATGCGTCGACGCGGTCCTCGGTCCCGGCGTCGAAGACGTGGAGACGGGCGGCATCGGCCGTGACACCGACCGCGCTCTCCTCGGCGGGTGGGGGGACGTTGGCGGATTGACGCACGATGACGAGCTGGTCGTCCTCGAGCCGGCAGATCACGTGGCGCTCGTGGCCGAGCGACTCGATCACCGAGACGGTCGCCTTGATGGGCCCGGCTTCGCCGAGGACGAGGTCCTCCGGACGCACACCGAGCACCACCTTCTCCAGCCCGCGGCGCTCGACCGCCGCGCCGAGCGGCCCCGGCAACTCGACGACGCCGCCGGGGATGCGCACGCCGATGCCACCGTCGGCTCGCGCAACGTCGCCCGAGACGGTGTTCATCGGGGGATTGCCGATGAAGCGCGCCACGAACAGGTTCGCCGGGCGCGCGTACACGTCCTGGGGCGCGTCGACTTGCTGCAGGACGCCCCGGTCGAGGATCGCGATGCGGTCGCCCATCGTCATGGCCTCGACCTGGTCGTGGGTGACGTAGACGATCGTGGCCTGCAAGCGCCGGCGCAGCTCGACGAGCTCGGCGCGCGTCTGGACCCGCAGCTTGGCGTCGAGATTGGACAGCGGCTCGTCCATCAGGAACGCCTGAGGGCGGCGCACGATCGCCCGGGCCAGCGCCACGCGCTGGCGCTGCCCGCCCGAGAGCTGCGCCGGCTTGCGGTCCAGGAGGTCTTCGAGGCCGAGGATGCCCGCCGCCTCCCGAACGAGGCGGTCCCGCTCGTCGGCCGGCACCTTGCGCGTCTTCAGGGGGAACTCGACGTTCCGGCGCACGGTCATGTGCGGGTACAGCGCGTAGCTCTGGAAGACCATGGCGACGTCACGGTCCTTGGCCTCGACGTCGTTGACCTGTCGGTCACCGATCTCGATCGTGCCGTCGGTCGGCTCCTCGAGCCCGGCGATCATCCGGAGGGCGGTCGACTTCCCGCATCCGGACGGCCCGAGCAGGACGAGGAACTCCTCGTCGGCGACCTCGAGCGTGAGGTCGTCGACCGCGGTCACGTCGGCGAAGCGCTTCGTGACTCCACGGATGGCGACCCGGCCCACGCTCTCCTCGCTGCTCGGCCGGTACGGTCGGCGGTGAGGATAGGCCCGCCTCCCCGGGGGCTGCGCTGACCCGAGCGAACAGGCCACCAACGCTCGCTGAACATCGGGGTGGTGTGCCCTCGACCACGGACCGCGGTCGTCGGCCCGCACAGCGTTAGCCTGTGGACGCGACCTTCCCGGGGGCAGGGGGGAAATCGTGGGGCCGAAACGGACGAAACGGCGTTGCCAGACCGAGTTCCCGGTGCGTGCCCTGATCGATCAGGTCATCGCCGACGGGGCGTTCCAGTCCGTGTTCCAGTCCGTCGTCGACTTGGAGACCCGAGAGGTCGTCGGCTTCGAGGCGCTCACCCGCTTCGACGACGGCACCCCGCCCGAGCGCGCTTCCA
>DATFXK010000090.1:0-2258 GCA_035316005.1 Acidimicrobiia bacterium | reverse complement strand
GAGGTAGCAGCTGGCCCAGTCGCCGACGTACATGAGGTCGAGCAGCTGGGCGAGTCGCTCCTCCCCCTCGGCGCGCACCTCGAGCACCTGGGCCAGCGCCTCCTCGATCAGCGCGCGCGTCAGGGAGAACCTTCGCTCGAGCTGCTCGTGCTCGAAGCCGTGCCGCAGCTCGACGAGGGTGAAGACCTGGCGCGTGACGTCGCCGTGCTGGCCCCAGCCGCAGATCTCGTTGTGATCGAGCTCGGGATAGGCGTTCCAGAACGCCGGCGCCTTGGCGTTCTCGTTCACGTCGCACTTCCAGCGCTGGGCGGCGACGGCGCCGAGCGCGCCGCCGCCGTAGAAGATCGGGATCGTCGTCCCGATTCGCCGGGCGATCTCGCGGGCCGGGTTCGCCGGTGCCTCGACATCGGGCCGGCACTTGTCGCGTCGCGCCGCGAGCTGTCGTCCGGCTCGGTCGAGCCAGTCGGCGGCGTCGGGGAGCAATCCGACGCGCTCGAGTGTCACGAACAAGGGCGCGAGGAGCGCGCCGACGGCCGCGCGTGGGAGATACCCGTCGGGGCACGGGACGTGTACGCCGCCTCGAGCCCGCGCCAGGGCCTCCAGCGCACCGCCGCGGCTCACGGCGACCACGTGCGCACCGGCGTCGAACGCGCCCGTAGCCATCTGGACGGTCTCGTCCGTGTCCCCCGAGTAGGACACCGCGAACGCGAGCGTGCCGGGGCCGATGAACCGGGGCGTGCGGATCTGCTTGAGCACGACGACGGGGACGGGCAGCGCCGCGTTGGCGACGGCGGCGAGCACGTCGCCGGCGATGCCCGACCCTCCCATGCCGAGGACGGCCACGCTCTGGATGGCCTCGGCCGCCGGGAGCGGCGCCCGGTCCAGTGCCTCCCATGCCGCGCGATGCGCGTCGGCGAGCTGCTCGGGGAGCCCGCCGACGGCGTCGAGGAAGCCCATCGAGTCCGGCACGGGCTACGCCTCGAAGGTCGGTGTGATCCCCTCGACGTCCGCCTTCTTCATCAGCCGGTCGTGCTCGGCGTCGTCGACAGTCTCCGCCTCGTCGATGAGCATGATCGGGATGTCGTCGCGCACGGCGTAGCGCCGCTTGAGGCGCGGGTTGTAGAGGGAGCTCTCGTCCTCGAAGTAGAGCAGGGGGCCCTTGTCCTCGGGGCAGGCGAGGATCTCGAGCAGCTTGGCGTCCAGGGCCACGACCATCTCCTTTTGGTCTCGCTCGGCGACAGGCTCGTTCGTCCCGAGCCGGCGACCGACGCTATTCCCCGCGCACGAGCGCGAGCACCTCGGCCGTGTGGGCCTCGCAGGACGAGGCGTCGTTCGCTTCGAGGTTCAGCCGCAGCAATGGCTCGGTGTTGCTCGGCCGGAGGTTGAACCACCAGTTCCCCAGGTCGACGGTCAAGCCGTCGAGCCGGTCCTGCTGCGCCCCCTGGTACGCGGCCGCGACCCGCTCGATGACGGCGGGCGGGTCGTCGACCCGCGTGTTGATCTCGCCGGAGTCGACGTAGCGCTCGAAGGGTCGCCGGAGCTCGGAGAGTGGCTCGCCCGCGAGCGACAGCTGCTCGAGCGCCACCATCGACGCGATCAGCCCGGAATCGGCACGGAAGTTGTCGCGGAAGTAGTAGTGCGCCGAGTGCTCGCCCCCGAAGATGGCCCCCGTCTCTGCCATCACCTGCTTGATGAACGAGTGGCCGACCCGGGTGCGCACGGGCGTGCCGCCCATCTCGCGCACGACCTCGGGGACGACCTTGGAACAGATGAGGTTGTGCACGACCGTCTCGCCCGGGTGTCGCTCGAGGATCCCCTTCGCCAGGATGGCGGTCGTGATCGAGCCCGACAGCGGCTGGGCCTGGTCGTCGACGAGGAACACACGGTCGGCGTCGCCGTCGAACGCGAGCCCGACATCGGCGTTGGCGTCGAGCACCGCCCGCTGCAGGTCCTTGAGGTTCTCGGGCTGAATGGGATCGGCGGGGTGGTTCGGGAACGTCCCGTCGAGCTCGGGAAAGAGAATGGAGAGGTCGAACGGCAGATCGGCGAACACAGCGGGGACGACGGCCCCACCCATGCCGTTGGCCGTGTCGGCGATCACGCGGAGCGGCCGCAGGGCGCCGACGTCGACGAACGAATGGACGTGCTGCACGTACTCCGGGAGGAGATCGCGTTGCTCCACCCGGCCGCGCTCGGCGGCGCGCTCGAACAGACCGCCTTCGACGGTCGCGCGGATCTCGGCGAGGCCGGTGTCCTGG
>DATFXK010000089.1:0-13493 GCA_035316005.1 Acidimicrobiia bacterium | reverse complement strand
GCGGGCGACAAGCGCACGCCTTCGTCGAGCATGCCGCGCAGGCTGCCGCCGGACAGGAGCTCGAGCACCATGAAGGGCACGGCGTCCTCGCCCCAGTCGTACACCGTGGTGATGTTCGGATGGTGCAGCGACGCGGCGAGTTGGGCCTCGGCGCGGAACCGGCGGAGGAACCCGGCGTCGTCGGCCAGCGCGCCGTGCAACACCTTCACCGCGACGCGACGGCGGAGGTGGACGTCGTCGGCGACGTACACGTGTCCGCTTCCGCCCGTGCCGATCGGGGCGAGCAGTCGGTAGCGGTCGGCGAGCACGCGGCCGGCGAGATCGGCGAGACCGGTCAGCGCCATAGCTGGTCAACGGTATCGAAGGCACGCGTCGAATTCGCGGCACTCGCGCCGGTTACCCTGCGTGCGACGGCGACAAGGAGGCGTGCGTGGCGAGCGGAACGGGCGTCGCACGCACACGGGCGCGCAAGCAGGTCCATCCGTGGCGCGTGGTGATCGTCGTCGGCGGGCTCGCGCTCGTCGTCAGCCTGTTTGCGTTCCTGGGCTTCAACTCCGACACGTCCGATCAGGGTCGCCAGGCGCTGAACTCCGACGTCCGGCAGGTCAGGCCGGCGCCCGGGAGCATCGCCGCACCGCAGACCGACGTCGAGGTGCGCCTCCAGTCGGGGCTGACCGGCGTCCTCGTCCTCAACGGGAAGCGGCTGCCCGAGGACCAGCTCGTGATCGACAACTCGACGAGCACGATCAGGTTCCAGCCCGGCGAGGGCAAGGAGGTGAGCCGGCTGCCCGCCGGCCGCAACGACCTCGCCGTCCTCTACTGGGGCCAGACGGAGCCCGAGCCCGCCAAGCCGAAGAGCTTCGGATGGAGCTTCCAGGTCGGTGCCTGACCGGTAGGGGCGCGTCGTCAGGCGATCTGGAGAACGGCCGTCCCCTGCACCGCGTCGGCCGCGATGGCCGCCAGCGCGTCGTTGGCGGCGTCGAGCGGGTACGTCTCCGACTCGGCGCGGATGTTCGCCTCGACCGAGAGCGCGACGAACTCCTCGGCGTCCCGTCGGGTCACGTTGGCGACCGAGCGCAGCGAGCGCTCGCGCCACAGCAAGCCGTAGTCCATCGCCGGGATCGTGCTCATGTGGATGCCGGCGAGCGACACCGTTCCGCCGGGGCGGATGACCCGCAGCGCCACGGGCACGAGATTGCCCGCGGGCGCGAACACGACGGCGCGGTCGCACGTGTCGGGCGGGAGCTCGTCGGCGTGGCCGACCCACGCCGCGCCGAGCTCGCGTGCGAGCGCGCGATGGCCGTCGCCCCGTGTGAGCACGAACACCTCGCAGCCCCAGTAGCGCAGCAACTGCATGACGAGATGGGCGGACGAGCCGAACCCGAGCAGCGCGACGCGCTCGCCAGGTTCGATCTCGGCCCGCCGGAGGGCGCGGTACCCGACGGCGCCCGCGCACAGCAACGGCGAGACAGCGACGTCGTCCAGCGCGTCCGGGAGCGCGATCGCGAAGTCTTCGGGCACTGTGATCGCCTCTGCGTAGCCGCCGTCGGCCGTCCACCCCGTGAACAGCCCGTGCTCGCACAGGTTCTCGCTGCCCGCCCGGCAGTACCGGCAGACGCCGTCGGCCCAGTGCAGCCAGCAGACGCCGACGCGCTCACCGTCGTGGAGGCGCGTGCACCCGACGCCTTGCGCCTCGACCGTTCCGACGACCTGGTGGCCGGGCACGACGGGCAGGCGCGGGAGGTCGAGCTCCCCCGTGACGACGTGCAGATCGGTGCGGCAGCACGCGCACACGTGCACGCGCAAGCGCACCTCGCCCCGGGCCGGCTCGGGCGGATCGCGGTCGACGAGCCGCAGCGGCTTCACGTCGACCGGCGCCGGCGCCTCGAGGACCTGCGCCCTCATGTCACGGCGCGGCGAACGTGGCCCAGCCCTTGATCGCGGTCCCGCCGGTCTGGCGGGTGCACAGGAGCTCGAGGTCGACGAGGCGCTCGCCGCCCTCGTCGTAGCGCTTCGTGACCTCGCCGGTGCACGTCAGGGTGTCGCCGGGCCACACCTGCTCACGGAACTGGACGCCGAACCGGCGCACATCGGCGGCGCCGAGCCAGTCGGTCGCGTACGTGGCGAGGATGCCGGCCTGGAGCATCCCGACCGAGAACACCGTCGGGAACCCCGCGCCCTTGGCGTACTCCTCGTCGTGGTGGATCGGGTTGAAGTCGCCCGACGCGCCCTGGTACCGCACGAAGTCCGTGCGTGTGAGCGGACCGAAGTCGCGCGGCTCGGCCTTCGTGCCCTCGGTGAGGTCATCCCACGTGACGCCCATCGTCCTCAACCCTCCGTCGGCGGCTTGCCGGTCTCGATGGCGGTGGACCGCATCTCGGCCACGACGTTGCCCGCCTCGTCGCGGAACTCCTGCACGGTGACGACGAACGTCATCGTCCCACCCCGCTTCCCTTCCTTCTCGTAGATGTCCTCGACGCGGCTCTGGGCGGTGAGCTTTGCGCCGGCGGCCGGCGGCGGGCCGTGGAACACGAACTCGCGCCCGCCGTCGAGGACGCGCCGCATGTCGAGCTTGAGATCACCCCACCGGGCGGCGCCGGGCGGGGCCCAGAACACCGACGACACGAGGAACGTCGGCGGCGACACCGGCGCCGGGTCCTCGAGGTACTCCGGGTTCTGCGACTTCGTCGCCCGGGCGAACTCACGGATCTTGCCCCGCTCGACGACGAAGTCGAACGGCTCACCGGTCTGGCCGACCGCGTCCTTGTTCACCATCAGTCGGGTCCCTCCTCCAGGAGCGTGCGGAACGCGGCCTCGTCGAGGAGCGTCACGCCGAGCTGCTCCGCCTTCGCGAGCTTCGAACCGGGATTCTCGCCCACGACGACGTAGCTCGTCTTCTTCGACACGCTGCTCGTGACCTTGCCGCCCCGGGCCTCGATCTCGGCCTCCGCTTCCTCGCGGCTCAGCTCCTCGAGCCCGCCGGTGAGCACGAGCGACAACCCTGCGAGTGTCTGCTCGACGTCAGGTGCCGCGGCGCGTGTCGATCCCTCGAAGTTCACGCCTGCTTCGCGCAGCTTCTCGACGAGCTGACGCGTCCGCTTCCGCGCGAAGAACTCGTGCACGCTTTGCGCCACGATCGGACCGATCCCCTCGACCTGCGTGAGGTCCTCCGCCGACGCGTCGAGGATCCGGTCGAGGTGCCCCATCTCGCGGGCGATGTCCTGGGCCGTCGCCCCCCCGACGTTCGGGATGCTCAACCCGACGAGCAGCCGCGCCAGTTGCTGCGACTTCGAGGCCTGGATGTTGTCGACGAGCTGCTGCGCCGACTTCTCGCCGATCCGCTCCAGCTTCACGAGGCGTTCGACGTCGAGCCAGTAGATGTCGGCGGCGTCCGAGAGGAGGCCGGCGTCGATGAACTGCCGCACCCGCTCCTCGCCCAGCCCGTCGATGTCCATGGCGGCGGCGAAGTGCACGATGCGTCCCCACCGCTGCGCGGGGCAGTCGATGTTGACGCAGTTGGTGGCGGCCTCACCCTCGGCGCGCACCAGCGGTTGCCCGCACGCAGGACACTCCTTCGGGAACTTCCACCGCCGGAGCCCTTTGGGCCGCTTCGCCACCACGGGGCCGACGACCTCGGGGATCACGTCGCCGGCCTTGCGCACGATCACGGTGTCGCCGATGCGGACGTCCTTGCGCGCCACCTCGTCCTCGTTGTGCAGCGTGGCCTGCGAGACGGTCGAGCCGCCGACGAACACCGGCTCGAGCTGGGCGAACGGTGTGGCGCGCCCGGAGCGGCCGATGCTCACCATGATGTTGCGCAGGGGCGTCGTCTTCTCCTCGGGAGGGAACTTGTACGCGATGGCCCAGCGGGGCGCCTTGCTCGTCGCCCCGAGCTCGTCTCGCTGACCGAGGTCGTCGACCTTGACGACGACGCCGTCGATCTCGTAGCCGAGGTCGTGCCGGTGCTCCAGCATGCTCTCGGAGAACGCGTACACGTCGTCGAGTGACTCGAACCTGGTGATCCTGTCGTTGACGGGGAAGCCGAGGCCGCGCAGCCAGTCGAGCGTCTCGGCGTGGGTGCGCAGCCTCGGGCCGCCCTCCTTGACGCCGGGCTGGTAGCAGAAAATGTCGAGCGCGCGCTCGGCCGTGATGCGCGAGTCCTTCTGGCGGAGGCTCCCGGCGGCCGCGTTGCGCGGATTCGCAAACAGGCGCCCTTCCGCTTCCTCCTGACGGCGATTGAGCGCCTCGAACGCCTTGATGGGCATGAACACCTCGCCCCGCACCTCGAGGCGCGCCGGAACGTCGCGGCCCTGCAACTGCTTCGGTACCGACGTGATCGTGCGGACGTTCGGCGTGACGTCCTCGCCGACGTACCCGTTACCGCGCGTCGCGGCGCGCACGAGCTTGCCGTCCTCGTACAGGAGCGACACCGCCAGGCCGTCCATCTTCGGCTCGCACACGAACGCCACCGGGTCCGTGATCTGACGCTCGATGCGCTTTCCCCAGGCGAGGAGGTCCTCGAGGTTGAACGCGTTGTCGAGCGACAGCATCGGCAGGACGTGCTGCACCTCGGCAAACGTCGTCGCCGCCGCCGCGCCCACCTCTTGGGTCGGCGAATCGGGCGTGACGAGCTCGGGGAACTCCGCCTCGAGGCCCTCGAGCTCCCGGTAGAGCTCGTCGAACTCGGCGTCGGAGATCTCGGGGGCGTCGTCCTGGAAGTAGCGCTCACGGTGGTACCGGACGAGCTCGCGCAGCTCCTTGACGCGCGCCTCGATCCCTTCCGGTACCGCCACGGGTTTGAGCCTACCGACGACCGGTGACGGCGAATTCGCTCAGGTCGAGGTCGGCGGCGACGTCGTCGTGGGCGGGCTCGTCGTCGGCGGCGGCCCGCTCGTCGTCGGCGGAGGCGAGGTCGTGACCGGGGGCCGCGTCGTGGCCGGTGACGTGGCCGGCGGGCTCGTCGTCGTCACGGCCGTGCTCGGCACCGATGAGCTGGGCGGGTTGCCCCCTCCGCCGCCGCTCGTGAACGCGAGCGCGACGAGAACGACCAGCGCGATCACGATGACGGCGACGATCCCCGCGACGAGCAGGCGCATCCGGCGCGCCTTCTCCTCCTCCTCGGGAGTCGGGCCCGCCGCGCCCGCCGGCTCGCCGGCGTCGACCGGCGCGCCCGCGACGGGGAGTCCCGTCGGCTCTCCCGCGCCCGGCATCGCTTGCGTTGCCTCGTACGCTCCCGGCGCCGCCGTCGCGTCGTCGACGACGAGGCCGGTC
This sequence comes from Acidimicrobiia bacterium, assembly GCA_035316005.1. Taxonomy (GTDB): domain Bacteria; phylum Actinomycetota; class Acidimicrobiia; order IMCC26256; family JACDBD01; genus JALZAA01. The sequence continues at coordinate 8,222 of DATFXK010000089.1, read as the reverse complement.
ACTGCCGACTCCTCGCCTCCGGCGGCGGCGTCGTCCACCCGGGTGCCGCAGCGCGGGCAGAACGTCGCGCCCGGGGCGAGCGGCTCGTCGCAGACGCGACAGCGGTCGGTGGTGCCGTTCGCCATGTCAGGCGCCGAGGGTCAGCCGCGCCGCGATCGCCTGGTCGTGCACCCGGTCGGCGAGCTCGCGTGCGAGTCGCAGCGTGCGCTCGGCCTGGGTGGGACCGTGGCCGGCCAGACCGCACGCGGGCGTGACGACGCTCTGCGTGCGGAGCCGGACGGGATCGCACCCCCGGCGGGTCAGCTCGCACCACACGCCGACGAGAGCGCGCCACAGCGGTTCCACCGACTCGCCCACCGGCCGGTCGGTCGGGACGGCGCCCCACGCGATCCAGCCGTCGGCGTCGAGGTGTCGGGCGAGCACGTCGGCGTCCTCGACGAGATCGTTGCCGACCTCGACACCGAGCACCTGTGGCCCGGCTTCGAGCGCGAGACGCCGGTTGCCGGCGCCGCAGACGTGCACGCCGGTCGGGCACACCGGCGCGGCGAGGGCGCCCGACAACACGTCGATCGCGGCCTCGTGGTCGAGCGGGGCGTGGCCCCGGCGCCACGTGACGAGCGCGGGCTCGTCGAAGAACAACACGAGCGCCGACCCGGGGAGACGCTCCTCGACGAGATCCTCGACCGCCGTCGCCCACGCGCGCGCGGCTTCACCCCCGCGCCGGAACGCGTGCGACGCCGGCAACCCCGCACCGTGCAACGCCATGCCGAGCGTCAACGGGCCGGCGATCTGGACCTTGACGCGCGGCGGCCGTTCCGCCTTGCTCGCGGCGGCGTCGAGGAACGTGAGGAGCCCACCGTGCGCGTCGGCGTCGAACGCCGGGACAGGAGGCTCGTTCGTGATGCCGCGCACCGAGATCGAGCCGTCGAGCTCGATCGTCACTTCGGGGAGCGCGCGTGCCCATTGCGCCACGATGCCTTCGAGCGGTGTCCGCGCCGGGAGCTGCGGCGCCGCCGGGAAGCGCGGGTGCGCTTCGAGGACGAGCTCCGCCGCCGCCCGCGGATCGGTGTGGGGAAGGCTTCCGATTGCAGTGGCAACCGCCGGTACGAGCGGCGGACTTTCGAGGGCGGCAGCCATGAGGCCCGTAGTATATGGATCGTTCCCGAAGCTGCCGGAGGCCGGTCGCGCCGATGACGTTGTGGTTGGTGCGTCTGGCGTGGGTGACGCTCCCGATCACCGCCGGCCCCGCCGCGGGTGACGCGATCGCCGACTGGCCGGCGCCGCCGCGCACCCTCGCCGAGGTGTTGTTGTGGGCGGCGTGGGCCGTCTCGCTGGTCGCCGTGCTGGCGCCGCACCCGGTCGGGTTGACGACGGTGCGGGTCGTGGGCTCGACGTTCGTCGCGCTCGCGCTCGTCGTGGTGGTCACCGGGAGCGCGGACGGCGCGCGCGCCAACGTGGCGCTCGTGGCCACGTTCGTCGCCGGGGCGCTCGCCATCGTGTTGCCGGCCGTCTCGTTCGCGTGCGCGAACGGGATCGCCTACGGCGACGAGCGGCGACATCCGTTGCGCACGCCGCCGGCGTTGTGGCTGGGGCCGCTGCCCGCCGCCCCGTTGCTCGTCGCGGCCGGGGTGGCGACCGGCCCGCTGCTCCTGACCGACGGCCGGGTCGTCGCGGGCGTCGTCGCGCTCGTCGCCGGGGTGCCGGTTGCCGCTCTCGCCGCCCGCTCGCTCCACAGCCTGTCGATGCGGTGGGCCGTGCTCGTGCCCGCCGGCCTCGTCGTCGTCGACGCGATGACGCTGACCGACCCCGTGCTCTTCCTGCGGGAGCGCATCGAGTCGTTGCGGCCGATGACGCGTCGCGAGCGGCGGCCGGCCGCTGCCGTCGATCTCCGTCTCGGTGCCCGGGGCGGCTCGGTGGCGATGTCGCTCGATCACCCGACGGAGGTGGTGCGGACGCGGCGGGGGCGCGGCCGCGCCGGCGTCGAGCACGTCACCGCGCTCTGCTTCGCAACCATCTACTCGTCCGAGCTCCTTGCCACCGCGGCCGCGCGCCGCATCCGCGTGACCGTGTGACGGTCAACGAACGATGACGTAGACGACGAACGCGGGATAGGCCGCGAGTAGCACGACGGCGGCGCGCTCGAGCCGAGCGCGCGGCACCGCGACCGCCCCGACGGCGACGAGCGCCGCGAGCATCACGACGAGCGGCCCGTGCAAGAAGCTCCGCATCCGCAATCGCCAGCGGGCGCACCAGCGCGGCCGCGCCGAGGCTCATCGTCGCGTTGTAGGCGAACGACCCGACGACCGCTGCGACCACGGCCTCGGTCACGCTGCGCCGGGCCGTCGACCACGCGAGCAGGACGAGCTCGAGCGTCGTCGCGAACCCGACGAGGGTCAGGCTGAGGTTGGTCTGGGTCGATTCGACACCCGAGATGGATCGGATCGCCTCGACGAGGACGATCGAGCCGATCGCCAGCGTCGCCACGCCGACGAGCACGAGCGCGAGCTCACGGCCGATGCGGCGGGTGGGCGTCGCCGGTTTGGTCTCGTCCAGCTCGGCGACCTCGCCCAGGGCAGGCGGCCGTCGCTCTCGCCACCAGATCACCCCGACGTACGCGACGTAGAGGACTAGGAGCACTGCGCCCTGGACCCGGCCGACGTGTCCGTTCCAGGCGAGGACGGCGGCGACAACGCCGAGTGGGAGGGCGAGCAGCGCGTATCGACGCACTCGGGGTCCGAACGGCAGCGGCGCGACGAGCGCGCCGACGGGGAGCGCGACGAGGCACATCGGAGCGCTGACCGCGCTCAGGTGGCGATGCCGCCGCCGAGGAGTGTGTTGCCGGCGTAGAGCGCGACGACCTGGCCGGGCGCGACGCGCGGCTGCGGCTGCTCGAAGCGCACGCAGGTGCCGTCGAGCCGGCCCGGGAACGGCGCCCCGTGGGCGCGCACCTGCACGTCGAGCGGCTCCTGCGCGTCCGGCACCCGATCCACGAAGCGGAGGTCCCGCACCCCGGCCGTGTCGCGCAGCAGGTCGTCGCGCCGGCCGAGCGTGACGGTTGCGGTGGCGGCATCGAGGTCGACGACGTAGCGCCGCTCCCCCGTCGCCACGCCGACCCCGCGCCGCTGCCCGATCGTGAAGCCGGTGACGCCGTCGTGGCGCCCGAGGACGGCGCCGTCGCCGTCGACGACCGGACCGGGCCGCGCGCCGGCGCGCGCGGTCACGAACTCCTCGCGGTCGCCCCGGGTGATGAAGCAGACGTCCATGCTCTCGGGCTTCGTCGCCGTGCGCAGTCCCAGGCGCGCGGCGTGCCCGCGCACCTGGGTCTTCGTGAGCTCGCCCACCGGGAGCAGGGTTCGGGCGAGCTCGGCCTGGCCGAGCATGTACAGGACGTACGACTGGTCCTTGGCGTCGTCGACACCGCGCCGGAGCTGCCGGCGGCCGTCCCGGTCACGGTGGACACGCGCATGGTGGCCGGTCGCGACGGCGTCGAACCCGAGCGCGTCGGCCCGCTCGAGCAGCCGGCCGAACTTGATGGAGCGGTTGCATTCGACGCACGGATTGGGCGTGCGGCCGCCGGCGTAGGCGTCGACGTACGGCGCGACGACCCTGGCGTCGAAGTCGTCCGTGAAGTTGAACACGTAGTGGGGGATGTCGAGCTGGGCCGCGACGCGGCGGGCGTCCTCGACGTCGGCGGCGCTGCAGCAGCCCGAGTCGGACTCGCCGCCCCAGAGCTTCAGCGTCACACCCGTCACCTCGTGGCCGGCGTCGCGCAGGAGCGCAGCTGCGACCGACGAGTCCACGCCGCCGCTCATCGCGACGAGAACGCGCGTGGAGGCCACCGTCATCGGGAGGCGGTGACCGCGGGACGCAGCCGCTCGACGGCGCGCGGGATAACGTCGAGTGTGGTGTCGACGTCGGTGTCAGTCGACGCGTAGCCGAGGCTCAGCCGGATCGACGCCAGCGCGGCGTCGCGCGGCAGCCCCATCGCCGCCAGCACGTGCGACGGCTCGGTCGCGCCCGACGTGCAAGAGGACCCCGCCGCCGCGCACACGCCGTCGCGGTCGAGCGCGACGAGCAGCGTCTCGGCCTCGACACCCTGAAACCCGACATGGCAGTTGCCCGCCACCTTGCGCTCCGGGTTGCCGTTCACGAAGCAGCCGGGCACGCGCGCCGCCAGCCCAGCAACGAGCCGGTCGCGCAGCGGCGCGATGCGGGCGACCTCGCCGCCGCGGCGCTCGGTGGTGATGCGGAGCGCTTCGGCCATGCCGGTCGCGCCCGCCACGTCGGCGGTCCCCGAACGCAGCCCCCATTCCTGCCCGCCCCCCTCGATCAAGGGCTCGAGGGGCGTCTCGCGGCGGCGGACGAGGGTGCCGACGCCCTTGGGCCCGCCGAACTTGTGCGCCGAGACGGACACCAGGTCGGCGGGCGCGGCCGCCGCCGCCACGTCGAGCCACGGCACCGCCTGCACGGCGTCGGTGTGGAGCACGGCACGCGGCGCGCGGGCACGGACGAGCTCCGCGACGGCCTCGAGGGGCTGAATCGTCCCGACCTCGTTGTTCACGAGCATCACCGACACCACGACGGTGCGCTCGTCGAGCGCACCTTCGAGCGCGTCGAGGTCGAGTATCCCGCCGCCGTCGACGGGCACCCGTGACACGCGGAAGCCTTCCCGCTCGAGCCGCTCAGAGGGTGCGAGCACGCCCTTGTGCTCGAACGCGGTCGTCACGACACCGTCGCCGGCGCCCGCAGCCCGGGCGGCCCGCGCCGCGCCCTTCACGGCGAGGTTGTCGGCCTCCGTGCCCCCGCCCGTGACGACGATCTCCGCCGGCCCCGCGCCGAGCGCGCCGGCGATGCGCTCGCGCGCCTCCTCGAGCGCCGTCTTGGCGGCCCGGGCGGCGGCGTGCGCGCCCGACGGGTTCCCGAACGTGCCGGCCTGGAAGGGGAGCATCGCGGCCGCCACCTCCGGATACATCGGAGTCGTCGCCGCGTAGTCGAGGTACGTCACCATTCGAGTGTATGCAGGGCCTTGTCGGGGCCCTCCTCGTCGTGGCCGCCCCCGGTCGCCCGCTTCGGGAACCGACCTCGCCCCGCCCGACGTTCTCGGGGTGAGCCCGCGACGACGAGCGGGCGGAATACCTGTCATACCCCGGAGCGATACTGCAGACATGGGTACGCAACTTCGACTCGTCAAGGTCGAGCCGGCGGCCCGGCGGACCAGGTCCCGCCGGGGCGAGCCGGCCCGCACCGGCCGCCGGGCGGCGCACTGGCCCGACTGGCGCCTCGACGAGCGCGCCCGCCACGTCGGCCGGGCGGGCGTTGCCCAGGCCCGGGCGGCGCTGGCCCGGGCACAGAGCCGTGACCCCGAGGCGCCGCTCCCGAAGGCGAGCTGACTTCCGCCGCCGCGATGGGTCGGCTCCCGGTCAGCCGACCCATTCGTAGTCGTAGGTGCACGTCACCGACTGACCGGCCTTGACCTTCACCGGGAGGCTCGTCGCGCCGTTGGTGCAGGTGACGGACTTCAGAAAGTGGCCGGCGACTGCGACGGGCGCGGCGATCGTGTACGTCCCCGGGACGAGGTTCGGGGTGGCCTGGCTGTCGGGGGCCGGTGAGGACGGGCTGTCGTCCAGCGTGAACGGCCCGACCGCGCTGGGCCCGGCCGCGCTGAACGTCGCGCCCGGGACCACGTCCGGAGCGAGGCCGGTGACACGAACCGTGAGCGTCGAGGTCTCGGCGATCTTCTGGACCCGGTGGTTCCCATTATTCGACCGAGATCCCGTGCGGACCGACGCCGGCGTTCGTCGGAAAGTTCCCCGCCGGGTTGCCGTTGCGGTCGATCTTCGCCACCCTCAAGATGCTCCCGTCGAAGACGGTGGCGTAGATCATCAGATGTGCATCGACCGTCACCCCGACCGCGAACAGGCCGACGCCGGGATCACGATCGGCGACGAACGCACCGTTGGCGTCGAACATGTGAACGTCGTGATCGAGGTTCCCGACGACGTACACGTTGCCGAAGCGGTCGACGTCGATCCCGCCCCCGCGTCGAAGGAGCCGGGCTGCCCTGCCGCCGACGACGGCACGACGAGCAGCTCGTTGCCGTTCGTGTCCATCACTGGAGGACGAACACGTACGGCTGGAGCGCGCCGGCCGGGGCGGCGGCCCCGCCGACGAGGAAGACGGGGACGACGAGCGCGACCAGGATGCCGGCGAGCCGTCGTGCGAGCGAGCGAGCGGTGCGGGCCATGCGAGCGGGCCGACGCCGGACCGGGGGCGGTCGGAAGCCCGCAAGTAGCCTGGGTTTCATGGCCGACGACGACTTCCCCCGCAAATCGCTCGAGGAGTGGCGTGCCCTCGCCGAGAAGGAAGTCGAGGGCAACGTCGACCGCCTGCGGTGGGTGACGCCCGAGGGCGTCGAGGTCGACCCCCTCTACACGGCCGCCGATCTGGAGGACCTCGAGGGCGTCGACACGCTGCCCGGGTTCGAGCCGTTCGTCCGCGGCATCCGGGCGACGATGTACGCCAACCGGCCGTGGACCATCCGGCAGTACGCGGGGTTCTCGACTGCCGAGGAGTCGAACGCCTTCTACCGCGCCAACCTCGCCGCCGGGCAGATGGGCCTGTCCGTGGCCTTCGACCTCGCAACGCACCGGGGCTACGACAGCGACCACCCACGCGTCGCCGGCGACGTCGGCATGGCCGGCGTGGCGATCGACTCCGTCGAGGACATGAAGCTCCTCTTCGACGGCATCCCCCTCGACAAGATGTCCGTCTCGATGACGATGAACGGCGCCGTGCTCCCGGTGCTCGCCGGCTACGTCGTGGCGGCGGAGGAGCAGGGCGTCGGCCAGGACCAGCTGTCGGGGACGATCCAGAACGACATCCTCAAGGAGTTCATGGTCCGCAACACCTACATCTACCCGCCCGAGCCGAGCATGCGGATCGTGACCGACATCATCGAGTACTCGGCGAAGCACATGCCGCGCTTCAACTTGATCTCGATCTCCGGCTACCACATGCAGGAGGCGGGTGCGACGGCGGTACAGGAGCTGGCGTTCACGATCGCCGACGGCATCGAGTACGTGCGGGCGGCGACGAACCGGGGCCTCGACATCGACGCCTTCGCCGACCGGCTCTCGTTCTTCTTCGCCATCGGCATGAACTTCTTCATGGAGGTCGCCAAGCTGCGGGCGGCCCGGTTGCTGTGGGCGAAGCTGATCCGGCAGTTCGGCCCGACGAAGCCGGCGTCGATGATGCTGCGGACGCACTGCCAGACCTCGGGCGTCTCCCTCACGGAGCACGACCCGTACAACAACGTGGTGCGTACCGCCTACGAGGCGCTGGCGGCCGCGCTCGGCGGGACGCAGAGCCTGCACACGAACTCCTTCGACGAGGCGCTCGCGCTGCCGTCGGAGTTCTCGGCCCGGATCGCCCGCAACACGCAGCTGATCCTGGCCGAGGAGACCGGCATCACCCACGTGGTCGACCCTCTGGGCGGCAGCTACTACGTCGAGGCGCTCACGCACTCGCTCGCCCACGAGGCGCAGAAGCTCATCGACGAGGTCGATGAGCTCGGCGGTATGACCAAGGCCGTTGAGTCGGGGATGCCGAAGCTGCGCATCGAGGAGGCGGCGGCGCGCCGCCAGGCCCGAGTCGACCGCGGTGAAGAGGTGGTCGTCGGCGTCAACAAGTACCAGCCCGAGAACGAGGACGACGTCGACGTCCGGTCAGTCGACAACACCGCGGTCCGCGAGCAGCAGATCGCCCGGCTGCGGAGGTTGCGCGAGAGCCGCGACGACGCGCGCGTGCAGCAAGCCCTGCAGCGGCTCACCGACGGCGCGGCCGGCGACGCCAACCTGCTCGAGCTGTCGATCGAGGCGGTGCGGGCGCGGGCGACCGTCGGCGAGATCTCGGACGCGCTCGAGCAGGTCTTCTCGAGGCACCGAGCGACGATCCGTAGCATCAGCGGCGTATACGGGTCGGCCTACGAGGGCGACGAGGGGTACGAGCGCATTCGGCGCGAGATCGACGAGTTCGCCAAGACCGAGGGCCGCCGGCCCCGGATGCTCGTCGTGAAGATGGGCCAGGACGGCCACGACCGCGGCGCCAAGGTGATCGCGACCGCGTTCGCCGACATCGGTTTCGACGTCGACGTCGGCCCGCTTTTCCAGACGCCGGAGGAAGCCGCCCGCGACGCCATCGAGAACGACGTACACGTCGTCGGT
>DATFXK010000088.1:0-11561 GCA_035316005.1 Acidimicrobiia bacterium | reverse complement strand
GGAGAAGTTGCCCGAGAGGATCAGCCACGTCTGCGTGAGCACGATGATCCCGCCGGCGATGCTCGCGATCGGCTGCGGCGTGAACAGGAAGAAGGGGACGACGAGCTGGGCGAAGTGATTGGCCAGCACCTCGACCTTGTGGGCGCCATCGGGGAGATGGTGGAAGAACCAGCTCAGCGGGTTCGGCATCGGTTGGGTCTCGTGGTGGTAGTGGAGGCACGTGAGCTCGCGCCAGCAGCGGTCGCCGCGCATCTTGATCAGCCCGGCGCCGAACTCGAGCCGGAACAGCAGCCATCGCATGAGGAACACGACGAGGATCGGGGGCGCCGTCCGGGCGTCGCCGAGGAAGACCGCCAGCGCGCCGACCTCGCACAGCAGTGACTCCCAGCCGAACGAGTAGAAGGTCTGGCCCACGTTGACGATCGACAGGTACAGGACCCACAGCACCAGCCAGACGAGCATGGATGCCCAGAGGGGCCCGGCCTGCGGCAGCCCGGCGATCACACTCGCCGCCAGCGCGATTCCTGCTGCCGCGACGACGGCGAACAGGCGGTCGGAGTAGCGGAGCTGGAACAGGCTCGGCGCATCGCGGAACCGCACCATGCGCACGAAGCGCGTCACGGGCAGGAGCCCCCGCTCGCCCAGGAGGGGCCGGAACTGGTTCCACGCCACGAGGAAGGCCACGAGGTAGACGACGCCGAGCGCGCGCTCGAACACGAACCGGCTGAGCCAGTACTCGGGCGCTTCGAACCAGTCCATCGGGCGCGTCCCGCGTGGTGTGCCCTCGTGCCCTCGGGCCGCAGCGTAGGTCCTGAGCGAACTCATAGCTCGCGTTCAGGTGCGGTTCAGGCGTGCCCCCGAGACTGCCGCTCTGTACCAACCCCCGACCGAAGGGAATCTCATGCGCTCCAGGCTCAGGGCCTCGCGGGTCCTCGCCGCGACCGCGGTGGCGGCCACCCTCGCCGGCGGCTCCGTCCTCGGCACGACCGCCGTGGCCGGCGCCCAATCCGCCGGCGACCGTCCGCCGGCCGAGGCCGACCGTCCCCCCGACGGTCACGGTCCCGGGCTCGACGCCGCCGCCCAGGCGCTCAACCTGAGCGTCGACGACCTGCGCTCGAAGCTGGAAAGGCGGGGCGACGATCGCCCAGGTGGCCCAGCAACAGGGCGACGCCCCGTACGTCTTCGACCGCTTCTGGCGGGCCGGCAGCGCGCGCGGGACGCCCGGCTCGGGCCTCGGCCTCGCGACCGTCCGCCAGGTCGCCGACCAGCACCACGCCACCGTGACCGTCGAGACCCCGCCGACGGCGGCACCCGCATGCGCCTGCGCTTCCCGTAGTTACTGCGCGCGCAGGGAGAGGTCGGCTTCGGCTTCGGGGTCGACGAAGGGGTGGCCGTCGACGTCGACGGTGACGCGGTGGAGCACGCCTGTGAACCGGAACGGCGACCGGTAGTCGTCGACGACGGGCATGCCGAGGTCGTAGCCGCACGTCAGGCCGTCGTCGGTGATCGAGAAGCGGGTCGGCGTGAAGCGCGGGATCTCGCCGGAGCCGACCTCGTCGCCGTCCACGAGCAGCGTGCCCCGCCCCTGGTGCTCGCCGGTCTTGTCGAAGCGGAACGCGAGCGTGTGCGGGCCGGGTGCCAGCTCGCTGGTCGCCGTGATCCGGTGCTGCTCGAAGCCGACGAAGTTGTGCGCGTAGTGCAGCAGGCCGTGCCGGACGAACAGCACGTACCCGCCGAGGATCGAACCGTGCGCGAGGAGGATCCCCTCCGCGCCCGCGGCCGGGATCTCGACGTCGGCGGTGATGCGGTGGGAGCGGTTCCGCACGTTGACGGCCGCTTCCTCGGTCACCGGCCCCGCGAACGGGTAGTACACGTACCGCTGCCGGGCGCCGTGTTCCGGCCGCTCCTCGCCGAAGATCGCGTCGAACGGCGCGTTGTCGAGCGGCAGGACGTTGTTCGCCTCCGCTTCGCGCCACCACAGCGCCACGAGCTCACGCAACTTCTCGGGCACCTCGGCCGCGAGGTCGTGGCACTCCGACGCGTCCTCCGCCACGTGGTACAGCTCCCATGCGTCCTCGCCGAAGTTGGCCGTCTGGTCGAGGAGCGGCTGGTACACGACCGCCTTCCACCCGTCGTGGTAGATGGCGCGGCAGCCGAGCATCTCGAAGTACTGCGTATCCCGTGCGCTCACCGCGGCGGCGTCGACGAAGGTGCGGGCGAACGACACACCGTCGAGCGGTGTCTGCTCGACCCCGTCGATCACGGCCGGAGGCTCGGCGTCGAGGACGTCGAGGATCGTCGGCGCGATGTCGACGGCGTGGACGTACTGGTGCCGGGTCTCGCCTCGGGCGGGGATCCCGGCCGGCCACGACACGATCAGCGGGTCGGCCACGCCGCCCTCGTGGACCTCGCGCTTCCAGCGGCGGAACGGCGTGTTGCCGGCGACGGTCCAGCCCCACGGGTAGTTGTTGTGCACCCGCGGCCCGCCGAGCTCCTCGATGCGCGCGACCGCCTCCGCCAACGGGCTGCCGGCGAGGTTCCACGGCCGGGCGTCGTTGAGGGAGCCGTGCACCCCGCCCTCCGACGATGCGCCGTTGTCGGACAGCACGAACACGAGCGTGTTGTCGAGCCGGCCGATCTCGGCGAGGAAGTCGAGGACCCGCCCGACGTGGTGGTCGGCGTGGCTCAGGAAGGCGGCGAAGCACTCCATGAACCGCGCCGCCACCCGCCCCTCGTCGAGCGGGAGCGAGTCCCACGCTGGCACCCAGTCCGGCCGGGGAGACAGCTCGGTGCCCTCGGGGAGCAGGCCGCGCTCCTGCTGGCGAGCGAACGTCTCGGCCCGCCACACGTCCCAGCCGGCGTCGAAGCGGCCGCGGTACCGCGCGATCCAGTCGGGCGGGGCGTGGTGCGGCGAGTGGCACGCCCCCGTGCACAGATAGAGGAAGAACGGCTTGGCCGGCTCGGCGGCGTGGAGGTCGGCGACGAACTCGATCGCCCGGTCGGCGATGTCCTCACTGAGGTGGTAGCCGTCCTCCCAGGAACGCGGGGGCGCGACCCGGTGGTTGTCGTAGACGAGCGCCGGCGCGAACTGGTGCGTCTCGCCGCCGAAGAACCCGTAGAAGCGGTCGAACCCGCGCGCGAGTGGCCACCGAGCCCGCGAGGCGCCGAGATGGCGCTCGTCGTCGGGCGTGAGGTGCCACTTGCCGACCGCGTACGTCGCGTAGCCGCGGGGGCCGAGCATCTCGGGGACGAAGCCGTGCTCCTTGCCGATGCGGCCGTGGTAACCGGGGAACCCGGTGGCGAGGTCGGTGATGCGGCCCATGCCGACGCGGTGGTGGTTGCGACCGGTCAGCACGCACGCGCGCGTCGGCGAGCACAGCGCGGTCGTGTGGAAGTTCGTGTACTGCAGCCCGCCGGCCGCGAGCCGGTCGAACGTGGGCGTCGCGATGTCACTGCCGAAGCAGCCGAACTGCGCGAAGCCGACGTCGTCCAGCAGCACGACCAGCACGTTCGGCGACCCCTCCGGCGGCCGGACCGGCTCGGGCCACCACGGCGTCGAATCCCGGCGGTACCGGCCTACGACGCCGCCGAACGCTGCCCATTCGCTCATCCGGGCAGGCTACGCCCGAGGTCGTTCCTCGCGAGATCCGGCGTACGGTGGGGACGTGGACGACCTCCCTCGCGACGAGCCCGAGCGCCTCGACGACGACCACGCCGCCAACGGCCAGGAAGAGCCCATCTCGGGGGAGCGGCCGGTCGACCGCTTTCGTCGTTCGGCAACCGGAGCGGTCGTGGCGGCCGGGCTCCTCGGACTGCGTGACGCGCTCGAGGGCCGCCCGGAGAAGGAAGAGGTGGCGATCGTGAACGAAGCGCCCGGCGCCCCGCCGCGCGATCTGGACGTCGTCATCGACTTCGACCATCCGGAACGCTCGATCGCCGTCGTCCGCCGACCCGCGGACGACTCCGGCTCGAACGAAGACTGACCCGCTGTCAGTCGAAGCGTGAGGTGAGGCGCTCGAGGAAGGCGCGCCGCTCGACCTTGAACGCGGCGTCGGTCGGCAGCTGGCCCGTTACGAGCCGGGTGATCTGCGGGAACGCGAACGGGAACATGACCAGCGCCAGCTCGGACAGCACCAGCTGCTCCGCATCCAGGTCGTCGGGCAGATCACCGCGGCGTTGGGCTTCGCGCACCTCGTCGCACCACTCCACGAGCGAGTCGCGGCGGAGCAGCTCCTGTTCGACCTCGCGCCGGCGTCCCCGCTCGAGCCCCTCCCACATCAGGAGGCGCACGTAGTCCATCGAGCCCTCGAGCTTGTCGTGCAGCTCGACGAGCCGCGCCGGGCCGGTGCGATCGCGCTCCCGTGCCATCGGCGCCCGTTCGGCCAGTCGTTGCCGGAGGACGGCGCGGAACAGGTCGTCCTTCGACCCGAAGTAGTAGTAGAGCATCCGCTTGTTCGTGCCCGCCCGCTCGGCGATGGCGTCGACCCGGGCGCCGTCGATGCCCTTGGCGGAGAACTCCTGGAGGGCGGCGGCGAGGATTCGCCGCCGGGTTCCCTCCGGGTCGCGGAGCCGGGGCCGGTCGTGCTCCTCGGCGGCCGTTCCCTGGCCCTCGGTTGCGGTGGTCTCGGGCATGGTCGCTTTTGCCTCCGGCCCCTGAGGCGGCTATCGTGTACTAACTAGATAGTTAACTGTACCATCTCGGCCCGGGGAGCGCACCCACTGAGCACCACAGCCGTTCGCCCGTCCCCGACCCGCCCGCCGGCATCGCCGGCCGCGGCCGACACCACCCACGCCCGCCGTTGGTGGACGCTCGGCGTGCTCTCCCTGTGCGTCGTCGTGATCGGCGTCGACAACACGATCCTGAACGTCGCGCTCCCGTCCATCGTGCGCAGCCTCGACGCGTCCGGGTCGCAGCTGCAGTGGATGGTCGACGCCTACACGATCGTGTTCGCCTGCCTGCTGCTCACGGCCGGCTCGCTCGGTGACCGCTACGGGCGGCGCCGCATGCTCATGTTCGGGCTGGCGTGGTTCGGCGTCTTCTCCGCTCTCGCGTCGACCGCGAGCTCGCCCGGCATGCTGATCGCGGCCCGTGCGCTCATGGGTGTCGGCGGCGCGTTCATCTTCCCGACGACGCTCTCGATCCTGACCAACACCTTCCGCGACCCGGCCGAGCGCGCCCGTGCCATCGGCGTGTGGGCCGGCGTCGCCGGCATCGGCATCGCGATCGGGCCCGTCGTCGGCGGGCTGCTCGTGGAGCACTTCGGCTGGGGCGCCGTGTTCCTCATCAACGTGCCCGTGTGCGCGCTCACGTTCACGCTGGCGCGGTGGCTCGTGCCCGAGACCAGCGCGCCCGACGAGAGCCCGCTCGACCCGATCGGCGCCGTGCTGTCGATCGCCGGGCTCGTCGCGCTGCTGTTTGCCATCATCGAGGTGCCGAACCACGGCTGGACCGCGCCCGACGTGATCGGCGGCTTCGTCATCGGTCTCGCGTTCGTCGCCGCGTTCGCGGCGTGGGAGGCCCACACGCCCCGTCCCATGCTCGACGTGCGCTTCTTCCGCAACCCTCGCTTCTCGGCCGCGTCGGCGACGATCACGCTGACCTATTTCGCGTTGTTCGCCTCGACGTTCCTGCTGACGCAGTACTTCCAGTTCGTGCTCGGGTACAGCCCGCTCGAATCGGGGCTGATGCTCACGCCGGTGGCGCTGGGTCTCATGATCGGCTCGCCGACCGCCCCACGGTTCGTCCACCGGTTCGGCACCAAGCGGGTGGTCGTCTTCGGCCTCGTCGTCGTGGCGGCGGCGATGGCCTGCTACGCCTCCGACACGATCATGTCGTCGTTCGCGCTCGGGTTCACCGTCCGGCTCGTGTACGGCATCGGGATGGGGATCACCGTGTCGCCGGTGACCGAATCGATCATGGGATCGCTCCCGCCCGGCCGCGCCGGAGTCGGATCCGCCGTGAACGACACGACCCGCCAGACGGGGGGCGCGCTCGGGGTCGCTGTCCTCGGAAGCATCTTCGCCTCGCAGTACCACGCGACCTGGGACGCCGCCCGGGGCGTGTCGCCGCGCGTCGTGCACTCGGCGCGCGACTCGATCGGCACCTCCCTGCAGGTGGCGAAGCACCTCCCCGCTGGCGTGGCGACGCAGGTGCGCGCGGTGGCGACCGACGCCTTCCTGTCGTCGATGCGGATCACCTATGCCTGCGCCGTCGCGGTCGTCCTGGGCGCGGTGTTCGTCGCCGCCCGCTTCCTGCCCGCGCGGGCCCGCGACCCCGAGGCGCACGCGCCGCACGAGGAGCACGAGGTCGCCGAGGCGCTCGCGCTCGGCGCCGAGAACGCCGCCAACTAGGGACCGGGCCCGCGGGGGGATATAGCTCTGGTACAGAGGTATACTGCGGCCGTGGTCCGGTCCGACGCCCCGCCCCTCGACCCCCCGGCGGCGATCACCGACGACGCCGACCGGCTCGCGAAGGCGATCAGCGACCTCCGGCGCATCACCCGCCGCACTATCCGCCACGACTGGCCGTACTCGCCACTGTCGCCCTCGCAGGTGGAGTTGCTCCGCACCGTCGTCGACCACCCCGGCATCGGCGTGCGCGACGCGGCCGAGTACCTCAACCTCGCGCCCAACACGGTCAGTACGCTCGTCGGCAGCCTCACCGACGCCGGCTTGCTCGAGCGCACGCGCGACGAGCGTGACGCCCGCGCCGCCCGCCTCGAGGTGACGCCGGCGGCGTCGCGCCGGCGCGCCGCCTGGCGCGACCGGCGCGCCCACGTCATCGGTGCCGCGCTGAGCGAGCTCGAGCCGGTCGACCGCGAGGCGATCACCCGCGCCATCCCCGCGCTCGAGCGGCTGACCTGGCAGCTCGGGCACGAGGAGTGAGCACCTCGGCCGCCTCCGCGCCGGCGCCCGCGGTCGGGTGCACGGGGCTGCGCTACCGCTTCGGCGACCACGTCGCCGTCGACGGCGTCGACCTCGACGTGCGGACCGGCGAGATGTTCGGGCTCCTCGGCCCGAACGGCGCCGGCAAGACGACGACCATCCGCATCCTCACGACGCTGCTCCCGGTCGTCGAAGGCGAGGCGCGCATCTTCGGGCTCGACGTGTCGGCGTCGCCGATGCAGGCGCGCCGCCTCGTCGGCTACGTGCCCCAGCAGCTGTCGGCCGACGGCCAGCTCACCGGACGCGAGAACGTGTCGATGTTCGCCCGCCTGTTCGACGTCCCGCGGCGCGAGCGCGCCGAACGCGTCGCCGAGGTGCTGGACGCGATGAACCTGAACGACGCCGCCGACCGGCTCGCGAGCACGTACTCGGGCGGCATGGTCCGGCGCCTCGAGCTGGCGCAGGCGCTGGTGAACCGGCCCCGGGTGCTCATCCTCGACGAGCCCACGATCGGTCTCGACCCTGTCGGTCGCGACACGGTCTGGGACCGCCTCCGCGCGCTGCAAGCCGACGGGATCACGGTGCTGCTGACCACGCACTACATGGAAGAGGCCGAGGAGCTCTGCAACCGCGTCTCGCTCATGCACCGCGGTCGCATCCGCGCCGTCGGCACGCCGGCCGAGCTCGAAGCCCGCCTCGGGCCCGAGGCGACGCTCGAGGACGTGTTCCGTCACTACGCCGGTGACTCGCTCGAGGAGGGAGGAGAGCTCCGTGACGTTCGTAGCACCCGGCGCGTCGCCCGCCGCCTCGGCTGACGCCGCGTTCGCGCCCCCGCCCCTGCCGCCCGCGTGGCGGTGGCTCGGCAGCCGCATCGCGACCTTCTGCCTCGTCGAGATCCAGAAGATCCGCCACGACCGCACCGAGCTGGCCACGCGGGCGATCCAACCCGCCCTGTGGCTGCTGATCTTCGGCACCACCTTCGACCGGCTGCACGCCATCCCGACGGGTGGGATCGACTACCTCGACTTCCTGACGCCCGGCATCCTCGCCCAGTCCGGGATGTTCGTCGCCGTCTTCTACGGCATCCAGGTGATCTGGGAGCGCGACGCCGGCGTGCTCGCCAAGCTCCTCGTGACGCCCACGCCGCGGGCGGCGTTGGTGACGGGGAAGGCCTTTGCGGCGTCGATCCGTGCGTTCAGTCAGGTCATCGTGATCCTGGTGCTGGCGCGGATCCTTGGCGTCGACTTCACGATGAACCCACTCCGGCTCGTCGCGGCGGCGCTGGCGGTGGTGCTCGGGTCGGCGTTCTTCGCCACGCTGTCGTTGACGATCGCCGGCCTGGCGATGACCCGCGAGCGTCTCATGGGCATCGGCCAGGCGATCACGATGCCGCTCTTCTTCGGTTCCAACGCGCTGTACCCGGTCGATCTCATGCCGGCGTGGCTGCGCGCCTTCAGCGTCATCAACCCGCTCAGCTACGAGGTGAACGCGTTGCGCCGCCTCCTGCTCGGCACGCCCGGCAACCTGCTCGTCGACTTCAGCGTGCTGCTGTTCGCGCTCGTCCTCGGTGTGACGGTGGCGGCGGCGATCCTGCCCCGGCTCGTGCGCTGAGCCGTCTACGCCACCGGCAGCGCCCGCAGGCCGAGCGCGTCGAGGTGCTGCACGAACAGGTCGGGGTCGTCGAACATCCAGTCGTGGTCGATGGACCCGTAGCCGGGCGGTGTCTTGGCCACCGTGAACGTCGCGTGCAGCCGGCGCGCGAACTCCTGACCGTCCTTGCGCGACAGGATCGTGTCGCGCGCGGCCCAGAGCACGTGGCACGGCAACCTGAACTCCGCGCACTCCTCGATCTCCGGCCGGCGGTCGCTGCGGAACGCCCACATCGCCGCCGCCGCCAGGTGGACGGGGTGCGCCAGCCACTGCTCCGAGAACGACCGCACCGCACGGGGCGTCGCCATACGGACGATGCCGAGGGGATGCACGGCCTCCAGAGCGAGGGAGAACTCGCGGTGCATACCCAGCGTGTCGCTGAAGACGCACTCCACGATCCGCGCCGGCGACCGGCATGCCAGCCCGAGCTCGAGGCCGCCGCCAAAGGAATGGCCGAGCAGGCTCACCTGCTCGACTCCCAGGTCGTCGACCGTGCGCTGCAGGCAGTCGAGCGCGTGGTCGAACGTCCACCGGCCGGGCACCGCGAACAAGTCGGGGATGACGACCCGGGCCCGGTCCGTGAGCAGCCTCGCCATCGGCACGTAGGTCTCGGGCTTCATCCCGTACCCGTGCAGCAGCACGATCGTCGGGCCGGCGCCGAGGTCGATCCGGCGCAGCGGGCGAGCCTGGTCGTCGTCTGTCACGCGACGCCGGTGTCGACCGGGAGGCGGCGGGGGCCGATCTCGAAGAACGTGGGCACGTTCTCGAACTCGTAGTCTGGGGCGAGCCGCACCGAGCCCGGCGGGAAGCGCTCGAGGAAGGCGGCGACCCCGATGCGGGCGACGACCCTCGCCAGCGCCGCACCCGGGCACACGTGGGGGCCGTAGCCGAAGGTCAGGTGCTGGTCGGCGTTGGGGCGGTCGACCCGAAACTCGTCGCCGTCCTCGAAGAGCCGCTCGTCGCGGTTGGCGGACCCGGTGCCGACGATTACCCGCTCGCCCGGCGCGATCGGGCAGTCGCCGATGGACGTGTCACGAACGCACCCCCGGGCGACGAAGAGGAGGGGCGGCGCGATGCGGAGGCTCTCCTCGACCGCGTTGGCGAGCGCGCTCTCGTCGGCGCGGATGGCGCGCTCGACATCGGGGTCGGCGATCAGCTGGTGCAGGAGGTTGCCGAGCAACTGACTCGTCGTCGTGAGACCGCCGGTGATGAGGTTGCGCGTGAGCGCGCGGAGCTGCCGGGGGGTGAGACGATCGCCGTCCACCTCGAGCTGCACGAGCCGGGTGAGGACGTCGTCGGGAGCTTCCTTGCCCCGTTCGACGAGACGGACGCGGTGGTCGATCTTGTCGTCGATGTAGCGGGCGAACTCCGGGAACGCGCCCGCGAAGCCCTCGCCCCGGTCGGTGCGGTTCGTGCGCGGGAACTCGCTCACCATGAGCGCGCCGGCCCACGCCGCGATCTGGTCGGCGTCGGCAGCCGGGAACCCCAGGAGGTGCACGGTGACGCGATTGGGGAGCGGGACCGTGAACGCAGGGACGAGATCGGCCCGCCCCGGCACCGTCACCCCGTCGAGCAATCCCTCGGCCGTGCCCCGAATGAACGGCTCGGCCGCGTGCACCACCTTGGGCGTGAGCGCGGTGACCATCACGCGGCGGACGGCGGTGTGCTGCGGCGGGTCGAGCTCGCCGAGGATGCGGTCCTCGAACGGCACGTCGACGCCCTGCGCCTTCATCCCCGAGGCGTTCGACAACGCTTCGGTGTCGCGCAACGCCTCCCGGCACTCGGCGTGGCGGGTGACGTACTGCATGCCGCCCGCGATCGGCGCCACCGGGCCCTCCCGCCGCAGCTGCTTCAGCAGCGGCCAGGCGCGCTGGGCCTGCCCCGGATCGAACGGATCGAACCCACCCGACATCGGTCGGGGAGCGTAGCGGCCGTTTGATGCGTATCCGAGGGACGCTCAGCGTCCCTCAAATTCGCGTCGGGTCCCGCCCCTTACGCCGGTGGCCCCGACGCGAGTGTGACCTGGGCCGTGTGGTGGTCGCCGTTCTGGTCGACCCAGCCGACGTCGACCTTGTCGCGGGGGTGATGCGGGGCCAGCGCCGACGTCAGGTCGTCGAGCGACGTGATGCTCTTCCCCGCCAGCGAGACGATCGTGTCGCCCTCCTCGATGCCGGCGTCGTCGGCGGGCGAGTTCGACTGCACTCCCGCGACGAGCGCGCTCGAGCGCAAGCTCCCGCCACTGCGCGACCCGCTCTGACCCAGGCTCCGGACCGACACTCCGAGGAAGGCGCGCTCACCGACGTGGGTGTCGCCGCTGCTCTGCCCCGACTTGATCTGGTTCGCGACCGACATGGCGGTCTTGATCGGGACGGCGTAGCCGTCGCCCGACCCGGTCCGCAGCCGGAACCCGCCTCCGCTGCTCGCCGCCGTGTTCATGCCCACGACCTCGCCGTCGGCGTCGACGAGTGGCCCACCCGAGTCGCCGGGCTCGAGGGAGGCGTCGATGCGGATGAGGTTCCGCAGCGTCTGCGAGCCGCCCGAGTCGGCGACCTGGATCGTCTGGCCGGTCGCCCGCACCGCGCCGGGGCTGGCGTCGGGAGTGCCGCCGCGCCCACCGGCGTTGCCGAGTGCGACGATGGGCTCGCCGACGGTGACGGTGTCGTCGGTCTTGATCGTGTCGAGACCGGACACGCCGTCGACCTTGAGCAGCGCCACGTCCTCGGCGACGTTGTAGCCGACGACGTCCGCGGAGTAGCTGCGACCCTTGCCGCCGAACTGGACCCGGACGCTGCTCGAGCTCTCGATCACGTGGTTGTTCGTCAGGACCTCGCCCGACGACCCGATCACCATGCCGGTGCCGGCGGCCTCGCCGCGCCCACCGGCCAGCGTCGTGTTGATGACGGCGACCGCCGGGTCCACGGACGACTCGATGCCGTCGACGTTCAGGCCGCCCGACCCGCCCGAGCTCTGGGCGCCGGCTGCGGTCGCGGCGAAGCCGACGACCCCGGCGCCGATGACGGACGCGC
>DATFXK010000087.1:0-6676 GCA_035316005.1 Acidimicrobiia bacterium | reverse complement strand
GGGGGGGGGCGGGCCCCGCCGGACCGTGGGCGTCACGGCGGGCTCCATCTCGAACCTCGGCGTGGTCATGACGGCGGCCATCTCACGAGCCTCCTTCTCTCCACCTGTTGCTCTTGTTCTCGGTCCTCGTAGCGAATCACGGGGGTGTGACAGTTACGTCCCTGACGACTGCGCCGGGGAGCGGGCCGCCCCCCGGCGTGGCTCGACCCACCCGGGAGATCCAACTCGGTGAGCCGAACGCCTGTTCGGATCCAACCAGAACAGATGTTCCCGGTCAAGGCCCAATTCGAACAGATGTTTGCCCCGAACGCCTGATCGTGTTACCGTGCGTGAAGGCGCCTGAGACGGCGTCGCAGCCCCCCCGACCGGCCTGGAGGCCCGACCATGACCGACCTGACCGCCCGCCAGCGCCAGGTGCTCGAGTTCATCGACGCCGAGGTGCGCCGCCGCGGCTATCCGCCCAGCGTCCGGGAGATCGGCGAGGCCGTCGGCCTCTCGTCGAGCTCGACCGTGCACGCCCATCTCGCCGCCCTGCAGGACAAGGGGTACCTCGTCCGCGACCCCACGAAGCCCCGCGCCATCGAGGTGCGCTTCGAACCCGGCTCGGGAGCGGCGGTCGAGCGCCGGCCGGTGCGCAACATCCCACTCGTCGGCGACGTCGCCGCCGGGACCGGCGTCCTCGCGGCCGAGAACGTCGAGGAGCTCCTCCCCCTCCCCGAGGACTTCACCGGCCGGGGCCAGCTGTTCATGGTGCGCGTCCGGGGCGACTCGATGATCGACGCCGGCATTTTCGACGGCGATCATGTCGTCGTCCGCCAGCAGGGTACGGCCGAGCCGGGCGAGATCGTCGTCGCCGGCATCCCGGGCGAGGAGGCGACGGTCAAGACGTTCGCGCGCCGCCGGAGCAAGATCGTGCTCAAGCCGTCGAACGAGGACATGGACGAGCTCGTGTACGACCCCGACGACGTCGTGATCTACGGCAAGGTCGTCACCGTGCTCCGCAAGGTCTGAGCGAACCGCTCAGGCGGCAAGCCCGACGAACCGGCCGAGCGCGGCGTAGCACTGCTCGACCGACGCCCGGGTGACACGCTCGTCAGCGGTGTGCGCCACGTCGGGATCGCCGGGCCCGAAGTTCACCGCCGGCACGCCCCGGGACGCGAAGCGGGCGACGTCGGTCCAGCCCAGCTTCGGCTCGACGCCGACACCGAGGGTGTCGACGAACTCCGCCACCAGCGGGTGGTCGAGGTTGGGCGGCGCTGCCGGCGACGCGTTGACGACCTCGATGCGGTCCGCCCCGGCGAGGAGCTTCTCCACCTGTGCCTGCGCCTCCACGACCGAGTAGCGGGGCGCGAAGCGGCGGTTCACGACGACCGTGCACGAGTCGGGCACCACGTTGTTGGCGACGCCGCCCTCGATGCGCACGACCTGGAGCGACTCGCGGTACGGAAGCCCGTCGACCGTCACCGTGTCGGACTCGTGCCCGGCCAGCCGGTGCAACGCCTCGGCGGCGGCGTGAATGGCGTTGCTGCCCTGCCAGGGCCGTGCCGAGTGCGCCCGCTCGCCGTCGAAGTGCGCCCGCAGGTGCAGCGTGCCCTGGCACCCGGCCTCGACGTGCCCGCCCGTGGGCTCGAGCAGGACGGCGAAGTCGCCGGCCAGCAGCTCGGGTTGCTCGGCGAATACGTGCCGCAACCCGTTGAACTCGTCGGCGACCTCCTCGCCCTCGTAGAAGAACAGCGTGCAGTCGACGCGGGGCTCCCGACCGGCGGCGATGTCCTCGGCCAGGCGCAGGAGCACCGCCAGACCACCCTTCATGTCGGCCGAGCCCAGCCCGTGCAACACGTCGCCGTCGAGACGAGGCACCTCGTTGGCGTTGGCCGGCACCGTGTCGAGGTGACCGCCGAGCACGACGCGCCGGTCGCGGCCGAGGTCGGTGCGCACGATCACGTTGTTCTCGAACCTGGTGACGGTCAGGCCGGGCGCGCGCTCGGTGAGGCGGCGCTCGACCCCGTCGGCGAGCTCCTGCTCGTGATGGCTGACGGACGGGACCGCGACCAACGCCGCGGTCAGCGTGAGCAGGTCGTCCGCCGGCGCGGCGAGCAGGTCAGGAGGCGACGCCGTGCTCACGCAGGATCTCGTTGAGCTTCGCCTTGTCGGCGCGTTCGCCTGGCTCCAGCCGTCGCAGGATCAGCGCGCACGGGAGCCCGAACTCGCCGCCGGGGAACTCGCGTTTGCGGATCGCCTGTACGACGATGCACCACGGCGGCACGACGCCCCGCCCGACCTCCTCGCCCGTGTCGGCGTCGACGACGGGGATGGCCGGGTTCAGGATGACGCCCTCGCCCAGCACGCTGCCCTGTCCGACGCGCGCGCCCTGGGTGATCATGCACCGGCTGCCGACCATGGCGTCGTCTTCCACGACCACGGGCGCCGCCTGCGGCGGCTCGAGGACGCCGCCGATACCGACGCCCCCCGAGAGGTGCACGCGCTCGCCGATCTGCCCGCACGAGCCGACGGTCGCCCACGTGTCGACCATCGTGCCGGCGCCGACGCGGGCGCCGATGTTCACGTACGACGGCATCAGGATGACGCCGGGCGCGAGGTAGGAGCCCCAGCGGGCCGAGCCGCCGGGGACGACGCGCACCCGCGCCGACGCGTAGTCGTGCTTGAGCGGGAGCTTGTCGTGGTACTCGAACGGCCCGGCTTCGACGACGGCGAGATCCTCGAGCCGGAACAGCAGGAGGATCGCCTGCTTCAGCCACTCGTGGACGACGACCTCGCCGTCGACGACCTCGGCGACGCGGGCTTCGCCCCGGTCGAGCAGGTCGATGGCGTCGTGCACCACGGTGCGCGCCTCCGCACGCGGCATGACGGCGTCGAGGTCGTCGCGCCCCTCCCAGAGGCGCGAGATCTGCTCGGCGAGGTCGCTCACACCCGCTCCTTCGTCGTGAGACGGTCGCACGCGTGCGCGAGGCGCTCGTCGGGCTGGGTGAGCGAGAGCCGCACGTGGGCGGCGCCGCCCGGCCCGTACAGGTCGCCCGGCGCGACGAGCAGCCCGCGCTCGGCGAGGCGGCGGGCGATCGACCACCCGTCCTCGGCGTGCCCCGCACTCCGCAGCCACAGGTAGAAGGTCGAGGGCCCACCGTCGTGGACGAGACCCCAGGCCTCGAGGGCCTCGAGCGCGGCGGACCGGCGACGGGCGTAGCGGGCCCGCTGCTCGTCGACGTGGAGGTCGTCACCGAGGGCGACGGTGGCGGCGGCCTGCACGGGCGCCGGTGTCATGAGCCCGGCGTGCTTGCGGACCTCGCCGAGGTAGCTGACGAGCGCGGCGTCGCCGGCGACGAAGCCGGCGCGCAGGCCCGCCATGTTCGACCGCTTCGACAGTGAATGGACGGCCAGGGCGCGGTCGTGGCCGTGGGCCAGGATCGTGGCCGGTGGCGCGGGCGCGCCGGCAGCGTCGGAGGTGAACTCGGCGTAGCACTCGTCGCTGGCGACGATCGCGCCGCGGCTCCGGGCCCAGTCGGCAACGGCGCGGAGGTGGTCGGCTCCCCCGGTGGAGCCGGTCGGGTTGCCCGGCTCGTTCACCCAGACCAGGAGCGCGCGCGCCGCGTCCGCTTCGTCGATGCGGGACAGGTCGAGGAGCCACCGCCGGTCGAGCGGGACGGGCACGGCTCGCAGCCCGGCGAGGCGGGCTCCCATCTCGTAGGTCGGGTAGGCGATGTCCGGGTACAGAACGGTGTCGCGCGACGGATCGCGCAGCGCGAGGACGCGTGGCAACGAGGCGACGAGCTCCTTGGTGCCGATGCACGCGACGACGGCGTCGGGCGCGACGGCAACGCCGAAGCGCCGGCCGATCCACGTCGCTGCCGCCTCCCGGTATGCCGGCGCGCCGATGGCGGCGGGATATCCCGTTGCGGCGCCAGCCGCGTCGGCGAGGGCCCGCCGAGCGAGCTCGGGCATCGGGTCGACCGGGGTTCCCACCGAGCAGTCGACGATGCCCCCCGGGACGGCCTCGGCGGTGGCGCGCAGCCCGGCCAGACGGTCGTGCGGGTACGGCGGCGGTACGAACCCCGTCACGGCCATGAATCCATCCTATGGGCGCCGTTGCGGGCTACTGGGGCCCGTTCGTCGAGCCCGCGGCATCCCCGTTGCCGACCACGAACTCCCGGAACCGGTTGACGTCGGCCTTGGGGATGCGGGCGCGGACGCGGGTCTCCCGGTCGCCGTGCACCTCGACGAGCACGTCGCCTTCGCGATGCAGCGCGGCGACGACGTCGCCCCGGTCGTACGGGACGGCGAGCTCCACGACGGGGTCGAGTGCCCGCAGCCGGGCGGCCATGACCTCCTCGAGCTTCTCGATCCCCTCGCCCGTCGCCGCCGACACTGCCACCGCCTCCGTGTGGGTCGACAGCAGATCGTCGACGGCGCCCGGGTCGGCGAGGTCGATCTTGTTCACGACGAGGAGCTCGGGCCGGTCGGCGGCGCCGATCTCGCGGAGGACGGCGCGGACGGCCTCGATCTGCTGGTCGGCGTCGGGAGCACCGGCGTCGACGACGTGCACGAGCATGTCGACCTGGGCGACCTCCTCCAGCGTCGAGCGGAACGCCTCGACGAGCTGGTGCGGGAGGCGGCGCACGAATCCGACGGTGTCGCTGACGAGCGCGACCTCGCCGCCGCGCAGCTGCAGGCGACGCGTCGTCGGATCGAGCGTCGAGAACAGGCGGTTCTCGACGAGAGCGTCGGCGCGCGTCAGCCGGTTCAGCAAGGTCGACTTGCCTGCGTTGGTGTAGCCGACGAGCGACACGGTCGGGAGCTCACGCCGCCGGCGAGCCTTGCGCTGCGTGGCCCGGGTCTTGGCGAGACGCTCGAGCTCGGCCTCGAGCTTGTTCATGCGCCGCTGGATGCGACGCCGGTCCACCTCGAGCTGGGTCTCGCCCGGGCCCCGGGTGCCGATGCCGCCGGCTTGCTGGCTCAACTCGATGCCGCGCCCCCGCAGCCGCGGCAGCCGGTATCGCAGCTGCGCCAGCTCGACCTGCACCATGCCCTCCTGGCTGTGGGCGTGCTGGGCGAAGATGTCGAGGATCAGGGCGACGCGGTCGACGACGTCGCGCCCGAACTTCTTCTCGAGGTTGCGCTGCTGCGCCGGCGTCAGCTCGTCGTCGAACACGACGACGTCGACGTCGAGCGCGTCGGCGAGGGCGCGCAGCTCGTCGGCCTTCCCGGACCCGATGTACGTGGCGGGGTCGGGTGCGGCGCGCCGCTGCAGCACGGACTCCACGGGATCGGCGCCGGCGGTGTCGGTGAGCCGGCCGAGCTCGGACAGGCTCGCCTCCGCCTCGTCCAGCGACCGGCTGCCGGTGCCGGTGCCGATGAGGAGCGCGCGTTGCTCGACGACACCGAAGTCGACCTCGGTAGCGGTCAGGCGGCGACGCTGGCGGCCTTCGCGGTTGCTCACGCGAGCGTCACCTCAGTGTCGAACACGTGCGTGACGGGGCCGCGCAGCCGGATCGTCTCGCCGAGCTCGACCTCGTGCGTGCCGCCCGGCACCCGGACGGTCACGTGCTCGCCGACGAGGCGACGCCGGTGGGCGACGGCCGCCGACGCGCACACGCCGGTGCCGCACGACAGGGTCTCGCCGACGCCGCGCTCCCAGACGCGCATCGTGAGCTCGTCGTCGCCGGCGACGGCGACGAACTCGACGTTCGTGCGATGGGGGAAGCGGGCATCGGTCTCCAGGTGCGGGCCGTGTTGGGTGACCCGGGTCGTCTCCGGGTCGTCGACGAGCAGCACGAGGTGTGGGTTGCCCATGCCGGCGGCGTCGCCGTGGTACGTGACGCCGTGGAACGTGACCTCGAGATCCAGTGCGCTCGCAGCATCGAGCGGGATCTCGGCCGGGTCGAACGTCACCGGGCCCATGTCGACGGTGGCGCCGACGACCTCGCCCGTCGCCCGGTTCACATCGAGCTCGACCTCGCGGCGCCCGCCGCCGGTGTCGACGACGAGGCGCTTCCCGTCGCCGAGGCCCTCGCGGGCCGCGACCCACGAGAGACACGCGATCCCGTTTCCGCTCATCTCGGCCAGGCCGCCATCGGCGTTGCGCAACTCCATGGCGCAGTCGGCGCCGTCACGGCCGGGGAGCAGCGTGATGAGCCCGTCGGCGCCGATCCCCCGGTGCCGGTCGCACAGGCGCACGGCGATGCCGGCGTCGAGGCCGCGGCCGGCGGCGACGACCGTCACGAGGAAGTCGTTGCCGGCCCCGTGCAGCTTGGAGAGACGCAGGGAGGTGGCCTTCACGGGCCCCAGGTTGCCAGCAGCGAGGGGAGGACGGCGCACGGATTGTCGACCGCCCCCAGCCACGTGATCCTCGGGTCGCGCCGGAACCACATCCGCTGACGCCGGGCGAAGGACCGCGTCCGCCGGACGGCGGTCTCGAATGCGTCGTCGAGCGACGTGCCGTCCCTGAGTGCCGCGACGAGCTCCCGGTATCCGATGGCCTGCGCCGCCGTGCGCGAGAACTGGGGTCCGGCCAGCAGCTGCTGTACCTCGTCGACCAAGCCTGCCTCGCGCATCGCGGTGAACCGCACGGCGATCCGATCGTCGAGCGCACGGCGCGGCACCCAGACGCCGACCATCCTGACCGCGAACGCGGTTGGTTCGAACTGGTCGATCCCGGGACCGA
>DATFXK010000086.1:0-2891 GCA_035316005.1 Acidimicrobiia bacterium | reverse complement strand
CCCGCCGGCAAGCGAAAGATGCTCCGGAGCTCGATCACCGGGAAGGTGGCCCCGTCGAAGGCGATGGATCGTCCCGCTTCACGTCCGGCCGGGAAAAGATGCCGCACGCGCGCCGCGTCGATCGCGTAGTCCACGCACGCCACCGTGAACAGCGCCACGCTGCGCGCGCCCGGTCCACCGTCGCCGCCGCTGCGGCCCCAGTCAAACGGCACGCCGGCCTCGCGTGACCGTACGCACGATGTCGTCGACATAGCCGTTGAGCCTCGGGGGAATGTCGTCGAGCGGGAGCACGGCGTTCGCCGCCCCCGCCTCGGCAACCGCCCGCGGCATGCCGAACACGACCGACGTCGCCTCGTCCTGGGCGATGATGAGCCCGCCCGCTCGGCGGATCGCTCGCGCGCCAGCCGCACCGTCACGGCCCATGCCCGTGAGGATCACGCCGATGCTGCGCGCGCCCACTCTCCGCGCCATCGACATCATCGCGAGGTCGGCCGACGGGCACTCGCTGTCGCGCGTGGGCGGGGCGTGGAGCACGACGCGCCCGCCCGGGGCCAGCGTCAGGTGATGCGAGCCGGGGCACACGTAGACGACGCCGCGCTCGATCCAGTCGCCGTGAACGGCCTCCTTCACCCGCAGGGCACACCGACCGGCCAGCTCACCAGCGAAGGCGGTGGTGTACGGCGCCGGCATGTGCTGGACGATCAGCACAGCGGCCGGGAAGTCGCCGCCCAGCCGGGGAACCAGCGAGAGCAGCGCGGCCGGGCCGCCGGTCGACGCCGCCATGAGCACGCAGGGCGTTGCCTCCCAGTGCCGTCGGTCCTCGTTCGGTGGCTCACTCGACGTGGCGACAACCGCGGAGGGTGGCGCAGCCGTCGCTCGACTCGCCGTTCTCACGGGACGGACCCGCGACGCCATGCGGACCTTGCTGACGATCTCGTCGCGGAGGGCCTCGAGACCGAGGTCGACGGTGAACGAGGGCTTGGCGACGAAGTCGACCGCCCCCAGCTCGAGCGCCCGGATGGCGGCCGACGAGTCGCGCCGGGTGTACGCGCTGATCATCACGATGGGCGTCGGCCGCTCGCTCATGATCCGCTCGACGGCGGACAGGCCGTCGGCGCGCGGCATGTCGACGTCCATCGTGACCACGTCAGGGCGGAGGGCCGACACGGCGTCCACGGCCTCCAGGCCGTCGGCGGCCGATCCCACGACCTCGATGTCGGGATCGCGGCTCAGGATCGTGTTGATCACGCCGCGCATGAAGCGTGAGTCCTCGACGACGAGCACGCGGATCATGGCGCCGTCTCCAGCGCCGATGCGGCGACGAGAGCGTCGACGAGCTGGACGAGCGTGTGCTCGTCCACGGGCTTGGTGACGCAGTGACTGACCCCGAGCTCGCGCGCCAGCGCCGCGTGCTTCTCGCCCGCCCGCGTCGTCAGCACGACGACCGGCACGTCGCGCAGACCCGGGCGGCGCCGGATGTCGCGGATGAGCTCGTAGCCGTTCAGGCGGGGCATCTCGAGGTCGGTGACGAGGACGTCCACCTCGAGCTCACCGAGCCGCTGGAGCGCCTCGAGGCCGTCGTTGGCCGTGACGACGGAGAAGCCGCCGCGCTGGAGCATCTGGCCGACGAACTTGCGGATGCTGATCGAGTCGTCGACCAGGAGGACCCTCCGCCCGTCGGCGACCGGCCGCGCCGGGGGCGCGATCTCCTCGGCGGTCACGTCGGCGCCGGCGGAGTGGTCGGCCAGACGCGTGGCATCGAGCAGCAGGATCACCCGGCCCTCGCCCGAGATCGTGGCGCCCGAATACGGCCCGACGCCTTCGAGGAACGCGCCCAGGCTCTTGATCACGATCTCTTCCTTCCCGAGCAGCTCGTCCACGGCGACCGCCAATCGCTTGCGTCCAGCCCGCAGCACGAGCACCGGAACGGCCGTGGGCTCGGAGCCGCGCGGCAGCCCGAGCACATCGGGCAGGCGGATGAAGTCGACGGGCTGGCCTTCGACGGCGACGGTGGGGATGTCGTCGATCGGCCGGACGTCGTCGGGCCGGACCCGCATGACGAGCTGCACGGCGGAGACGGGAACCGCCAGCACTTCGCCGCCGACCTTGACGAGGAAGACGTCGGCGATCGCGATGGTCAGCGGCAGCTTGATCGTGAAGCGGGTCCCCGTCCCGACCTCGGTGTCGACCTCGATGTCGCCGCCGACCCTGGTCACGTTGGTCCGCACCACGTCCATGCCGACGCCGCGACCCGCCGCCGTCGTGACGCTCGCCGCGGTGCTGAACCCGGGCAGGAAGATGAGGTCGAGGAGCTCGCGGCGGCCCATCGAGGAGGCCGCTTCGGCGTCCACGAAGCCGCGCTCGACGGCCGAGGCCCTGAGATGGTCGCCGTCGATGCCACGGCCGTCGTCGGCCACCTCCACGTACACCGCGCCGCTCTTGTGATAGGCGCGCAGACGCACCGTTCCCGCGGCCGGCTTGCCCCGCGCGAGGCGCTCGTCCTCGGGCTCGAGGCCGTGGGTGATCGCGTTCTGGATCAGGTGCAGCAGCGGATCGGCGATCTGCTCGATGATGGTGTTGTCCATCTCGACCGTCTCGCCGCTGACCTCGAGCGTGACGGCCTTGCCGGCGAGGCGGGCGGCCTGGCGAACCTGACGCGAGACGCGCGTGAACAGGCGCCCGATCGGCACCATCCGGGCTCGCGTGATCTGGCGGCGAAGATCGCCGGTGAGGCGCTGGACCTGACCGGTGTCGTCGCGCGCGCCTCGCACGACGGCGGCGAGCTGGCCCTCGATCTCGGACACGTCGCTCGAGATCTCGCCGACGCTGCGCGCCAGGATGTTGAAGTCGTCGTACCGATCGAACTCGAGCTCATCGAACCCGGGCGGACC
>DATFXK010000085.1:0-5104 GCA_035316005.1 Acidimicrobiia bacterium | reverse complement strand
CGGCCGCGGCTCGGACGCCGCGTCAGGAGAAGCGCGCCGAGGATGACAAGGAACAGGATGGCGTCGTTGTACGCGGGGTTGTTGTTGGGCTGGAACGTGATGGCCTTGTCGAGGATCCCGAGGCCGACGGCGGCGATGGCGATGATCGCGAACCGGTCCATGCGCCCGATCACGAACGCGGCCAGGGCTAGCAACAGGAACGTCGGGCCGAGCACCGACCCGATCGGGAGGCCGACGGCGCCGGCGCGTAGCCACATCCCCAGGAACGCGAGCACCGTCGCGACCGTCCACACGATCGTGTGCAGGCGTCGCACCGGGATGCCCAACGTCGACGCCCGATCGGCGCGCTCGGCGCTGGCCCGCACCGCCACGCCGACGTTGCTGAGGCGCAGCCAAGCGGCGAGGGCGACGAACGCCACCGGGATCGCAATCATCGCGATGACGTCGTTGCCGTTGAAGATCGTGCTCCCGACCTCGAACTTCACCGTGAACGGCGGGTCCAGGCGGTTGGTCTCGAAGTTCTGGCCAAAGGCCTGGGCGAGGAAGAGACCGGCACCGATGAGGACCTGGGAGAGCCCGATGGTGGCGACCGTGAGGATCAGCCGGGGGGCGCGGAAGAAGCGGCGGATGATCAGGGTCTCGACGAGGACCCCGAGCACGATCGCCGCCACCAGCCCGGTCGTGAACGCCAGGAAGTAGTTGACGCCCAGCGAGATGATCAGGAGCGCGCCGAGGGTCGCCGGGACCTGCCCTAAGTCTCCCTGGGCAAAGTTAACGATCCGGTTCGCCCGGTAGATGAGCGCGATGCCGAGCGCGATCAGCGCGATGCGGCCGCCGCCGAGGGCGCCGTCGAGGATCACACCGTTCGGAGCCGGGAACGGCCACACCCGGACCGCGAACGCCAGAGCCCCCAGGGGGAGGACCCACGCCAGGATGCGCCGGAGCCATTCGAGATCCGCGAGGCGGGTGCGGACGGGCAGCGACGCGTCAGTCGTGTCACGCATGCCGAGCACCACGTCCCCCCTCTGCGCGCTGGGCCGCAACGTTACGTTTTGTCGATCGGACGCGTGCCGCGCCCGATCGGTCCTACCCGCTCACCGGTGTCGCTTCGACGAAGTCGACGACCACGCGAGCGAGCTGCTCGCCGCGGTCTTCTTGCAGGAAGTGTCCGGCGCCCTCGATCGTCGTGTGCGGACGACCCTTGGCGCCGGCGATGTCGCTCTGCAGGACCCGGTCACCGCCCGCAGTGATCGGGTCGGAGTCACTGAACGCGGTCAGGAACGGCTTCTCCCACCGGTGGAGCACGTCCCACGCTCGCCGGTTCGCGTCCGACGCGGGGTCGTCGGGGCTCGTCGGCACGAGCATCGGGAACTGGCGGGCGCCCTCCTTGTACGACTCGTCGGGGAAGGGCGCGTCGTAGGCGGCGACGACCTCGGGGGCGAGGTCGGTCGTGCAGCCGCCGTTCACGATCCCGCCGACGGGGAACGTCTCGGTCTCCTGCGAGAACTTCTGCCACGCGAGGAAGGCGTCGCCCGGGTGCCGGTCACCTGTGGGCAGGAAGGTGTTGCCGGCGACGATGCGCGCGAACCGGTCCTCCTCCTCGGCTGCCAACCGGAGCCCGATGAGGCCGCCCCAGTCCTGGCCGAAGAGCGTGACGCGCCGCAGTCCCAGTCCCTCGAGCACCGACCGCATCCAGTCGACGTGGCGTTGGTACGTGTAGTCGGCGCGTTTCGAGGGCTTGTCGGATCGTCCGAACCCGACGAGGTCGGGCGCCACCGCCCGGAGGCCCGCGCCGGTGATGAGCGGAATAATCTTCCGGTACAGGAAGCTCCAGGACGGCTCGCCGTGGAGCAGCAGGACGGGCTCGGCGTCCGGCGGCCCCTCGTCGACGTAGTGGACCCGCAGCGTCGCCGCTTCGCCGTCGGGCACGTCGAGGTAGTGGGGAGCGAACGGGTATTCCGGCAGCGAGGTGAATCGCTCGTCGCGTGTGCGCAGCGCTTCCATCACGCGTCGCCGAGGAGCGCGCGCAGCATGTCGGCCACGACCTCGCGAGTGTTGCCGGAGGGGAGATCGTTCTGGAGCCTGAGCGCCTCCCAGGTCGACGCGTTCGAGACGATCTCGAGCTCGAGGAGCAGGCGGTTGCGATCGCCGCCCTCGCGGTGGCCGAGCTCGGGCGCGAAGACCGTCTCGATCTCGGCGCGCGACAGCTGGCGCGCGAGGGACAGCACCTCGGCCAGGGCGGGTGAGAACGGCTCCTGGAGGACGGCGGCCCGGCGCACCTGCGCGGACGCCTCGTGGATGCGCTCTCGTTGCCGGACGAAGGCGTCGAGCCGCGACTCGAGCGGCCCGTCCCCGGGGATGGACTCCACGAGGTCGCGCACGCGCTCGAAGTGACTGTGCGCGGCCGCGGTGAACAGGTCCTCGAGGTCGTCGAAGTGGACGTACACCGACCGGAGCGAGACTCCGGCACGCTCGGCGACCTGCCGGGCGGTCGGCCGGAAGTTCCCGTCGTCGAGCAGGGACAGCAGCGCCTCGACGACGGCGTCGCGGGTGCGCGCGGCACGTGCCGACCGTCCGTCGGTGAGACTGGTCGTCGCCACGGCCGTGCACGATATTGTTCTTTCACTAGGTGTGGAATACGTGCCAAACGGCACAGGGGGAAGGCACCATGGCGCAGGGGACCTGGGAGGCCGGCTTCGACGAGGTGGTCGCGCTCCTCGACGCTCAGGTGGCGGAGTCGGCCAGCGGCGGCGCGGTGTGCGTGTACCACCGGGGCCGGCCCGTCGTCGACGCCTGGAGCGGCGTGGCCGACCGGGCGGGGACGCCGTGGCAGGCCGACAGTCTCTCGGTGTCGTACTCGACGACGAAGGGCGTCACCTCGACGGCGTTGCACGTCTGTGTCGACCGGAATCTCGTCGACTACGACGACCGCGTCGCAGACCACTGGCCCGAGTTCGCGCAACACGGCAAGGACGCGATCACGGTCCGCCACGTGCTCTGCCACGAGGCCGGCCTGTACGACGTCGCCTCGTTCCTCGAGCGTCCGGAGCAGATCCTCGACTGGGACGCGATGGTCGCCGGCATCGAAGGGATGGCGCCCGCGTTCGAGCCCGGCGCGAGCAACGGGTACCACGCGGTGACCTACGGGTTCATCGTCGGTGAGATCGTCCGGCGCGTGTCCGGGCTCGGGATCACCGACTTCGTGCGCACGCAGATCGCCGAGCCGCTCGCGCTCGACGGCTGCCACGTCGGGCTGCCGCGCTCGGAGCACGATCGTCTGGTGGAGACGATCACGTCGCCCGACGCCGGCGCGCTCACGCGCGACCCCGCTGCCATGGTGCGCATCGCCGAGCAGCTGGGCCTCACGATCCACCCCGAGTTGATCGCCGCCGCGCTCCCACCCGCGATCCTGACCGGGAGCGGTGGCGCCGAATGGGTCGAGCAGCCGATGCCGTCGGGCAACGGATGCTTCACGGCGCGTTCGCTGGCCCGCATGTACGCATGCCTGGCCGGTGGGGGCGAGCTCGACGGCGTCCAGCTCGTGTCGGACAAGACCGTCGCCCGCGCCATTGAGCCCCAGAACGACCGGCCCGATCTCGTCCTCGGGTTCCCGATGCAGTGGCGCCTCGGCTACCACGGCGTGTTGACTTCGGCGGCCGCGCTCCCTCGCGGGTTCGGGCACAACGGGTACGGCGGGTCGGGCGCCTGGGGCGATCCCGACCGCGAGCTCGCCGTCGCCTACACCCTGAACGCGCTCGGGAACGCGATCGCGGGCGACACGCGGTTCATGGACATCGGCGGCGCCGCTGTCCGCGCCGTCGATCGCTGACACGGAGCGGGTGACTGGCGTCACGTCGCCGTTGCGTCGTTCGGGCGGCATGATGCGTGCATGGCGTCCGAGCTGACGCTCCCGGCACGCCCCGGCGCCGTCATCCGGGTGACGGCGCGTTCGGGCAGCGTGAAGGTGTCGGGGGAGGACCGTGCCGACGTCGCCGTCACCGGTGCGCGCGACGCCACCGTGAACGACGACGGCTCGATCGAGATCAAGTCGAGGTCGGGCGCGGTGTCCGTGCGCTGCCCCGAGGGCAGCGACGTGATCATCGGCGCCAACTCGGGCAGCGTCGAGCTGCGGGGGCGGCTCGGCGACGCGCGCGTGACGGTGGGGAGCGGGAGCGTCCGGGTCGAGCACGTCGAGCGGCTCGACGCCCGCACCGGCTCGGGGTCGTTCGAGATCTCCGAATGCGCCGGGGAGTGCCGGCTGAAGACGGGCAGTGGCGGCATCACGGTCGTCCGGGCGGGGGAGTCCGACCTCGCGACCGGTTCTGGAAAGGTGGAGGCCGAGCTCGTCGACGGGGCCAAGGTGAAGGCGGGGAGCGGCAGCGTCGACGTCGGGCTCGCCGGGCCGGGGCGCCTAGACGTCAAGGCGATGTCCGGGTCGGTCACGGTGACCGTCCCGCACGGCGCGCAGCCGGCGACGCGCCTGAGGACGCTCAGCGGCGACGTGCGTTGCGACTGCCTCGCCGGCGACGACGGCGAGATCAAGGTGAAGACGCTCAGCGGGAACATCCAGGTCGTCGAGCGGTGAACGGGACGCCCGCGGGCGCGGTGGTCTTCACCGACATCGTCGGGTTCACCGAGTTCACCGCCGAGCACGGCGACGACGAGGCGCTCGCCTTGCTCGACCGGCAGGAGAAGATGGTGCGCGCCGCGCTGCCGAACGACGCGCGCGTGGTGAAGGATCTCGGCGACGGCCTGATGCTCTGGTTCCCGGAGGCGGTGAGCGCGCTGGGGTCGTGCCTGGCGGTCGCCGAACGCTTCGAGGAGGAGGCCGCCACCGACGTCCCGCTCTGGGTGCGCGTGGGCATGCACTGGGGATGTCCGACGCGCCGCGGCGAGGACCTCGTCGGTCACGACGTCAACTTGGCCGCTCGCATCGTGGACGTCGCCGGCCCGGGCGAGGTCCTGCTCTCCGAGCCCGTGCGCGAGCTGGTGCACGGACGGGTGCCGGGGCTACGCCTGGACGAGCTCGGGCCCGTCGTCATGAAGGGCATTCCCGACGCGGTGCCGCTGTATCGGGCTGCGCTGGACTGACCGGTAGTCTCCG
>DATFXK010000084.1:0-5192 GCA_035316005.1 Acidimicrobiia bacterium | reverse complement strand
ACGACGAGCTCGATCGGCGTGATGCCCTGCGCTTCGAGATCGGCGCGGTGACTCTCCTTCCCGAGGTCGGCGAGCAGGCCGCCGTGGATACGCGGGTGCAGGGTCTTCACCCGCCCGTCGAGCATCTCGGGCGCGCCGGTGACGTCCTCGACCGTCGTGACCGGGACCCCCGCCTCGGCGAGAGCCGACGCGGTCTTCCCCGACGACACGAGCTCGAAGCCCAGGTCGACGAGCCCGCGCGCGAAGTCGACGAGGCCCGTCTTGTCGTAGACGGACAGGAGGGCGCGCCTCACCACGCGTCCTCGACCAGCTCGTGGAGGACCTGCGGGTAGAGGCGGCGCTCGACCTCCTTCACCCGCTCGTGCAGGGTCTCGGCCGTGTCGTCGGGAAGGACCGGAACCGCCTCCTGGGCGAGGATCGGTCCGTTGTCGAGGTCGAGCGTCGCGACGTGCACCGTGCAACCGGTGACCTTGACGCCGGCGGCGAACGCGTCCTCGACCGCGTGCGCGCCCTTGAACGCGGGCAGCAGCGACGGATGAGTGTTGGTGATCCTGCCGCCGTACGCGTCGTGGATCGGGTGCTCGAGGATCGTCATGAACCCGGCCATGGCGGCGAGGTCGATCTCGTGCCGCTTGAGCGCGTCGACGACGCGCTCGGTGTACGCGAGGCGGTCGAAGTCAGGCCCGAAGCTCTCGCGCTCGACGAGCTCGACGGGGACGCCGGCGGCCTCGGCGACCTCGATCGCGCGGCACGGCCGGTCGACGACGACCACGGCGATCGGGAGGTGGGCGTCGATCAGGGCTTCGAGGATCGTCCCCGTTCCCGACGCCAGCACCCCGATCCGCCGCACAACCGCAAGTTACCCGAGGGCGCGGTCGACCCGGCGCTTCTTGCACCGGCCGGAACCGGATGATGAGCTTCCGACACGACGCCGGAGGTGAGGCTGTGGACAACAAGGTGACGCCGGGAGAGATTGCCGTGATCGCGGGGGGCGGCGTCTGTCTCGTCTTCTCGTTCTTGCCGTTCTACTCGGGAAACCTCGGTCTGAGTAACCGGAACGCGTGGAACAGCGGCCTGTTCCCCGTCGCGACTCTCATCGTCGTGTTCGCGGTCGCCGCTGCCGTCGCCGTGCTGCTGGTGCGGTTCGGCAACGTCCGCTATCCGGCCGCCGGGTTCCTGGGCTTCAGCCTCAACGCGCTGTTGCTTGCCCTCACGTTCTTCGCGGCGATCCTCGCCGTCGCCTTCCTCGTCGTCGATCGAGGAGTGGCGTACGACCTGGGGATCGGATACTGGTTCGTGCTCCTCGGGGCGATCGCCTCGCTCGTCGGCGCAGTGGTCATGACGAACGAGGCCACCACGAGGGCATGACCCGCTGCATCGCCGGGGTCCTCCCTGCCTGTGGTGACCACGCCTTCCCT
Source organism: Acidimicrobiia bacterium (assembly GCA_035316005.1). Taxonomy (GTDB): domain Bacteria; phylum Actinomycetota; class Acidimicrobiia; order IMCC26256; family JACDBD01; genus JALZAA01. The sequence continues at coordinate 3,774 of DATFXK010000084.1, read as the reverse complement.
GGGTAGCCTTGAACGTCATGAAACGAGCCGGACCAGGGTGGCTGCTCCTCGCGCTCGCCGGCCTGGCGGCCGTCTTCGGGGCGTTCCTTCCGTTCTACACGTACGCCGACGGGATCGACGTCACGGTCTGGAGCCGGGGGTTGTTCCCGACCGCGGCGCTGATCCCGCTGCTCGGCGTCGCCGTCGGCCTCGAGGCCCTCTTCGTGTTGGTTCGGGGCCATGAGCCGCGCTCGCCGTTCCTGAACTTCACGTGGGAGCAGGTACGTCTGGCCGTTGGCGCGTTCATGATCCTGCTCGTTCTCAGCTACCTCCTGCACGACCGCGCCGGCGGATCGCTCGGCATCGGGTACGCCCTGTTGGCGGCGTCCGCGCTGGCGACGTTCGGCGGCGGCGTCTTGACCAGGCGCGCCGAGCTCGCTCGGGCGCCGGGCGAGGAGGCGGCCGCCAGGGAGCACGGGCCGGTGCTCGGGCCCGCGATCGCGACCCTCAGCCGCGCGAGCAGCAATCTCGCCAAGAACGTGGCCGATCGAAGCCACACCATGCGGGTGCGCCTCGCCGAGCGACGCGAGGCCAGAGCGGCGGCACGGAAGGAAGCGGCGGAGAAGGCGGCGGCGCGGCGTGCTGAAATGCAGGCCGAAGCGGCGAAGGCCGCCGCGGAACGGGCAGCAGCCGAGAAGGATGCCGCCGAGAAAGCAGAAGCGGCGCACGCGGCGGCGGAGAATGCAGCCGCGGCGGCGAACGCGGCCGCCGCCGCGAAGACGGCTGCGGAACAAGTGGCCCAGGAATCAGCCGGAACCGAGGAAGCCGCAGAGGCCGCGCAACCGGCGCCGCCGACTGCGACCCTCCAGACCTTGCCCACCGACCCGCACCCGGCGCCGAAGGCCGACGAGCAGCCAGCCGAACCGACCACGGAGCGGCCGGCGCCCCCGGCCGAGACCGTCGAAAGCCGTGCGGCCGATTCGGTTCCCGTGGACTCGGAGCCGGAGGACACCGCCGAGCTCCCCGTGAGCGAGGCGGCCGCCGCGATCGACGACAAGGACGACAAACAAGACGACAAACAAGAAGACAAGACGGTCGAGCAGCCCCGCATCACCACGCTCAGCGCGGTGCCGTCGGAGGCCGACCCCGACTCGACGCCCCCGCCCGACGGCAAGTCCCCGGCCGTCCCGCGAGAAGAAGAGAAAGAGAAGGAGACGGAGCGGGCGGACACGGGCACGGAGGGCTCCCCGAGCAGTTGACCGCTCTGGCGGTCAGATCGTCAGGACGCTCACGAACCACCCGAGCACGAGCAGGCCGACGATCCCGATCCCGACCCAGCCGAGCACGATGCCGGCGATCGCCATCCCGCGGCCCGTCTTCGTGCCGCCGGAGTTCTCGATGCTCTCGAGCGCGACATGGCCGAGGACGATCGAGACGATCCCCGGGATCACCCAGCACCAGAAGAACAGCCCCGTGACGAGCGACGCGATCGCGAGACCGCTGGTGCGCGTCCCGGTCGCGGGCCGGTAGGCGGGAGCCGCCGCCGCGGGGTATCCGGCGCCGGGGTAGATCGTGCCCGGCGGGGGTCGGCCCCACCCAGCCGGCGGTGGCGGCGGTTGACTCACAGCTCGGCGACCACTCCGGCCATGATCGTGCCGATCTCACTCGGGTTCTGGGCGATGAGGCAGCCCGCGCTCTCGAGCGCCTCGATCTTCGCCGCCGCCGTGCCCTTGCTGCCGGAGATGATGGCGCCGGCGTGACCCATCTTCTTGCCCGGGGGTGCGGTGAGCCCGGCGATGTACGCGACCACGGGCTTGCTCATCTGCTGCTTCATGTACTCGGCCGCCTCCTCCTCGGCCGAGCCGCCGATCTCGCCGATCATGATGACGGCGCCGGTGTCGGGATCGGCTTCGAAGGCGGCGAGGGCGTCGATGAAGCTGGTGCCGGGCACGGGGTCGCCGCCGATGCCGACGCACGTGGTCTGGCCGATGCCCTGCTGGGTCATCTCGTGCAGCGCCTGGTACGTCAGGGTGCCCGACCGGCTCACGATGCCGACGGGGCCGCCACCCATGGCGATCTCGCCGGCGGTGATCCCGATGTTGCACTTGCCGGGCGAGATGATCCCGGGGCAGTTGGGACCGAGCAGGCGCACGCCGGGGTACTCGCGCCGGAGCCGGTTGAAGAAGTACGCCTCGTCGTGGGCGGGGACGCCCTCGGTGATCACGACGACCAGCTCGACGCCACCGTCGGCCGCCTCGAGCACGGCGTCCGACACGCCCGGCGCGGGGATGAACACGCACGACGCGTTCGCGCCGGTCTCGGCGACGGCATCCTTGACGGTCGCGAACACGGGGATCCCGTCGACGTCCGTCCCCGCCTTCTTCGGGTTCGTGCCCGCGACGACGTTCGTCCCGTAGTCGCGGTTGCGCAACCCGTAGAACCGGCCCTGCGAGCCGGTGAGGCCCTGGTAGACGACCCGCGTGCTCTCGTCTACGAAGATGCTCACCGCGCCGCCCCCGCCATCTCGACGGCCTTGCGGGCGGCGTCGATCATCGTCGGCTGCGAGACGAGCCGGTCCGACTCGTGCTCGGCGAGGATCGCCCGGCCCTGATCGGCATTGGTGCCGTCGAGGCGGATGACGATCGGCGACCGGATCTCGACCCGGCCCAGCGCCTGCACGATCCCGTTGGCGACCTCCTCGCCCTTCGTGATGCCCCCGAAGATGTTGATGAAGATCGACTTCACGTCGGCGTCGTTGTTGATGACCTCGAGCGCGTTCGCCATCACGTCGGCGTTGGCGCCGCCGCCGATGTCGAGGAAGTTGGCCGGCTCACCGCCGACTTGGCTCACGATGTCGACCGTGCTCATGGCCAGGCCGGCGCCGTTGGCGATGATCCCGACGTACCCGTCGAGGCCGACGTACTGCAGGCCCTTGGCGTGCGCGGCCGCCTCGCGCTCGTCGCGCTCCTGGGTCGCCTCGTACTCGGACCACTCGTGGCGGAACGCGGCGTTGTCGTCGAGTGTGACCTTGGCGTCGAGCGCGTGCACACGCCCGTCGGTCGTCAGGATCAACGGGTTGATCTCGACGAGGTCGGCGTCGCCGTCGGCGTAAGCGCGGTACAGCTTCAACAGGACCTCGACCGTGCCGTCCGTCGCGGCGGGGTCCAGCTTCGCCCGCTCGACCCACTCGCGCGCGACCTCCTCGCTGAGGCCGTCGACCGGGTCGACGTGGAGGCGGGCGATGGCGTCGGGCTCCTCTGCCGCCACCTGCTCGATGTCGACGCCGCCTCGGGCGGACAGCATGCCGAGGTGCACCTTGGCCGAGCGGTCGAGCGTGAACGACGCGTAGTACTCCTCGGCAATGTCACTCGCGCGCTCGATCCACAGCGTCTCGACGACGTGACCCTTGATGTCCATGCCGAGGATGTTCACGGCGTGGTCGCGGACCTCCTCGGCATCGGCGGCGAGCTGGATGCCGCCCGCCTTGCCGCGCCCGCCCACGTGCACCTGGGCCTTCACCACGACGGGGTAGCCGATCTGCTCGGCGGCCTCGACCGCCTCCTGCACGGTGAAGACGGCCCGGCCCGGTGAGACCGGGATGTCGTACTGGCCGAAGAGCTGCTTGCCCTGGTATTCGAGAAGGTCCATTTACGACGCCATCTGGGACTCGCGGGCGTCGAGCGCCTGCTCGAGCCATCCGGCGATCTCCGACAGGGATGCGCCCGGCGTGAACACGGCAGCCACCCCGGCGTCGCGCAGCGCCGGGATGTCGTCGGCGGGGATGATCCCTCCGCC
>DATFXK010000083.1:0-2288 GCA_035316005.1 Acidimicrobiia bacterium | reverse complement strand
TGCGAAATGGAGCCCGGCGCCGGACGCATCGCGCCCCAATCCTCTGACCATCTCGTGCCGGCACGGCTCGGGATTGTCGGGTGACGCGTTCACTTCGATGGGCCGCGCGAGCGACACGTTCTTTCCGGAGCGAACGTCCTGAGCGGCCGCGAGGACGTGCTCGGGTGTGAGGTTGTCCAGTGCGCCGCGGCGGTCCGAAGGGCGCCGGTTCGATGCTTGCTGGAGGCGCGAGTAGAGAGCACCGAACTCCGCGGCATCGACGACCGTGTTTCGTCGTTCATCAGCGGCCATTGACGGTGTCCTCCTCGGGCGTGATTCAGGACCTCTGATGCTCGGTGGGCGGTGGAAGCACCGACGCGTAGCTGTCGTCGCCCGCGGAGGCCCGGCGCACGGTGAATGCACGCTCTTCACGGCGACGTCCGAGCAGCGCGCCGCTCCATCGAAGGAGGGCACCGAACCGGTTCCGGAACCCGGTCAGGAACACGAGGTGCACCCCGAGCCACATCAACCAGCCGGCGAATCCGCTCAGGCTGATGCGTTTGAACTCGACGACGGCGCGGAACCGACCGATCGTCGCCATGCTGCCGAGGTCGATGTACTTGAACGACTTGACGGTGTCATCGCCCCGGAGCCGGCGCCTGATCGTGCGGCCGGCGAACAAGCCCTGTTGCATTGCGACCTCGGCGACGCCCGGCAGGTGATCCAGGCTCATCATGTCGCCGATGGCGAACACCTCCGGGTGGCCGGGCAGCGTGCAGTCGGAGTTCACGGACACGCGGCCGGCGCGGTCGACATCGGCGCCGGACGCGTCGCCGAGGATCTTGGCCAGCGGCGATGCCGATACACCCGCCGCCCAGATGACTGTGTGGGCGTGGATGCGGTCTGTGCCATCCGCTGTCTTCACGTCGATCCCATCGAGGTCGACGTTCGTGGCGCGCAGGCCCATGCGCAGCTCGACGCCCATGTGCTCGAGCTCCTTGCGGCCCTTGTCCGACAGGTTCTCGCCGAAGCTCGCCAGCGGCTCCTTGCCTCCGTCGACGAGGATCACCCTGGCGGACGTCGGGTCGATCGTCCGGAAGTTGTGACGCAGGGACCGCTCCGCGAGCTCGCGGATCTGCCCGGCGAGCTCGCACCCGGTCGGCCCGGCGCCGACGACGACGAACGTGAGCCACCGGCGCTTCTCCTCGGAGTCGTCCTCGAGCTCGGCGAGCTCGAAGGCGCCGAAGATCCGTCGCCGGATCTCGAGCGTGTCGTCGATCGTCTTCATGCCCGGGGCGAAGCGCTCGAACTGGTCGTTCCCGAAGTACGAGGTGCGACCGCCGGCAGCGACGATGAGGCTGTCGTACGGGATCTCCATGCGCTCACCGACGGGGTCGAGTGCCAACACCGTGCGTTTGTCGAGATCGAAGCCCGTGACCTCCGCCAGCTCGACCTTGCAATTGCGCGTGTTGCGGGTCACTTCACGGAGCGCGGGCGCAATCTGACCTTCCGAGAGGATCCCCGTCGAGACCTGATACAGGAGCGGCTGAAACAAGTGATAGTTGTGCCGGTCGACGAGAGTGACGTCGACCGCGCCCATGGCGAGCGCCTTGGTGGCGAAGAAACCCCCGAACCCGCCGCCGACGATGACGACCTGGTGGCGCGGCTCGGAGGACCCGGTGGTCGCGCCGTCGTCGAGTCGGCTGCGCTGATCCAGCACGAAGAGCAGCACCAGCGTCGGGATCACGAACGCCGCGAACAGAATGGACGTGATGAGGAGCCAGGCGAGCGTCGACCCGGGCGCCGCAGCTTGATCGATGGTCAGCGTCGTCGGGAACACGTATGGGTACTGGGCGACTCCCCAGCCGACGAGCACAGAGACCACGGTGGCGACGGCCAGAAGGCGCACCTGCCGACCGGTGAGCAGTCGCCACAGCCCTCCCAGGGCGGCGAGTCCGAAGACCGCCGACGCGATCACGAACGGGAGCGCTACGTGCAGGAGCCGGTGGTGGATGTACGGAGCGTCGTCACGGAGCACGAACAGGCCGACGAGCGCAGTGATGCCGGCCAGAAAGCCCATGACGAACGCGCGGATGCGGAAGTACGACACCATCACGTCGTCGTAGTAGCGCTCGGCGTCGGCCACGAGGAACGTCGCGGCGATGAAGGCCGTGATCAGCACGCCGAAGATCCCGACGGTGATCGACGTCGAGTTCAGCCAGCTCGACCAGAGACCTCCGGCCTTGTTGCCCGGCGGTACACGCCCAGAGGCGATCCCGCCGAGCGCGGCGCCGAGCATGAAGGGGGTG
>DATFXK010000082.1:0-9142 GCA_035316005.1 Acidimicrobiia bacterium | reverse complement strand
TAGCCGAACCTCACCCGCAGAGCTCGCGTACGGCGGCAGCCGGGTCCTCGGGGAGCCGGAAGCCGGTCAGCGTGAAGGATGCCCAAAGGTTCTGAACGGCCCGGCCCGGTCCGAATCTCCCGGTCACGGCCTCGAGCAGCTTGGGGAGCCTTCTGCAGGTCAGCGAGTCACGCGCGTCGCGCAGGTCACGCGCCTCGCCGGGAGCCGTCGGTGTGAAGCGCGCGACCTCCCACAGGGCCCGATGCGGCTTGTCATGACCGGCGCGTTCGCTCTCGGGGCCGAAGCGACGGGGGTCGTGGGGGCGACGGAAGTGCGATCCGAGTGCGGTCGAGAGCCCGAGGGAATCGACCACGAAGACGTGTGGCCCCGCCGCGTATGAGTAGACCCCTACCGTCTTCACCAACGAGACGATCGGCGTTTCGCCCCGATCGCTCAGCGGCAACGGCTGGTCAGCAGGATTGAAGGGATCGAGCAGCAGGCCTCGTTCACCGCGCGCGACACGACGGCGCGTCTCACGTCCCACGGCGGCCCAATCGAGTGGCGGGGAGGCGCGTGCGAAGTCATCGACGGTGACGGGGTGTTGAAGACCGGAGTACCTGACGTAGAAGTCGCGCTCGTTGACGATCCCCGTGACGACCGGGGTGCCATTGCGAGTGGTGTTGGCCGCGAACCCGCCGTCTCGTATCGCAATGGCAGTGATCAGGATCCACGGCACGAGAAGCAGAGCAGCTGCCCATCGCCAGCTGCGCAAAACGACAACGCTGACAGGGAGCAGGAGGCTGAACAGCGCGGGGAGCAACATCCGGGCGTGCATGAAGTCGCCGCCGACGCGAACGACATATGCGGCCTGCGCCAGCCCCGCGGCGACGGGGGCGGCGATGAACGTCACATGGAGCCATGACGGCCGGCTGCGCACCCATCGGACCAGTGGGACGAACCCGAGCGGCACGAGGAGTGCCAGCGGGATCCACAGGTAGTACGGCTCGACGAAGTCGACGAGGTAGTTCCACCCGCGAGACCACTCGCTGGCTCCGGCCTCCTTGGCGAGAGCCGAATTCGAGACGAGGGCGGCGTAATACGCCATGCGGAAGAGCTCGTACATAGCGGGAAGCGCGAGCGCCCATGCGACCACCCGTACGCGAGCGGGCCACGATCTCTCCGCGATCAGCAACACGCCGAGGAACGCAACGGTCATCAGTCCCAGCTCGGGACGCACGAGCGGGCCGAGACCGATGAGCACGCAGGTCCACCACGCCGCGTTCGTTCCGGTCCCGCTCGAGGCCGGCTCCGGGAGCACGTGGCGGCACAGCGCCCACCAGGACGCGCCCAGCCACGCCACTGAGAGCGAACCATCCAGCCCTGAGGTCGCGAAGTCCCAGGCCGGAGGGAGGGCGGCAAACACGAGGAGGCCGGCCGGAAAGGTGGGGCCTTCTCCCACGACGCGGCGCCAGAGTCGCGCGGAGCCAGCGGCGGCGAAGGCGAAGCCGGCCGCCGTCAGTGCGAGACCCGAGACGACGGCGATCCACTCGATCCGTAACGGGAGGAGGAGATCCAGTCCGAGTAAGAGGGCCAGCCAAGCCGGGCTGGTGAAGGACTCCACGCGCTCCCCGGCGTTGAAGACCGGTCCGTTGCCGTGCCGGATCTGGTCGACGTACCGAAAGTTGATGAAGCCGTCGTCGGCGATCCACCGGTGCTGCCAGCCCATGATCACAATGGCGATGATGGGCACCATCACCGCGAGGAGCGTTGCGATGCGACGCTGATCGGTCCTGAGTGCGCGCGTCGTCAATCTCACGCGCGGCTTCTGCTCTCGGCGATGATCGAGCACTCGCTAGGCGATGGTCGGGCGGTCCTCGGGGCGGATGCCCCGCAGGCCGAACCAGGTCAGCTCGGAGATCCAGGCCGCGAGCTCGTCGGGATCGTGCGACGCGTCGGGATCGGTGAGTGCGTGGCGGCTCGTGGCCTCGGCGATGCCGACGAGTGAGTGGGCGAGCACGCGGCGGTGCTCGGCGGTGGCGTCGATCTCGATGAGCTCGCTGATGGCATCGGCGGCGTCGTGGAGGATCGCGTCGACCACCCGGGCGAACTCGGAGTCGTTGCGGGCCGACGCGCCGAAGAGCAGACGGAACGCGGCGCGATTGTTGATGACGAAGCGGAAGTAGGCGCTGAAGCCCTCCTCCACCCGCTCCCGCCCGGTCGTGGCGCGGCTCGTCGCCACGGCCAGCTCGTCGAGCAGCTGGCGGCCGACGTCGGCGAGCAGCTCGACGAACAGGGCCCGCTTCGACGGGAAGTGTTGGTACAGCACCGGCTTCGTGACGCCGGCCGCGGCTGCGATGTCGTCCATCGCCGTCGCGTGGAAGCCGCCGGCGGCGAACACGTCGCAGGCGACGTCGAGAAGTTGGCGCCGGCGCTGCTCGGCCGGGAGTCGCATCGCCATCGGCGACACGTTACTCGGCAGTAACTCAGCCGCTGGTCTTCAGCGGCATCTCGTAGCGATCGGTGACGCCGAAGTTTTCATGCCAGAGCGCGTCCACCTGCGCCGCCTCGTCGGTGCTCAACGGCAGCTCCGACGCGGCCGCGTACTCGCGCACCTCGTCCGCCGTCACGCAGGTGGGGAGGACGGTGGTGAACCCGTCGATGGCGAGGATCCCGGCCACCGCCGCCTGGCCGATCGTGCGGCCCGTCTCGGCCTCGTGGAGGAAGCCCAACGTGTCGGCCTTGTCGAACAGGTCGAGGAGGTTCTCGCGCTTTCGGTGGGCCCGGTGGTCGTCGCCTTCGAACGCGGTGTCGCGCGTGACCTTGCCCGACAGCACGTCCGACGCGTGCGGCACCCGGGCGATCAACCCGACGCGCCCTTCGGTCGCGGCCGCCTCGGCCGCGAACGCCCGGCCGGGCTCCTGCTCGAGCAGGTTGAACACGGTCTGGAGCGAGACGATCGGGCGCTCCCGCAGCGACTCGAGCCCTTCGTCGACCCACCCGATCGCCGGCCCGAGCGCGACGCCGAGCTCACGCACCTTGCCTTCGGCGCGGATCTTGACGAGCTCGTCCCACAGCGCGTCGTCGCGCACGGGATCGATGCGCACGTTGTGCAGCTGCAGCAGGTCGATGTGGTCACGCCCCAGCCGGCGCAGCGACGCCTCGACCTGCGCCCGGACCGACGCCGGGCGCCAGTCCTGCGGTCGCTCCGAGTGGCCGGGCGCGATACGGGGCGCGTCGATGTCGTAGCCGACCTTCGTCGTGACGATCACGTCGTCGCGCCGCCCGAGGAGCTCGGCGAGGATCGTCTCGCCGAAGCCGTCGTCGCCGTACACGGGCGCGGTGTCGAAGAAGTTGATCCCGACGTCGAGGGCGGCGTGCACGAGGCCGGCCTTGTCGTCGACCTTGCCCCACCAATCGGTCGCGATGGTCCAGGCGCCGAACCCGACCTCCGAGACTTCGAGCTCGCTACTGCCGAGCCGCTTGTTGCGCATGGGATCGGAGCGTACCCGGGCCCTCACCGAACACGATCACCGAGCGGGTGACCTCACCCGAGCCCATTTCGTCCATTGCCTTGTTGACCTCGTCGAGCGTGATCTCGTGCGAGACGAGCTCGTCGAGCATGAGCTTCCCCTCGGCGTAGAGGTTGGCGAGCATCGGGATGTCGCGGTGCACGTTCGACGACCCATACAGGCAGCCGCGGATCTGCTTCTCGGAGAAGATCAGCCCGAGCCCGACGGGGATCGTCATCATCACGTCCATCGCCGGCACACCGACCAGCACCGTCTGACCGCCTCGGCGCGTCATGGTGAACGTCTGGTCGATCGTCGCCTGGAGCCCGATGACCTCGAACGCGACGTCGGCGCCGCGCTGGTCGGTGAGCTCCATGACCTTGGCGATGCTGTCGTCTTCCTTGGCGTTGACGAGGTCGGTCGCGCCGAACTTCTGGGCCGTCTGCAGCTTCCCGTCCACCATGTCGATGGCGATGATGCGCTCGGCACCGGAGTACTTCGCGCCCTGGATCACGTTCAGGCCCACGCCACCGCAGCCGACGACGGCGACGGTGTCGCCCTGGCGGATGTCGGCGGTGTTGTGCGCGGCGCCGAACCCCGTCAGCACGCCGCACCCGATCAGGGCCGCCGCCGTCAACGGGATGTCCTTGTCGATCTTCACCGCGCTCATCGCCGGGACGACGGTGTGCTCGGTGAACGTGCCGCTGGCCGACATCTGCAACATCGGCTGGCCGTCGCGCACGAACCGGGGCGTGCCGTCGAGCAGGGAGCCGGTGGCGATCGTCGGAAGGCCGACGTCGCAGAGGTGGCCCTGCCCGATCTCGCAGAAGTAGCAGTCCTTGCACTGCGGGATCCACGAGATCACGACGTGGTCACCGGGCTGAAGGTGCTGGACGCCCTCGCCGACCTCCTCGATCACGCCCGCGCCTTCGTGCCCGAGCACGGCCGGCAGCGGCGCGAGGAGCGTGCCGTTGCGGACGGAGAGATCGGAGTGGCACACGCCGGAGGCGCCCAACCGCACCTTGACCTCGTTCGCCTTCGGCGCCTGGAGCTCCAGGTCGACGACTTCGAGGGGCGTGTCGATCGCGTTGCAGACCGCGGCTCTGGGCATCGTGGTTCCCCCGTTCCTGTTCTCTTGACCGGCCGGTCAACCGTACCGCCGCTGGCGCTCCTCCCGCTCCTCGCGCTCGGCGGCGCGGATGCCGTACCCGAGGACGATCGGGACGGGGAGCACGACGATGGCCACGACCAGCGCGGCGACGGAGAGGTCGACGGCGAGGGCGGGGAAGTCCGTGGCGGCGGCGACGACGAAGCTCGCGACCGCCACCACGAGTGCCGCGTACCCGGTCCGCTTCCCGACGCGTGCCACCCGCGCGATCCGGGCCCGGCGGGCGAGGACGGGGTCGGGCTCCTTCACCACTGTGTCCACCCGTGGCCGGCGAAGGCGGCGTCGAGCCGGCCCGGGAGGTCGGCGAGGGAGAACTGGCGGCGGGCGAGGTCGATGTTCCGTTCGAGCATCGCCCGGTCCGGGGCAGCGAGGAAGGCGGCCACCTCCGCCGGGCGGTCCACGTCGAACAGGCGCAGGCCCGAGGCCAGGATCTCCTCCAGCATCGGGTAGCGCCGCGCCGCGAGCGGCCGCCGGGCGATCACCGACTCGACCACCGGGTTGCCGAAGCCCTCCCACGTCGACGGGAAGACGACGACGTCGGCGGCCGCGTACGCGTCGGCGGCGGACGCCGCCCGCCCGACCACGACCGGGAGCGTCGTCGCCGCCATCAGGCGAGCCAGCTCCGGGCCGTACTCGTCCTCGGCCGGGCCCGTGAGCCAGTACACGACGCGTCGGTGGGAGAGGAGCGGGGCGAGCTCCTCGGCGAAGCGCACGCCGCCGGGGACGTTCTTGCGGGCGATCGCGCGGGTGGGTTGCAGCACGAGGACGTCGTCGTGGAGAACGCCGAGCTCGACGCGCGTGCGCCGTCGCTCGCCCGGGGGCGTGTCGAAGTCGAACGTGTTGCGGATCGTGCGGGCGGAGATGCCCCGCGCCGCCAGCTCGGTGCGAGAGCGGTCGTTGAGGACGATGTGGAGCGCGCCCGGGAGGCCGGGTGGCAAGCCCCGAATGCCGGCGAGGTGGGCGCGTTGCCACGGCAGGTCGTGGTGATGGAAGACAACGCGGCCCCGGTAGCGGGCGAGCGCGTCGGGCGCGGCGAACGAGGCGGACGCATTGAGCGGCAGCGAGCAGAGGTTCTCGACGACGACGATGTCGGCACCGTCCAGCGCCGCCGACAGCTGGTGGGCGTCCGCACCGCCCTCCGGCGCGTCGATCGCGAAGCCGGGCAGGATGGCGTCGTCGCGCCGGGGCGGACCGCAGATCTCGCCGGCGATCCGGCGCGTCGAGAACCCGAGGACGCCCAGGGCCCATTCCCATTTCGCCGCCTCGACCGACACGCCGTCGGTGCCGCCGAGCCGGTACGCGAGCAGCGCCGCCGTAGGCGTCATCGCCCGGACGATACCGGTCGCCCCGGCCGCATCCGGCGCCGCTCAGACCTCCCGGCGCTCGTCCTCGTCCGGCTTCGCGCCCGCGTCGGCATGCTCGTCGGCAGCCAGCCGGGCGTACACCTCGTCGATCTCGACGCCGAGCGTGTCGTCCTCGGAGTCGTGCTTCAACGCGTGCTCGGTCGCCACCGTCGGAGTCGTGAACGTCTGCGCCGGCGCCGGCATCTGCTCGCGCTCGCGCGCGCGCAACCGCTCCGCGATGCGGGCCATGCGCTCCGCCCGGGTCCGGGGGCGCCGGCGAACGCGGCTGCCTCGGTAGCAGACCAGGACGATGCCGACCCCGATCACGAGGTCACCGATGGAGACGAGTTCGTCCACCGGCTCGGGTACCCGCAGCCGGTCACCGAGGAACTGGAGCACGTCGTCGCCGCTCTCCGGGCGGTGCTTGGCCGTCCGTTCGATGGGCTCCTCGACGGTCCGGCCGGATCGGGTCGTCACCTCGTTGGGGGCGGTCGGCATGCCGCGGTTGAGCCCGATGACGAGAGCGTTCAGGGCGATGCCCAGCGCGATGACCCACATCATCGACACCCTCAGGTTCACGAAACAGAACGCGAGCAGGAACGCGTACGACGCCATGACGAGAGCGAAGCCGAGGTCGTCGAGGCGGTCGGCGGGAATGTCGACGAACGCGAGCACGATCTGGATGGCGAGCGCGACGACGACCATCCAGACCGATTGGATGGGTAGCCGGTGCAGCTGGCGGAAGCTGCCCCGGGTGACGACGACGACGAGCAGGGCGACGCCGGTGACAATGGCAAGGGTCACCACGCCCCGCCACCGTACAACGGGCGGTTCCCCGGCCCGGGTCTCTACGATCTCCACATGGCCGATGTGCGTTACGAGGTCGACGGGGCCGTCGCGCGTGCGACGATCGATCGACCGGAGCGACGCAACTCGATGTCCTTCGGCGTGATGGAGGGCCTCCGCCACGCCGCCGCTCGGGCCAAGGAGGACGACGCCGTGCGCGTGCTCGTCCTCACGGGCGCGGGCGAGAAGGCGTTCTGTGCCGGCGCCGACCTCGGTGGCGGCGGGATCGCCGGGACCGAGGACGCCGCCGCCGTCCACGAGGGCCGCGGTGTGCTCGCCGATCTGTTCCGCGACCTCTGGAGCCTCGGGAAGCCGACGATCGCCCGCGTCCGTGGCTATGCCCTCGCCGGTGGGTTCGGCCTCGCGCTGGCGTGCGACTTCGTGGTGGCGTCCGACGACGCCCAGTTCGGCACGCCGGAGGTCAACGTCGGGCTGTGGCCCTACATGATCACCGTGCCCCTGCTTCGGTCGATGCCGCCGAAGCGGGTACTCGAGCTGATGATGACGGGCCGGCGCGTCGACGCCGCCGAAGCCGAGCGCATCGGGTTCGTCACCCGCGTCGTGCCCGTCGCCGAGCTCGACGCCGCGGTGGACGAGCTGGCGGCGACGCTGGCGGCGAAGTCGCCGCTGATCCTGCGCTGGGGCCGGCAGAGCTTCTACCACGTTCTCGACATGAACCCCGACGACGCGCTCGCGTACCTCCAGGCCATGCTCACGATCACGACCGCCTCCGAGGACACCGCCGAGGGCGTCGCCGCGTTCGCCGAGAAGCGCGAGCCGAATTGGAAGGGGCGATGAGGGGGTGACGCCGTGACCACCACAGGGGGCGGTGACGTCCACGACTGGGGCCCGCTCGTCGGCGACCTGAAGACTCGTCGCGATCGCGCCCTCGAGATGGGCGGGCCGGAGCGCGTCGAGCGGCAGCACTCGCTGGGCAAGCTGACCGTTCGCGAACGCCTCGACCTCCTCGTCGACCCGGGCACCTGGGTCGAGTACGGGATGCTCGCCGACCACATGGACGCCGCCGGCCTCGGCGACCGGTTCCTCGCCGCCGACGGTGTCGTCACGGGCGTCGGCGAGATCGACGGCCGCCCGGTCGCCATCGGCGCCTACGACTTCACGGTGATGGCGGGATCGATGGGCCAGGTGGGTGAGCACAAGATGGCGCGCCTGCGCGAGCTGTCGATCCGGCAGCGCATCCCGTTCGTGTGGCTGCTCGACTCCGCCGGCGCGCGCATCCAGTCGACCAGCGGCTCGACGTTCGCGGGGGCGGGCGCGCTGTTCCGCGAGCAGGTGGCCATGAGCGGCGTGGTGCCGATGGTGGCGGCGATGCTCGGCCATTGCGCGGCGGGCACCGCCTACATCCCGGCCCTGGCGGACTTCGTGCCGATGGTGAAGGGCACGTCGTCCATGGCGCTCGGCGGACGCCACCTCGTGAAGGCGGCGGTGGGGGAGGACGTCAGCGAGGAGGAGATGGGCGGCTCCGAGGTCCACACCAAGGTCTCGGGCGTCGCCGACCTCGAGGTCGCCGACGACAAGGAGTGCCTCGAGGTCGTCCGCAGGTACCTGTCCTTCTTCCCGTCGCACAACCAGGAGCCGCCGCCGGTGCTCGAGGCGAGGGATCCGGTCGACCGGCGGGTCGAGGAGCTCTACGACATCGTGCCGACCGCGCCCCGGCGGGCGTACGACATGCGCAAGGTCGCCACCGCCGTCGTCGACGACGGCGACGTGCTGTGGATCAAGCCCGAGTGGGCGAAGAACGTGGTGACGGGGCTGGCGCGCGTCGGGGGCCATCCGGTCGGGGTCGTCGGCAGCCAGCCGATGGTGCTGGGCGGCGCGCTCGACGTGAACGCGGCCGACAAGGTGGCGCGCTTCGTCTGGATGTGTGACGCCTTCGGGATCCCGCTCGTGTTCCTGCACGACGTGCCGGGCTTCATCGTCGGCTCCGCCGTCGAGAAGCAGGGGATCATCCGCCACGGCGCGAAGATGCTGTTCGCCGTGTCGGAGGCGACGGTGCCGAAGATCAGCGTCGTCATGCGCAAGAGCTACGGCGCCGGGTACTTCGTGATGAACGGCACCGCGTACGAGGCCGACTTCATCGTGGCGTGGCCGACAGCGGAGATCGCGGTGATGGGACCGGACGGTGTCGTCAACATCATCCACCGCAAGACGATCGAGGCCGTCCCCGAGGAGGAGCGGACCCAGAAGCGGCTCGAGCTGGCCGAGGAGATCCGACAGAACATCGACCCGTACATCGCGGCCGGCCACGCCCAGCTCGACGACGTGATCGACCCGGC
>DATFXK010000081.1:0-2326 GCA_035316005.1 Acidimicrobiia bacterium | reverse complement strand
TGCTGCGGGGGAGGAGGCTGCTGGGGCGGGGGCGGCGGCGGGGGTGGCGCGCCCGGCGGCGGAGGAGGAGGAGGCGGCGGGGGTGTCGTCGTCATGGGCGCGCACCCTAGCGAGGGTGCGAGCATGATGCGTGCGTCGCCTACACATGGCGTAGTCCACGCACGCATCGAAGGAGCACGCGATGGCCGACGAGTACACGCCGACGCCGGAGGACCACTTCACGTTCGGGTTGTGGACGGTCGGCAACCGCGGCCGCGACCCGTTCGGGCACGAGACCCGTCCTCCGCTCGATCCCGTCGACGCGGTCGCCCACCTCGCCGAGCTCGGCGCCTACGGCGTGAACTTCCACGACGACGACCTCGTGCCGCCCGGCTCGACGGCCGGCGAGCGCGAGCAGATCCTCAAGCGGTTCCGGCGCGCGCTCGACGAGTCCGGCATGAAGGTTCCGATGGCGACGACGAACCTGTTCTCGAACCCGGTGTTCAAGGACGGCGCCTTTACCGCCAACGACCCGCAGGTCCGCCAGCACGCGCTGCGCAAGACGCTGGACGCCGTCGATCTGGGCGCCGAGCTCGGCGCCGAGGTGTACGTCATGTGGGGCGGGCGCGAGGGCGTCGAGTGCGACGCCGCCAAGGACGTCCCCACCGCGCTCGACTGCTACGCCGAGGCCGTCAACCTGTGCTGCGAGTACATCCTCTACCGCGGGTACGAGCTCGACATCGCCATCGAGCCCAAGCCCAACGAGCCGCGCGGCAATCTCTTCCTCCCGACCGTCGGGCACGCGCTCGCGTTCATTCATGAGCTCGCGCATCCCGAGATGGTGGGGGTCAACCCCGAGTTCGCGCACGAGACGATGTCGGGCCTGTCGGTGCATCACGGCGTGGCGCAGGCTTTGTGGGCCGACAAGCTCTTCCACATCGACCTGAACGGTCAGGTGCCCGGGAAGTACGACCAGGACTTCCGGTTCGGCTCCGAGGGCATCCGTGATGCCTTCTACCTCGTGAAGCTGCTCGAGGACGCCGAGTGGGAGGGGATGCGTCACTTCGACGCCCACGCGTACCGCACCGAGAGCGTCGACGGTGTGTGGGAGTTCGCCCGCGGCTGCATGCGCACCTACCTGATCCTGAAGGAGAAGGCCGAGCGCTTCCGCACCGACCCCGACATCGCCGGCGCCTTGCTGGAGACGCAGGTCGACGGGCTCGCCGAACGGATCCTGCCCGACGGCTTCTCGCCCGAGGCGATCGCCGCGCTGCGGGGCGAGACGATCGACGTCGACGCCCTCGCCGCCCGGGGCTGCGGGCACGAGCGGCTCGACCAGCTCGTCACGGAGCTGCTGCTGGGCGTTCGCTGAGCGTCCGCCGAGAGCGGCCGGTCCCCGGCCGGGGCGGGAAACGTGCTTCACTGTCCGGTCGCACCCTGGGCTCGAGCAGGAGGGCTGCGTGGCACTCGTCCTGGGAGTGGATTCGTCCACCCAATCGACGAAAGTCGAGATCCGAGACGTCGATACCGGCGATCTCGTCGGATCCGGCCGTGCCGCGCACCCCGTGACGTCACCGCCCCGCAGCGAGCAGGACCCCGAGTCGTGGCGGCAGGCGCTCGTCGACGCCCGCCGCGAGGCCGGGACACCAGCGGTCGTCGCAATGGCGATCGCCGCCCAGCAGCACGGCCTCGTCGCTCTCGATCGCGACGGCCACGTGATCCGGCCGGCGAAGCTCTGGAACGACACCGAATCGGCGCCCGACGCCGAGTGGCTCGTCGACCAGCTCGGCGGCCCCGAGCCGTGGGTGAAGGCGTGCGGGTCGGTGCCGGTGGCGTCGTTCACGATCAGCAAGCTGTCGTGGCTGCACCGCACCGAGCCCGGGACCTTCGACCGCTTGGCCCGCGTGCTGCTCCCGCACGACTGGCTCACGTACCGGATGAGCGGCCGGTTCACGACCGACCGCGGTGACGCCTCGGGCACCGGCTACTGGTCGCCGACCGAAGGTTGCTGGCGCCCCGACCTCCTCGAGGTCGTCGACGCCACCAAGGACTGGGACGCGTGCCTGCCCGAGGTGCTCGGGCCCACCGAGCCGGTGCGTGAGCGCGACGGCGTGATGATCGCGCCCGGCACCGGCGACAACATGGCCGCCGCACTCGGCGTCGCGCTCCGGCCCGGGCAGGTCGCGATCTCCATCGGCACCTCGGGCACCGTGTACACGGTCAGCAACGCGCCGGTCACCGACCCGAAGGGCTACGTCGCCGGGTTCGCCGACGCCGCCGGCCGGTTCCTGCCGCTGGTGTGCACGCTCAACGGGACGCGCGTCATCGACGCGTTCGCCCGGTTGCT
>DATFXK010000080.1:0-11440 GCA_035316005.1 Acidimicrobiia bacterium | reverse complement strand
TCGGGGCGCTCCTCGCACTGCGCCGTGCCACTCCTGCACGCGGCTGGTTCGAGGCAGCCGTGCTCACAGATGCCGCGGACGCTGTCGCAACGATTCTCGTGTTCCGGCAACTTCCGCGATTGCGGCGCTGGTTGATACTGGCCGCAGCCATCACCGGTGCTGCTGCAAGCGCTCGTGGCGCGACAGCGAGCGCCTAATCGGGAGGCAACCGACTGCGCGACGCCTTGTCTCATCAGGGTGCTTCAGGACCGGGCGTCAATCCGGCCAGCGTGACGGCCACCAGTCGGCGGACTGCGGCCTTGGAAGGCAGGGCGTTGGCCGCGGTGAGGGAGTAGATGCAGTAGGTGGCGAGCTCCTCGGGCGCGATGTCATCGCGAACCTCGCCGGCCTGCGCCGCCTCGCTGACCAGGTCGCGGACGAAGTCCCTGAGGTGCTGTTGGGCGTGGGCGACGTGCTCACGCCGATGCAGGAGCGCCGCGATCTCGGTGCCGTGGGCGACGCGCAACTCGTAGTGAATGAGGGCATAGGCCTCGAGGACTGCCGCGAGCCGCTGCCCGGGATGGCCGGCTTGGTCTCGGACCTCGGCGAGCTGCTGGAGGTGGCCGCTGACCTGCCGGTCGTGCCAGGCAACGAGGATCGCTTCGACGTCCGGGAAGTACTTGTACAGCGTCGCCCGCCCGATGCCCGTCTCCTCGGCAATCTGCGACATCGTCACCGACGCCAATCCGTGCTCGGCCACCAGCGCGGCGGTGGTGTCCAGCGTGGCGTCGCGCACGGCGCGGCGGTGCGCCTCGATCGTGTCGTTCCACAGCCTCGGCACCGCTTGAAGTATACGCTCCGTCATAGAGCGACGAGCTGATTTGACGGGGACACAATGTCTCGATAAGCTCTCGGCGTATGGACCACGATCGGGATCGTGCTCTCCAGCGACTCGACAAGATGCTCGAGGCCGGTCGTGTCACCGAGGAGGAGGCCGAACGGGTCCGCAGCGCCACCGGCTCTGACGACGTCGATGACGCCGTCGGCGAGATCCGCGTCAGGCACGCGACGGAATGGCTCGACGAGGCTGTCGGGAAGGGCCGCCTGACCGCAGAGGAAGCCGCCACTGTTCTCGACCGCCTGAAGAACGGCGAGGACCCGAGCGCCCTCCGTGGACTCCTCCGCGGGCGTCGGTCTCGGGCCCGAACCGCCCCAGAGGACGATGGGCGTGACTGAGCCTCCCCGCTATCCGGAACACGAGCACGATACGAGCGGATCCGCCGACGTCGAGTCGACGCCTCGTCAGTCCATCTGGACGAAGGTGCTCGTCGTCGTCTTCGGAGTTCTCGTCGCGCTGGCCCTTGTCCTTCACCTCGTCCTCGGCGGCGGCCCTCGCCATTGACCGGCCTTCAGGAGACAGATGCGGTGCCCGCCATCGAGATGCGCGGCTTGACGAAGCGCTTCGGTCACGTGACTGCGGTCGAGGATCTGTCACTGGACGTGCAGCGCGGCACGGTGACCGGCTTCCTCGGTCCCAACGGAGCGGGCAAGACCACCGCGCTGCGCATGCTGCTCGGGTTGGTAGAGCCGACAGCGGGTACCGCGACGATCGACGGCCGACCGTACCGAGATCTTGCCGATCCACTGCGCCGCGTGGGCGCCGTGCTCGAGGCGTCGAGCTTCTATCCCGGACGCACCGCCCGCAACCACCTGCGCGTCCAGGCTGCGGCGGGTGGGTTCGACGCGGCACGAATTGACGTGGTGCTCGAGCTTGTCGGGCTGGGTCCAGCTGCGGATCGACGCGTCGGCGGCTTCTCCCTCGGGATGCGACAGCGGCTCGCGCTGGCCACTGCACTGCTCGGGGATCCGGAGGTCCTTATCCTCGACGAGCCGGCCAACGGGCTCGATCCCGAAGGGGTCCGATGGCTACGGCAACTCCTCCGCGCCTTCGCCGACGACGGTGGCACCGTTCTCGTCTCCAGTCACGTCCTGGCCGAGGTGGCGCAAACGGTCGATCGCGTCGTGATCCTGCACCGAGGACGCTTGGTCGCGGACGCGCCCCTCGAGCAACTGGCTGCGACCGCAGGAACCCGCCCGGTCGTGCGGATCCGGACGTCGCGGGCCGAAGACCTTCGCGCCGCCGCCGCTGCAGAAGGCGCGCAGGCTCGGGTCGACGGGCTCGATGGCGTGCAGGTCGTGGGCTTGACCCCTGAGCGCGTCGGCCAGATCGCTGCCGATCGGGCGATTCCCATCTTCGAGAGCGTCGCCGAGGTCGCCGATCTCGAGGATGTCTTCCTCCAGCTCACCTCGAGCCAAGAGGCTGTGCCGTGACGGGCGCGCTCCGCGCGGAGTGGCTCAAGCTCCGTACCGCGCGATTGCCGTGGGGTCTTCTCGCCGTCGCCCTGGCGCTCGCCGGCGTGCATGCGGTGCTCTTCGACTCGAACGCAGGTGGTACCGGGCACACCTCGATCGAGTCCCTCGCCACATACACGGGACAAAGGCAGGCGATCACGATGCCCGTCGAGGTGCTGTTGTTCGTGACGGTCTTGGGTGTGATCGTCGCCAGCGGCGAATTTCGACACGGCACCGCGACCAACACTTACCTCTCGATCCCGAATCGCATTCGGGTCCTCGCCGCCAAGAGCATCGCTGCTGGAACCGTTGGCGCCCTCTTCGGTCTGGCCGGTGCGGGACTGACAACCGCCATCGGCTTGTCGTTCATCGTCGGCGGCGGCCATGACGTCCTACTGAGCGCGGCCACGATCGCCCGCTACGCCGTCGGCGCGACGATCGCTGCGGGAGCCCTTGCTGCCGCCGGGGTCGGCCTCGGGTCACTCGTCCGCTCCCAGGTCGCCGCGACGATCGCCGTCTTCGTCTGGGGTCTGGTCATCGAGCAAACCATCGGAGGGCTCTACGAAACGGCCCAGCGATACCTCCCCTACACGGCGGCCGCATCCCTGGCCGGTGCCAAGCTCGAAGCAGGGACCACAGCGCTTCCATTCCTGGCTGCCGTCACGCTGATTGCCTCGGCTGCGATGGCGATCTCGTTCGTCGCCGCGCGCACGACCGTCACGGCCGATGTCACGTGAACGGGCAGGTCCACGTGATCGCCCACCCGATCGGACCCGCGACCAACCGCTTTGTAGAGTGAGCAGCTTCCACAGCGAAGCTTGCGCCGCGAGCAGCGCCTCGAGGTGTTCGGAGGGTTGGTGATGTCACTCAAGGAGCGTCTCGAGCGGCTCGGGCGGTGGTCCGTCACGGAGGTGCGCCACGTCACCCACCGCCTCGGCCTGACCTGGAAAGGATGGTGCGCTCTCGGCGCGTCGGTCCTCGCTCTCGTAGCCGCGATGACGGTGCTGGGAGGCGTGTCGGAGGATGTGACGCAGCACAACGGTCTCGCCAGCAGTGATCCTTCCCACCTGAGATTCTTCACCGATCATCGACCCGGCTTCCTCGTGCAGTCCGCGCACATCGCGACCGACCTCGGGAATGCGGCCGTCTTGGCGCTCCTTGTGATCGGAGCCGGATTGCTGTTGTGGCGCCGCGGCTTGCCGGTCGTCGCGGCCGCAGCTCCCGCGTTTGCGCTGGGCGTCACTGCGCTTCTCAGCGACGTGGCAAAACGACTCGTTGATCGAGGTCGCCCGCCGGTGCCATTGCGGCTCCTGGTCGAGGGCGAGCCTTCGTTTCCGTCGGGCCACGCCGCGAACAGCGCCGCGGTGTACCTGACCCTTGGATTGGTCATTGCCGTCTTCGTGCTCAGGAGCCCACTCAGTCGGGTGGCCGTGGTTGCCGGGGCCGGACTGGTCGCGGGCGCCGTCGGCACCAGCCGACTCGTGCTCGGCGTCCACTGGCCCAGCGACGTGCTCGCCGGATGGGCTCTCGGAACCTCCATCGCGCTCGTGACAACGCTCGCCGCTACTCTGTTCGTCCTGCTGAAACCGACGACGCTGACGCCCCGGCCCGGTTGGCTCCACCGAGCAGCTCTCGTTCTCTACCGCGTCCTCACGTACGAGCGGCACGCGCCTCGACGCCGGCCCCGCTTGCAAGCCGCATAGCGACCTACCCGGCGCTTCCGCAACCGCAGGGCTCGCTCGACCGCGCGGGTGGCTCGAGCACGGTCCAGTCCTGCTCCGTCGTCCAGTCGCGAAACGAATGCCACGGCACGTCAGCGACGTCTCCGCGCAGCGCGGCGATGTCGACCGAGAAGCCCACGCGGGCCAGCCAGTCGAAGAGAACGTGCAAGCTTCCGGCAGGGCTGACCTCGCGCACTTCCAGCTCACGACCGGAGGCAGACGAAACGATGCGCGCCTCCTCGAGCGCGTTCAACGAGTCGGAAGCGAGCTCGACGCGCTGACCGAGAAGGTCGTCGCGGCGTTCCAACGCGTACACGGCGAACGCGGCGATGTCGACGATCGGGATCTGCTGGACGTCTCGGGTCGGTGGAAGCGGGCTCGGGAACACACCGGATTCGAGTGCCGGCAGGTTCCACGGGTTGAAGAGGTTCTCCATCAGGTAGACGGGCGCAAGGATCGTGGTCGGCAATCGGCGCTCGCTGAGGTATTCCTCGACCTGCCGCTTCCCTTCGAGGATCCCCACACCGGTGTGCCGATCGGCACCGGCGCCGGAGCTGTAGACAACGTGGCCGACAGTGACCGCGCGCAGTGCGTCAGAGAGGTTGTGCCCGTGGCGAACCTCACCGTCGGGCCCGACGCGGTGGGCGGTGCCGCTTGCGAACACGGCGTCCGCACCGCGGGCGGCGTTCTCGATGCTCGACGGGTCGTCGAAGTCGCAGACGACGAGCTCGGCACCGAGTGCAGCGAGCTCGCGGGCTGCGACCGAATCGCGATCACTTGTGCCGGCGCGGACGTGATGGCCGCGGTCCAAGAGCAGCGGCACGATCGGACGGAAGCGGCCGGTCGCGCCGGCGACCAGGACGGTGAGAGACATGGCTCGACCTCCTTGTGGGATACCCTGGTAGGGTATCTCCAGGCCCGCGAACCACGCCCCAAAGCGGGCTCCGACCCGAGAACCGCCTCTGTACGGTGGGCCCAGTGACCCCCGCCCACGACGACGCCGCTCAGATCCACCTTCCCGCCGGGCTTCTCCCGTCCGACGGCCGCTTCGGCTCGGGGCCGTCGAAGATCCGCGGTGATGCCGTCGCCGCGCTCGTCGAGGCGGCCCCGACGTACCTCGGCACCAGCCACCGGCGCGAGGGTGTGCGATCGGTGGTGCGGCGCATCCGGGCCGGCCTCGCCGACCTGTTCCACCTCCCCGACGGCTACGAGGTGGTGCTGGGCGTGGGCGGCACGACCGTGTTCTGGGACGCGGCCGTCTTCGGTGTCATCCAACGGCGCAGTGAGCACCTGAGCTTCGGCGAGTTCTCGGCCAAGTTCGCCGCTGCCGCCACCGGGGTCCCCCACCTCGAGGACCCCCGCGTGGTCGAGTCCGCGCCCGGGACGCATCCGGAGCTCCGGGGCTTCCCCGACGTCGACGTGTACGCCTACCCGCACAACGAGACGTCCACCGGCGTCATGACCGAGGTGCGCCGGCCGGACGGCGTCGACGCGACCGAGGGCCTCGTCGTCGTCGACGCCACCTCGGCGGCCGGCGGGTTGCGGGTCGACCCGCGGCGGTTCGACGTCTACTACTTCGCGCCCCAGAAGGTGCTCGGCGGCGAGGGCGGGCTGTGGCTCGCGTGCTGTTCGCCCGCGGCGATCGACCGCATCGAGCGCATCGCCGCCTCGGGGCGCTGGATCCCACCGTCTCTGAGCCTCGCGATCGCGCTCGAGAACTCCCGCCTCGACCAGACCTACAACACGCCCGCGCTCGCGACCCTGTTCCTCGTGGCCGACCAGCTCGACTGGCTGCTCGGCAACGGCGGGCTCGAGTGGGCCGCGTCGCGCTGCGACCGCTCGGCCGAGATCGTCTACGGCTGGGCCGAATCCCACGCCCACGCGGCGCCGTTCGTCGCCAAGCCCGACGAGCGCAGCCGCGTCACCGCGACGATCGACTTCGAGGAGCCGATCGACGCCGCGTGGCTGGCGAAGCAGCTGCGTGCGAACGGGATCGTCGACACCGAGTCGTACCGGAAGCTCGGCCGCAACCAGCTGCGCATCGCGATGTTCCCGGCCATCGAGCCCGACGACCTCGCCGTCCTCACCCGCGCCATCGACTACCTGATCGAGCGGGCGTGACCACACCGCCCCTCCCCGACGGGCTGGTGGCGATCGTGAAACAAGACTGCCCGACGTGCCGGCTCGTCGCGCCCGTGCTCGCCGACCTGGCCGGCGGCGACGACCCGCTCACCGTCTACTCGCAGGACGACCCGACCTTCCCGGGCGGCGTGAAGGTCGTCGACGACACCGCGCTCGACGTGTCGTTCGCGCTCGACCTCGAGACGGTGCCGACCTTGCTGCGGGTCGACGGCGGCGAGATCGTCGCCCGCACCGAGGGATGGATGCGGTCCGACTGGGAGGCGTTCACGGGCCGGGCGCCCCTCGGCGCCGGCCTCCCCGAGTACCGCCCCGGCTGCGGCTCCCGCACGCTCGATCCCAACGTCGCCGCCGCCCGCGCCGACGCCGCCGGCGCCGCCCGCCTGCACTCACGCCGCGTCGACCTGGGCGCCCACGAGGACGACATCGAGGCCGCGTTCGAGCGGGGCTGGAGCGACGGGCTCCCGGTCGTGCCGCCGACCCCCGAGCGCGTCGCCCGCATGCTGACGGGCACGACCCGGGCACCGGACGACCTGGTCGCCGTCGTGCCGCCCGACCTCGTCGAGTGCACCGTCGAGAAGGTCGCCATCAACGCTGTCATGGCCGGCTGCAAGCCCGAGTACCTGCCCGTGGTGCTGACGACCGTCGAGGCGGCGTGCACGGACGAGTTCAACGTCCACGGGCTGCTGGCGACGACGTACTTCTCGGGCCCGGTGGTCATCGTGAACGGCCCCGTGGCGCGCGCGATCGGGATGAACTCCGGGATCAACGCCCTCGGCCAGGGCAACCGCGCCAACGCCACCATCGGGCGGGCGTTGCAGCTCGTCGTGCGCAACGTCGGCGGCGGCCGCCCCGGCGAAATCGACCGGGCGACGCTCGGCAACCCCGGCAAGTACACGTTCTGCTTCGCCGAGGACGAGGCAGGCTCGCCGTGGGAGGCGTTGCACGTCGAGCGCGGCCTCCCGGCCGACTCGTCGGCGGTCACGCTCTTCGCCGGCGACGGCGTGCGCGGCGTCGTCGACCAGCTCAGCCGCACACCCGAGTCGCTGGCACGCTCGCTCGCCGCGTGCATCCGCGCCGTGCCGCACCCGAAGATGGCGCTGGGCTTCGACGCGATCCTCGTGGTCTCGCCCGAGCACGGGCGCGTGTTCCGCGAGGGCGGCTGGTCGAAGGCGCGTCTGCGCGAGGAGCTGCTGGCGCTCCTGCAGCTCGACGGCGACGAGGTCGTGCGGGGCGCGGGCGGGATCACCGAAGGCCTACCCGAGGGGGTGGCCGGGATGACCGTGCCGAAGCTCCGCGACGACGGGCTGCTGATCGTGCACGCCGGCGGCGGAGCGGGGCTCTTCTCGGCCATCATTGGGGGCTGGATCAACGGGCCCGGCGGCAGCCAGCCCGTCACCCGGGAGGTGAGGTCGTGAGCGCCACCTCGGACGGTCGTGTCCTGCTCGACCCCACTGGAGAGCTGGCGGCGCCGACGCGCGAGCGGTCGCCGCGTCCGGCGTCGCTCGACGGCCGCACGATCGGGCTCCTCGACATCTCCAAGCCGCGCGGCGACGTGTTCCTCGACCGGCTCGAGGCGCAGCTCGCCGACCGGGGTGTCGCCGTCCGACGGTTCACGAAGCCGACGTTCTCGAAGCCGGCGCCCGTCGATCTCCGCCACGAGATCGGCACGCAGTGCGACCTGGTGATCGAGGCACTCGCCGATTGAGGCTCGTGCACGTCGTGCAGTGTGCACGACATCGTCAACCTGGAGAGCAGCGGCCTCCCGGGCGTGATGGTCGCCTCGAGCGAGTTCGTGGACGCCGCGTCGGCGCAGGCCGCCGCGTTGGGCGCCGACCCGGACCGTGTGTTCGTGGCCCATCCGATCCAGGACCGCACCGACGACGAGGTGAGAGCTCTGGCGGACGGCGCGCTCGACGAGATCCTGCGTAGGCTCCTGTCCACCAGCTGACGCCGGGGGGCAAGGATCCATGCTGTTCCTGCACGAGGTTCATCAGGTCGCGGGCCGCCGCGAGGAAGAGTTCGAGGCTGCGTACCGTGACGGCTGGATGCCGTCACTCGCCAAGGGCGACGACGCCCGCCTCCTCTACTTCCTGCACCATGCGCACGGCACCGGCCGGGCGTACAACGTGGTCACGCTCACCGCCATCCGGGACGGCGCCGCCTGGGAGGACCTGATGCACCGGCTGCACGACGGCGACCTCCAGCCGTGGGCGCGCGACGTCGACCGGCTGCGCCACGAGGTGGCGGCCAAGGTGCTGGTGCCGGTGGCGTGGTCGCCCCTGAAGGAGATCGACCTGGCCGAGGTGCCGACGAGCGGCCACCACGCGCTCACGCTGTTCATGGAGGACACCGCCTGGCCGTACGAAGGTGGTCTCGACCAGTACCTCGAAGCGGCGCGCACCAACTACGCGCCGAGCCTGGCCGAGAGCGGTCGCACCGGACGATCGTTGCTGGAGCTCCAGGCCGTGTTCCGCCCCGCGTGGGGGTCGGGGCGCTGGCGCGAGGTCGTCCTCTGGCAGAAGGTCACCCAGGTCAAGGGCATCACCCCGCTCGTCACCACCGAGGTCCCTCCCGAGTACCGGGCGCCGGGCACGTGGATGCACGACGCCCTCGAGGTGCGCGACGACTGGGAGAGCAAGCTGCTGCGCACGACCGCCTGGTCGCCGCTCTTCTGACGCGCCGAGGCCCGCGCGATGCGCGGGCCTCGGAGTTCTCGGCTGAGGTTGGAGCTAGTCCTTGACCGTTGTGTTGGCCAGCTGCTTGCGCGACGCGGCGTCGGGCGTGGCGTTGATGTCACCGATCTTCCCGCCGAGGTCCGGGTTCTCGGCGCTGAAGATCCCCCACGAGCTCTGCCACGCGTCAGCAGTCCAGGCATGCATCATCCAGAGGTTGTGGAGGGCGACCTTGTTGCCGCCGCGCGCCCGGCACTCGGCGTCGCTCGTGCTCTCGGCGCCCACGACGACACCGCCCTTCATGCAGAGCCCACCGTTGCTGTCGTGCTTGTGCCACGGGTCGTTCGGCCCCGCGAAACCTTCGGGCGGCTTGTTCGGATCGCCCAGCACGGAGTAGCTCAGGCCGACGATCTTCGAGTCCGGGTTGGTGCCGTCGTACAGCAGCATCGACGGCTTGGCTGGGTCGAACCCTCCGAACATGTTGCTGATCTTGATGTAGTGCGCGCCGATGCACGGCACGTACCCGGTCACCATGTTGTAGCCCGCCGCCTCGGCGTCGGCGACGGTCGGGAACTGCAGGGTGACCTGGTGGGCGATGTCGAGCTGCGCCCCGAGCTGGTCGCGGGTGGCGCGGTCGGTGATGTTCTCCCACTTGATCGGACCCCGGTGGCCGTGGCCTCCGGCGCTGGAGATCTGCCCGGCGGAGGCGGGCGGGCCGGATTGCTCGCACGGCGTGTCGCCGGTCGGCGCGTTGCTCACGATCGCGCCGTGCCCTGCGTGCGCGGTCCCGCTGTCGCCGGTGGCGCTGTGGCTGTGGCCGCCGGCTTCCCCACCGCCGTGGTGTTCCGACGCGAACGAGGGTGTCAGGGCAACCGTCGAGACCACCGCCACGGCGAGCCCGGTGACGCCGAGCCCTCCCAGGGCAAACGACGGACGCACCGACCGCTGCGCCAGGGCGGGCCGTACGAGCACCGCGAGCGAGACGGCGACGATGCCCGCCTCGAAGCCCGTCGAGAGCGAGTCGGCGAGGGTGATCGACTCCGGCGTCCAGGCGTCGGGCCCTACGGGCACGCCCCAGATTCGGGAGAGGGCCCACACGCCGATGATGCCGGCGTTCAACACCACCCCGGCGATGAGCAACCGCCGGGTCGGGCGCAACACCACGCCGACCGCCCACGCGATCTGGAGCCATGCGACGACGGCGAAGAACGTGCCGTGCATCCACGACACGTCGTAGTGGCCGCCGCTGACGGCGAAGTGGATGAACCCCGCGCCAATGGACAGGGCGGCGAGGAACCAGCGCAGGTAGCGGCCCACAGTCCGCTCGTTCGTGGTCATGGAGCACCCCCGATCCCGGCCCTGAAGAATTCACACTGCGTGCAAGTTGCTCCGGGCAGTTTGTGTCAGCTGTCACTTTGCCGTCAAGCCATACCCCGGAAGCGGACGAATGGTTCCGAATACTTCGCTAGACTAAATAGTTGACCGAATTGATGACCCGCACCGCTCCCGCCCCGCGATCCACCGCCCCGGCACTGCCGAGCCGCCTGCGCATGGTCGTGACCCGGCTGGCACGGCGGCTCCGCCAGCAGGGTGAGTCGGCCGCGTCGCCGACACAGCTCGCCGCGCTGGCGACCATCGAACGTGACGGCCCGCTCACGC
Source organism: Acidimicrobiia bacterium (assembly GCA_035316005.1). Classification (GTDB taxonomy): domain Bacteria; phylum Actinomycetota; class Acidimicrobiia; order IMCC26256; family JACDBD01; genus JALZAA01. The sequence continues at coordinate 915 of DATFXK010000080.1, read as the reverse complement.
TGGGCGCGCTCGCCACCATCGAGCGCGTGCGGCCGCCGACGATCACCGCCGCCGTCGGGCGCCTCGAGGAGCAGGGCCTCGTCCGCCGGCGCACGGACATGCGCGACCGCCGGGTCGCGCATGTCGAGATCACCCCGCCGGGTCGCCGGCTGCTCGCCGAGAGCCGCTCCCGGAAGACGGCGTACCTCGAGCGCCGGTTGGCCGCGCTCAGCGCCGACGAGCGCCACACCCTCGAGCAGGCGGCCGAGATCCTCGAGCGCGTCCTCGAGGAGGAACAGCCGTGACCCGGTTGTGGCGCGCCACGCGGCTCACGTTCCGATCCATGAGCGTCCGCAACTACCGCCTGTACTTCACCGGCCAGCTCATCTCGACCACGGGCACGTGGATGCAGTCGATCGCGCAGGCGTGGCTCGTGCTGCAGCTCACGGGCAGCGGCGTCGCGCTGGGAGTGCTCGTGGCACTGCAGTTCACGCCGGTGTTGGTGGCCGGCGCCTGGGGTGGAGTCGTCGCCGACCGCGTCGACAAGCGACGCCTGCTGGTCGGGACGCAGGTCGCCGCGGGCGCGCTGGCGCTGATCCTCGGCGCGGTCACCGCGCTCGGTGTCGTCCAGCTCTGGATGATCTACGTGCTGGCGCTGGGCCTCGGCGCCGTGAACGCCATCGACAACCCGGCGCGCCGCGCCTTCGTCGTCGAGATGGTCGGGGCCGAGCACGTCAGCAACGCCGTGAGCCTGAGCAGCGCCATGTTCATGGCCGCCCGCGTGATCGGTCCCGCGATCGCCGGGCTCGTCATCGCCGGTGTCGGCGTGTCGTGGTGCTTCCTGGCCAACGGCGCGTCGTACGGCGCGGCCGTCCTGGCGTTCATGGTGATGCGGACGGACGAGTTCTTCGCCGTGGAGCCCGTGCCGAAGCGCAA
>DATFXK010000079.1:0-6571 GCA_035316005.1 Acidimicrobiia bacterium | reverse complement strand
CTGCCGGTGCGCCCCGGCGCTGACCAAGTCACGATCACGATCGACGGCCGCGAGGTGCAGGTCCCCAACGGCGAGCTGCTGATCCGGGCGGCGCAGGAGCACGGCACCTACATCCCGCGCTTCTGCTGGCACGACCGGATGAAGCCGGTCGGCATGTGCCGCATGTGCCTGGTCGAGGTCGAAGGCCTGCGCGGGCTCCAGATCGCGTGCGCGACGCCCGTGTACGACGGGATGGTCGTGCACACCCAGAAGGACGACGTGCGCAAGGCGCAGGACGGTGTCCTCGAGTTCCTGCTCATCAACCACCCGCTCGACTGCCCGGTGTGCGACCGCGGCGGCGAGTGCCCGCTGCAGGACCAGACGCTCGCGTTCGGGCCGGGTGAGTCGCGCTACGTCGAGGAGAAGCGCCACTTCGAGAAGCCGATCCCGATCAGCGACCTCGTCCTGCTCGACCGCGAGCGGTGCATCCAATGCGGGCGCTGCACGCGCTTTGCGGCCGAGATCGCCGGCGACCCGCTCATCGACTTCGGTGGTCGCGGCGAGACCACCGAGGTCATCACGTACCCCGATGACCCCTTCACGTCGTACTTCTCGGGGAACACCGTCCAGATCTGCCCGGTCGGCGCGCTCACCGCCAAGCCGTACCGGTTCGCCGCCCGTCCGTGGGACCTCACCACCTCCGAGACGTCGTGCGTCACGTGCGCGGTGCAGTGCCGGGGCGCGGTGCAGTCGTCCTCCAACCGGCTGGTGCGATTGCTCGGTGTCGACTCCGAGCCGGTGAACCAGGGCTGGCTGTGCGACAAGGGTCGGTACGGGTACGAATGGGTGCACGCCGACGATCGCGTGCGCGCGCCGATGGTCCGCAAGGGCGGTGACCTGATCGAGGCGTCGTGGCCCGAGGCGCTCGACGCCGCCGCCGACGGCTTGCGCAAGGTCCTCGACGTGCACGGGCCCGAGGGCATCGCCGTGCTCGGCGGCGGCCGCGGCACGAACGAGGACGCCTACGCCTGGGCCCGGTTCGCCAAGGGCGTCCTCGGCACCGACCACGTCGACGCCCAGCTCGGCGACGGGCTGCCGGCCGACGTCGTGCTCGGCCTGCCCCGGGCGACGATCGCCGACTGCGACCGGGCCGCCGCCATCGTGCTCCTCGCGCCCGACCTCAAGGAGGAGCTGCCCGTCCTCTTCCTCCGCGTCCGCCACGCCGCCGAGGAGCTGGGCGTGCCGCTGATCGACGTGGCGTCCTGCGATCACGGGCTCACGCGGTACGCGGACGCCGTCGTCCGCTACGTCCCCGGCGAGGCGCACGAGGTCGTCGCGAAGCTCGTGCAGGCCTTCGACGGCGACCGCACGGGCGACGACCAGATCGACCGGGCCGGCACCGCCGTCGAGGGCCGCGAGGGCGACGTCGTCGTGATCCTCGGACGGCCGTCGCTGGCCGAGGCGCCCGACTCGGTCGTGCGCGCCACGGCGGTGCTGGCGGGGCGGCCGGGCACGCGGTTCCTCTCCGCGCTCCGCCGCTCCAACGTGCACGGCGCCCTCGACCTCGGGCTCGCGCCCGGGTTCCTCCCCGGGCGCGTCACGCTCGACGCCGGCCGCGAGCGCTTCGCCGACGCATGGGGCACGGTGCCCGAGCGCCGGGGCCTCGACGCGTCGGGGATCCTCCAGGCGGCGCTGGACGGGCAGCTGCACGGGCTCGTGCTGCTCGACGCCGACCCGATCGCCGACTTCCCCGACCGCCGCCTCGCCCGCGACGCGCTCGCCAACGTCGACTTCGTGATCGCCTGCGACGCGTTCCTCACCGAGAGCACGCGCGGCGCCAACGTGTTCCTCCCCGTGACGGTGTGGGCGGAGAAGCCGGGTACGGCGTCGAACATCGAGGGCAGGGTGCAGCGACTCTCGCAGCAGGTCTCGCCCGAGGGCCCCGTGATGTCGGACTGGCGCATCGCGGTGGAACTGGCGGCGCGCTTCGACGCCGACTTCGACCTCGAGACCGTGCCCGAGGTGCTGGACGAGATCGCCCGCCTCGCGCCTGCGTTCGCCGGTGTCGACACCCGTCTGCTCGGCCGGGCGCGTGACGGCGTCGTCCTGCCGCTGGGCGACCACCACGACGAGCTCGTCCTCGACGCCGGCGGCGTGCCCCTCACCGACGCGTCGTGGGAGCCGATCCGGCCCGGGACGCTCGCGTCGGAAGAGGCCCTGACGTCGCACGTCGGCACGGGCGTGGTCGAGGCCACCGGCACCGGGTCGACGACGACGGTGAAGCCCGGCCTCACCGAGGTCGAGCCCCCGGCGGCCTCGCGCGCGGAGGCCGACGCCCTCGGCAGCGCGGCGCGCGACGCGGTTGCGGCCGGGCCGCCGATGCACGAATGGGATCGCGAGACCGGTCGTGGGCCCGCGCCCGCCCGTGACGCGTACGCTCTCCGGCTCGTGTCGGGCCGGAAGCTCTACGACGCCGGGCGCGTCAGCGCCGCCTCGCCCTCGCTGGCGCCGCTGGCCGAGGGGGCGACGCTGCTCGTCCACCCGAATGATCGCGAGCGGATCGGGATCGCCGACGGCGACACGGTGCAGGCGACGAGCGCGCGTGGCTCGGTCGTCCTGCCCGTGCACGCTGCTCCCGGGATCCCCCGCGGGATCGCGTTTCTCACGTTCAACCAGCCCGGCCCCGGCGCGGCTGACCTGATCGACGCGACCGCCGCCGTCACGGACGTCCGGCTGGAGACCGCGGGCACGGGCTCGTGACGTTCGTCGACCCGCTCGTCGGCGGCAACATCGACCTGACGGTCGTGCTGATCGTCATCGGGAAGACGATCGCGACGTTCGCCCTGCTCCTGGTCGCCGTCCTCTTCTACATCTGGTTCCTGCGCAAGGCGATCGCCGACATGCAGAACCGGGTCGGCCCGTACAACGCGGGCCCGTTCGGCATCCTCCAGAGCCTCGCCGACGGCATCAAGCTGTTCTTCAAGGAGCAGTCGATCCCGCGCAGTGCCGACAGGCCGGTGTTCCTCATCGCGCCGTACCTGTCGATCCTGCCCGCGTTCCTCGCGTTCAGCATCGTGCCGATCGGCGGCCTCGTGAGCATCGCCGGGCACAAGACGTATCTCCAGCTCGCCGAGCTCCCCGTCGGGGTGCTGTGGCTCCTGGCGATGTCCGGCCTCGGGCTGTACGGCGTGATGCTGGCGGGCTGGTCGTCGGGGTCGAAGTACCCGCTCCTCGGCTCGGTGCGGGCGTCGGCGCAGCTGCTCAGCTACGAGGCCGCGTTCAGCCTGGCGGTGGTGGGGGTGCTGATCCAGTCGGGCACCCTCTCGACCCGCGGCATCGTCGACGGGCAGGCGTGGACCGGCAACTTCCTCGACGGGCTGGGCGCGTGGTACGTCCGGCCGGCGATCGTCGCGTTCGTGATCTTCCTGATCGCCGCCATCGCCGAGACGAACCACCCGCCCTTCGACCTGGTCGAGGCGGAGCAGGAGCTCGTCGGCGGCTTCCACACGGAGTACACGGGGATCCGCTTCGCGATCTTCTTCCTCGCCGAGTTCATGAACGTGATCACGATGTCGGCGATCGCGGTCACGTTGTTCCTCGGTGGCCCCGAGGGCCCCAAGCTCGGCCTCCTTCCCGCCACGGGCACGATCAACGTGTGGGTGATGCCGGTCTTCTGGTTCATGCTCAAGCTGCTCGTGCTGCTGTACGGCACGGTCCTGATCCGGGCGACGCTGCCGCGCATGCGCTACGACCAGCTGATGGACCTGGGCTGGAAGTACCTCATCGAGATCGCGTTCCTGTGGCTGATGGTCTCGGCCGTCGTGGTCATCGGGCGCCAGGAGGGCTGGAACCTCTGGATCGTCGTGCCCGCCGCCGCCGTCGGCGCGGTGCTCGTGTATCTCGTCCTGTTCGCGTCGATGGCGAAACCGGGTGACATCGAGATACGGGACGAGATCCGCTGATGAGCGTCCTCGACTTTCTCCGCGGGTTCACGGTTCCGCTCCGGCAGATCTTCCGCCCGCGCGTCACGGAGTTCTTCCCGAAGGAGAAGCGACCGAAGCCCCAGAGGTTCCACGGCCGGCATGTCCTCAACCGCTACGAGGACGGGATGGAGAAGTGCATCGGGTGCGAACTGTGCGCGGGCGTCTGTCCGGCCCGGTGCATCTACGTGCGCGGCGCCGACAACCCTCCGGACGCTCCCGTGTCGCCCGGCGAGCGGTACGGCTTCGTATACGAGATCAACTATCTCCGCTGCATCCACTGCGACATGTGCGTGGAGGCGTGCCCGACCGAGGCGATCACCGAGACGAAGCTGTTCGAGTTCTCGTTCACGAATCGCGACGACAGCATCTACACGAAGGACGAGCTGCTCGTCGACGACGACGGACACGCCCGCCGGATGCCGTGGGAGCTGTGGCGCGGCGGCGAGGACGACCAGACGAGCGCGTGGATGCGGGTGACGTCGCCGTCGGGTGACGCCGACTACGAGGGCAAGGTCTCCTGGTCGGCCGAGCTCGGGTACGGGGTCCGTCCCCCCGAGAAGGGCCAGAGCGGGTGACCGTCGAGGCCGTCGTCTTCTTCGTCGCCGCTGCGCTCGCACTCGGCGGCGCCGCCGGAGTCGTGCTCGCGCGCAACCCGGTTCACTGCGCGCTGCTGCTCGTGGTGACGCTGGTGGCAGTGGCGATCTTCTTCCTGCTGCAAGAGGCACAACTGGTCGCGGCGGTGCAGATCATCGTGTACGCCGGCGCCATCGTCGTGCTGTTCCTCTTCGTGATCATGCTTCTCGGCGTCGACCGGGAGGAGTCGCTCAAGGATCCGATCCCGTACCAGCGGCCCGCGGCCGTCGCCCTGGGCGTCATCCTCCTCGGCGAGATCTTCGTGCTCGCGGGACGCACGTGGGCGACGGGGGCGTCGTCGACGCGGGGCTCCGTGCGCGGGGCTGTCGACGGACGGGACCTCGGCAACATCCAGCGCGTCGCACGCGTCCTGTTCACGGACTTCCTCTGGGCGTTCGAGCTCACCGCCGCCCTCCTCGTGATCGCCGTCGTCGGTGCCGTGGTGCTCGCTCGCCGCAGCGGCCAGCGTGCCCAGCTCGACGAGCGTGAGCAGGCCATCGAGGAGCAGATCACCCAGGCGGAGCTGAGCGAGGCGGCCGAGAACGGTGCGTATCTCGGCGACAGTGAACGTCCTTCGGAAACGCCGCAGGTGACGCCGTGAGCGTCGCCGCCCTCGAGATCACGCCCAACTACTACCTCGTGGTCGGGGCCCTCCTGTTCACGATCGGGGCCGTCGGCCTGTTGCTGCGGCGCAACGTCCTCGTGATGTTCATGTGTGTCGAGCTGATGCTCAACGCCGCCAACCTCACGTTCGTCACGTTCTCACGTGCGCTGAACGACATCGGGGGACAGGTCATCGTGTTCTTCACGCTCGTCGTGGCCGCGGCCGAGGTGGCGGTCGGGCTCGCGATCATCGTCGCCATCTTCCGGCGGCGCCGCGGCGCCACTGCCGACGACGTCCACCTGCTGAGGGGCTAACCCGTGGACGCCCGCGACCTCCTCGATCTCGTCTGGATCGTCCCTGCGCTCCCGGCTCTCGGCGCCGCCATCCTCCTGCTCTTCGGGCGGCGCATCGGCGAGCCCAAGGCAGGATGGCTCGCCACGGGCTTGATGGCGCTGTCGTTCGCGTGGTCCGTCGTGATGCTGTTCGCGCTGCGTGACATCGAGCCTCGCCGGCACACCGTCGACCTCTTCACCTGGTTCCCGACCGGCGGGCTCCAGGTGAAGATGGGCTTCCTGGCCGACCCGCTCTCGATCACCTTCATCCTGTTCGTGACGGGCGTCGGCACCCTCATCCACCTGTATTCCATCGGCTACATGCACGGCGACGAGAACTACGGACGCTTCTTCGCGTTCATGAACCTGTTCTGCGCGTCGATGCTGATCCTCGTGCTCGGCTCGAGCTTCCTCGTCACGTTCCTCGGCTGGGAGGGCGTGGGGCTGTGCTCGTACCTGCTGGTGTCGTTCTGGTTCCAACGCAACTCGGCTGCGGTGGCGGGCAAGAAGGCCTTCGTCACCACGCGCGTCGGCGACGTCGGCTTCATGATCGCGATGTTCCTGATCTTCGATCAGCTCGGATCTCTGAACTACAGCGCGATGAACGCCGGCGCCGGCAAGCTCGCTGCCGGCACCGCCACCGCCATCTCGCTCTTGCTGTTCATGGGCGCGGTGGGCAAGAGCGCGCAGTTCCCGTTGCACGTCTGGCTGCCCGACGCCATGGAAGGCCCGACACCGGTATCGGCCCTGATCCACGCGGCGACGATGGTGACCGCCGGCGTGTTCCTCGTCGCCCGAGCCCACCCCTTCTTCGAAGCCAGCGGCGGCTCGGCACTCACGGTGGTGGCGATCATCGGCGCTGTCACCGCTTTCCTCGCCGCGACGGTTGCGCTCATCCAGGTCGACATCAAACGCGTGCTGGCCTACTCGACGATCAGCCAGCTCGGCTTCATGTTCCTCGCCCTCGGCGTACGTGCATATGCCGCCGCGATCTTCCTCGTGGTCGCGCACGCGTTCTACAAGGCCTCGCTGTTCCTCGG
>DATFXK010000078.1:0-18259 GCA_035316005.1 Acidimicrobiia bacterium | reverse complement strand
GAGCTGCTCGCGGTGCGCAAGCTGCGCGCCGAGCGTGGCATCGAGGAGACCGACGGACGTCGCGGCGCGGGCGCCATCCTGGCGCTCGTCGGGCCGCCGGGCGTCGGCAAGACGTCGCTCGGCGAGTCGGTGGCGCGCGCGTTGGGACGGGAGTTCACCCGTGTCGCGCTGGGCGGCATCCACGACGAGGCTGAGATCCGCGGCCACCGCCGCACGTACGTCGGTTCGCGACCCGGGCGGATCGTCCGCGCTCTCACCGAGGCCAGCACGATGAACCCCGTCGTGCTGCTCGACGAGATCGACAAGGTCGGTGCCGACTGGCGCGGTGACCCGTCGAGCGCGCTGCTCGAGGTGCTCGACCCGGCGCAGAACCACACGTTCCGTGATCACTACCTCGAGGTCGATCTCGACCTCTCCGACGTGCTGTTCATCGCGACGGCGAACGTTGCCGAGACGATCCCGGCACCGCTGCTCGACCGGCTCGAGGTCATTCGCCTCGACGGCTACACGGAGGAGGAGAAGGTCGCGATCGCACGTGACCACCTGCTCGGCCGCCAGCGGGACCGGAACGGTCTGCGGGAAGACGATGTCACCGTGGGGGAGAACGCCCTCCGGTTGATCGTCGCCGACTACACCCGTGAGGCGGGGGTCCGGAACCTCGAGCGGGAGCTGGGCAAGCTGCTGCGCAAGGTTGCAGCGCGCCTCGTCAGTGGCGACGCGCAGGCGCCTGTCGTCGTCGACGACGCCGTGGTCCGTGACGCGCTCGGCCGGGCGAAGTTCTTCAACGAGGTGGCCGACCGGATCGGCGCGCCCGGCGTGGCGACCGGCCTCGCCGTGACCGGCGCCGGTGGCGACGTGCTGTTCATCGAGGCCTCCGTCATGGACGGCGAGCCCGGCCTCACCCTGACCGGACAGCTCGGTGACGTCATGAAGGAGTCGGCGCAGATCGCGTTGTCGTACGTGCAGGCGCACGCCGATCAGCTCGGCATCAAGCCGGCGGCGCTCAACCGTCGCGTCCACCTGCACGTCCCCGCCGGCGCGGTGCCCAAGGACGGCCCGTCTGCCGGCATCACCATGACGACCGCGCTGGCGAGCCTGTTGAGCGGACACAAGGTGCGCGACGACGTCGGGATGACCGGGGAGGTCACGCTGCAAGGACGGGTGCTGCCCATCGGCGGCGTGAAGCAGAAGGTGCTCGCGGCGCAACGCGCCGGGCTCACCGAGGTGATCCTGCCCGCTCGCAACGGCCCCGACCTCGACGACGTGCCCGAGGGGACACGCGACGCGTTGACGTTCCACCTGGTCGACGACGTGCAGGACGTGCTCGCGGTCGCGCTCGAGCCCGAGGCGCTTCCGAGCGCGGCCTGAGTAGTAGGCGGTAACCGGTCAACCGCCGCGAACAACGCGCCGCGTCAACCCACGATGAACATGTAGTCGCAGCGGATCCTTGCGTCGGCGGCCAGCACGAGGAACTCGAGCCCGACACCGACAACGTCGCCGTCCGGCGACACCATCTCCCAGTGGAACTTGACGGCGTCGGCGACACGCTCGACGTCCTCGCGTCGCCGAAACGCGTTGCCTTGGCGCGCGATGAACTCGTCGTGTGCGCTCGTCACCCGGGTCTCGAGCGCGGCGTGCCCTCGCGCCTCGAACGTCGCCGCCAACCCGATCCCAGGGCGCGCGGCATTCGCATGCACCTCCAGCGGTGGTTGGAGGAGTTGCACGCCGTCCTCGGTCCACAATCCGGCGATCGCGGCTCGACGGCGTTCGGCATCGGGCTCGTTCCAGAGCGCGACGTACCGGTCGGCAAGATCATTCGCGGTGTCCATTGCATTTCTCCTCATGGTCCCGTCGATGCAGGGTCACCGGCGAGAAACGGCCGGGGATCGAAGTGCGTGCCTGTCTTCGTACGGAAAGGGTGCGCCGCTCGCGGCGCCGGGTCGATTACGTCCTAGGTAATGGAGTGCCTCTTGCGGTGGGAATGGCGCTGCGGGCGACGGCCGTTGAGCTCCGTATGGCCGCAAACGAGGAAGAGCCGCAGACCGTCGGGCAGCTGATCCGGTACTGGCGCACGCGTCGCCGGCGCACCCAGCTCGAGCTGGCCTTGGATGCCAGCGTCTCGACCAGGCACCTCAGCTTCGTCGAGACGGGGCGTGCCCGTCCCAGCCGTGAGCTCCTCGTGTATCTCGCCTATCAGCTCGACCTCCCGCTGGCGGAGCGGAACCGGCTCCTCCTGGCGGGCGGATTTGCTCCGGTGTACCTCGAAGTGCCGTACGACGGACCGGAGATGGAGCCGCTCCGAGAGTCGTTGCAGCGACTGCTCGACGCACACCAGCCCAATCCGGCGTTGATCGTCGACGGGCTCTGGAACCTGATCGAGGCGAACGCGGCGACCTCGTTGCTGTGGGACGGCGTCGACCCGGATCTCCTGAAGCCGCCGGTGAACATGCTCCGCCTCGCGGTGCATCCGGACGGCCTGCCGAGCGTCTCGTCTTTGACCCCCGCCTGTAGCACGCCGCTCATCCGTCAGCTCCGGCAGAGAAGCCGCGACGACGCCGACGAAGCCCTCGGCGCCCTCGTCGACGAGATCGAGTCGTACCTTCCGCCCGACTTGCCTTCCACCCCGGTGCATCAGCCCATGGCCTCGCTCGAGCTGCGCACCCGTCTCGGCGAGGTCAGCCTCTTCACGATCATCGCCACCCTCGGGGCACCGCTCGAGGTCAGCGCGGCGAATCTTGCGATCGAGACGTTCCTTCCTGCGGACGGCGAGAGCGCCCGTCGCCTCCACACGTTGGCGGTCGTGCCGGAAGCCGCGGTCGCGTCGGTCTGAGATTCACGCGACGTGACCGGCGAGCTCGTTCAGCCGGGTGACGACTCTCCAGGTCCGGACGGTGCCCGGCGTGCCGAGGGCGCCTTCGAACAGCGCCGTGTTCATCTTGGAGCCGGCGACACCGTTCGGGTAGCGCAGGTAGATCTCGGTGCCTCGGATCACGAACTCGTCACCTCCGAAGGTGCGGCCTGTCAGCGCGCGGGTCGCCGCCGCCGGCGGACGGCTCTTCAGGAAGGCCACGTGGAGCGCCTCCGGACCGCTGCGTCCGCGCGCCAGCGGATTGCCCTCGACGATCTTCGCCAGCTCCGGGGCGGTTCGCACCATGACATCGGCGTCCACGGCGAACTCGGCCACGATGAGACGTTCGATCTCCTTCGTGACGGCGGTCGGCGACCGCTTCCCGCTCCGCAGGACGACGTTGCCGCTCTGGAGATGGGTTGCGACGTCACCGAAGCCCGCGTCCCGAAGAGCAGAACGGAGCTCTGCCATCGGGACGCGGTTGACCCGGCCAAGATTGATGGCGCGAAGAAGCGCGACGTAGACCACATCCGATCATCGCGCGCCGTCACACCGCGGGATGGATACCTCTGGGGTCCTTGCCGGACCGCAGCCTCCGAGCATGGTCGAACCGATCTCGCCCGATGACGTATCGACGGTGGGCCGCCCGTTCACGGCGCGACAGATCGAGGTACTCGGTGAACTCGTCGGCAGTCCAGGGTCGAGCGGAACGAACTCGCATGAGGCGCAAGATTCGCCGGTTCGCCCGTTCCATGGCGGAGACGGCGGCGACCGTGATCTCGATCCCTTCGGCGGCCGTGCTCTCGAATCGACCGTTCCCGTCCGCGCTCATTCTCGCTCGGGAACGACCACGAGTGGTCTGTTCGCGCGCTTGAGCAGTCGGTGGGTCGGATCACTCTCGCAGCTGTTGTGCCGGTGACCACCGATGACGATGAGATCCGCATCCTCTTCGGCAGTGACGCGGAGCAAGGCGTCGGCGGTCCCGCCACGTTCGAGGCGGGTGTCGTAGGCGACGCCCGCCTCACGCAGCGGCTGGGTCCACGGTCCCTTCAACCTTCGCTCGTACTCGCGAACGACGGGATCCGGGTTGACCTGCAGCGCGGCGAGCTCCCAGATCCCGACGCGCGAGACGGCGAACACCGCGACCACCCGGCCGTGCACTGCTTCGGCGATGGAGGCACTCCATCGCACCGCTCGGACCGAGGCCGGGGAGTCGTTGACACCGACGACGATTGTCTTCATGGCGTTCCCCCTCGTCGTGGCGGCGATGAGCTTTACTTGTAGTATACACTAATTGTATTAGGCATAAAACTCCGCTCGGAGGAGGTGGGCGCAGGTGGCAGCACCGGCGGGCGCATCAGGAGGACCGGGACTCGCGGCTGCCGGGACCGACGAGGTCACGGACGCGGTGCTCTACGTCTCGCGTGCGTTGGTAGCCGTGGCGGCCCGTTCGCTCGCCGGCGTGGCCGATGACGTCACCCTCCCGCAGTACCGCGCGCTCGTCGTCCTGGCGACGGAGGGTGCCCGGTCCCTCGGCGAGCTGGCGGCGGCGCTCGGGGTTCACACGTCGACGGCGACGCGCATGTGCGATCGTCTGGTGCGCAAGCGACTCGTCCGCCGGCGACAGAGCAGTGAGGACCGCCGAGCCGTGGTCCTGGAGTTGACCCCGACCGGGCGGGAACTGGTTGCCGAGGTGACCGAGCGCCGACGAACCGAGATCGCCCGCATCGTCGCCCGCGTGCCGCGCGACGCGAGAGAGACACTCGTGAGTGCGCTGAGCCAGTTCGCGAGAGCCGCAGGCGAAGAGGACGTGGAGTAGAGAGCGCGGTACCAATCCGGGTTGGTTGACCGAGTCAAACAAGCGTCGGTATGGTGCGCCCGCATGAAGACGCCGATCGCGGAGCAGCTCGGGATCGAGTTCCCGATCTTCGCGTTCTCGCACTGTCGCGACGTGGTCGCCGCCGTGAGCCGGGCCGGTGGGTTCGGCGTCCTCGGCGCCCTCGCCTACACACCGGACGAGCTCGACACCGAGCTCACGTGGATCGAGGAGCACGTCGACGGCAAGCCGTACGGCACCGACATCGTCATGCCGATGAACTACGTCGGGAAGGGCGGCGGAGCGGACGCTCAGCTCTCGAACCTCGAGGCGATGATTCCGCAGGAGCACTGGGACTTCGCCGACAAGATCCTCGCCGAGTACGACGTGCCGCCCATGCCCGAGGACCTCGAGGCGCGCCCCGTCAAGGCGGCCGGCTTGGGTGTCGACGAAGAGGGGCCGGGCCAGGTCGAGGTCTCGCTGCAGCACGGCGCCAAGATGCTGGTGAACGCGCTGGGGCCGCCCCCGCCTGACGTCATCCGGACCGCGCAGGACGCCGGCGTGATCGTCGGCGCGCTCGTGGGCGCGAAGCAGCACGCAGAGCGGCAGGTCGCGCAAGGCGTCGACGTGATCGTCGCCCAGGGGACCGAGGCCGGCGGGCACTGCGGTGAGGTCGCGACGATGATCCTCGTGCCCGAGGTGGTGGATGCCGTCGGCGCCGAGGTGCCCGTGCTCGCGGCCGGAGGCATCGCGACCGGACGGCAGATGGCCGCCGCGCTCGCGCTCGGCGCGCAGGGCGTCTGGACGGGATCGATGTGGCTCACGGTGGCCGAGGCCGATACGAATCCGGCCGCGCTCGAGAACATGCTCGCGGCGACGTCTCGCGACACGGTGCGGTCGCGCGTGATGACGGGCAAGCCCGCCCGCCAGCTGCGCACGGCGTGGACGGAGGCGTGGGAGCGCGAGGACTCGCCCGGTCCGCTGCCGATGCCGCTGCAGGGCATCATCTACAACTACGCCGCACGACGCGTCTCGCGCGTGCAACGCAAGGAGCTGTCCGGCTTCCCGGTGGGTCAGATCGTCGGGCGGCTGAACACGGTCCGACCGACGAAGGACGTGATCTTCGAGATGGTCGAGGAGTGGATCGAGACGACGCAGCGGCTCAACCGGTTGATCGACGAGTGACGCGCTCATCGAGGTTCGAGACGAAACTGGCGACATCGTGAGCGCGACCGACCTGCCGCCCGTCGAGATGACGCTCGAGTACCCGTACACCCGCACGACCGGTCCCGTCATCGGTCCCTTCCTGACCGGGCTGCGCGACGGACGCATCCTCGGGAACCGGTGCGGCGGCCGGGTGCTCTGCCCGCCGCTCGAGTACGACCCCGCAACCAGCGAGCCGCTCGAGCCCGAGTTCGTCGAGGTCGGCCCGGGCGGCACCGTGCAGTCGTGGACGTGGGTCGCCCATCCCACGCCGAAACACCCCTTCGACCACCCGTTCGCGTTCGCGCTGATCCGGCTCGACGGCGCCGACACGCCGATCGCGCACGCGGTCGAGGCGGAATCCATCGACGCGATGGCGACCGGGATGCGCGTCGCCGCCCAGTTCCGCGACGAGCGCGACGGCGCGGTCACGGACCTGTACTTCGTGCCCGAAGCTGCCGCGCGCGCGCAGGACATCGCCGCAGGCGACGAGCCGGTGACGATCACCGAGCACCTGGTGTCGCTCACGATCAGCGAGCCGCTCTATCCGCACCGGGCCCGGTTCGCCCGCGGCTTGCTCGCCGGTCGCATCCTCGGCCAGCGGTCGCCGGTCAGCGGGAAGGTGTACGTGCCGAGCAACGGCTACGACAACCTCGAACGGGCCGAGATGACCGAAGCCGACGACGTCGAGGTGGCCGACCGGGGCGCGGTCAGCTCGTTCACGGTGATCACGCCCGTGCAGTACTACGGCCAGAAGGAGACCGACCCCTACATCCGGGCGTCGATCCTCCTCGACGGCGCCGACCAGCCGATCACCGGCGTCGACATCCGCGACATCCCCTCCGACGAGTTCCGGGTCGGGATGCGTGTGCGCGCGGTGTGGAAGCCGCCCGCCGAGCGGGACGTGAGCGACCTCGGCAACCGGTACGGCGGCGCGTGGGAGGGCGTGATCGAGCGCTGGAAGCCGACCGGCGAGCCCGACGTCGACCCCCGGCCGTTGCAGGAGTTCGCGTTTTGAGCGACCTGACCCGCGAGGTCGCCGTCGTCGCGACGTCGCAGACGAGCTCGTACCGGCGGTTCGACGACTCCGAGCCGAAGCTCATCATGCGGTGCGTCAACGACCTGCTGCAGCAGACCGGGCTCGACCGCAGCCAGCTCGAGTTCACCATCGCCGGCAGTTGCGACTACCTGTCCGGCATGCCGTTCGCGTTCGTCATGAACATCGACGGCGTGGGCGCGTGGCCACCCGTCTACGAGAGCCACGTCGAGATGGACGGCGCCTGGGCGCTATTCGAGGCGTGGCTTCGATTGCAGCTCGGCGACGTCGACGTCGCCGTCGTGATCGGGTCGGGGAAGTCGTCACCGGGCCGCCCCCGCGAGGTGTTCGCGCTGCAGACGGACCCATACGTGATGGCGCCGCTCGGCATGGACCCCGTCTCGCTCGCCGGGATCCAGGCGCGCGCGCTGCTCGACGCCGGGAAGGCGACCGAGCGCGACTTCGCCGAGGTCGTCGTCCGCAGCCGCCGGGACGCCCGCCAGAACCCGCACGCCCAGCTGGCGACCGACGAGACGGTCGACGATCTCCTGGCGGCGCCGTACTTCTCGGCGCCACTGCGGAGGCACGACCTTCCGCCCATCTCCGACGGCGCGGCCGCCGTGGTCATCGCCGCCGGAGACCGCGCCCGCGAGCTGACCGACTGTCCGGCGTGGATCCGGGGGATGGACCATCGCATCGAGTCGCACCACCCCGGGCTGCGGGACCTGACCCGGTCGGTGTCGACCAAGCTCGCCGCCGAACGTGTCGCGCTCGCCGACGGGCCGATCGACGTGGCCGAGCTGATGGTCAACTACAGCCCCGAGGAGCTGATCCTCCGCGACGCCCTCGGCCTGTCGAACGGCACGGCCGTGAACCCTTCCGGCGGTCCGCTCGCCGGCCATCCGGTCATGGCCACCGGGCTGATCCGCGTGACCGAGGTCGCCGACCGCATCCGGTCGGGATCGGCGGGCCGCGGCGTCGCCCACGCGTCAAGCGGCCCGTGCTTGCAGCAGAACCTCCTGTGCGTGCTCGAGGGAGGTCGGTGATGGCGCGCCCGTGCGCGGTCGTCGGCATCGGCCAGACCGACTACCGCCGCCAGCTCGACGTGACGCTCGACGGCCTCGTGCGGTGGGCGGCTCTCGACGCGCTCGCGGACGCCGGCATGTCGTTCGCCGACATCGACGCGATCGTGATCGGCAAGGCGCCGGACGCGCTCGAGGCGGTGATGATGCCGGAGCTCTCGCTGGCCGACGCGCTCGGTGCCGTCGGCAAGCCGATCCACCGCGTCCACACCGCCGGCTCGGTGGGGGCGTCGACGGCGATCACCGGCGCCACACTCGTCGAGTCGGGCCGGTACGACCGCGTGCTCGTCGTCTGCCACGAGAAGCAGTCCGAGGGCAACGCGACCTGGGCGCTGTCGGGCGGCCGGTCCGGCGGCCAGGGCGCGGGCGGGACGTTCGCGCCGTGGATCCGCAGCTACATCTCGCGCTCGGGCGCACCCGAGCACATCGGGTGGAAGATCGCGGTCAAGGACCGTCGCAACGCGCTGAAGAACCCGCACGCCCACCTCCGGATCGAGGACATCTCGATCGACAAGGTGAGGGAATCCCAGATGCTGTGGGATCCCCTGCACTTCCTCGAGTCGTGCCCGTCGTCCGACGGCGCCGCCGCCGTCGTGCTCGCCAGCGAGGACGTCGCGCGGCGCGGACCCCGCTCGCCGGCCTGGGTGATCGCACACGCCAAGCGCACCGAGTTCAGCTCGTTCCCCGGTCGCGACACCGTGCGCCCCGTCGCGGGCGTCGACTGCGCCGAGGCGCTCTACGCGAAGGCCGGCGTCACCGACCCGCTTCGCCAGATCGACTGCGCCGAGCTCTACGTCCCCTTCTCCTGGTACGAGCCCATGTGGCTCGAAGGGCACCTCATCACGCCGGAAGGCGAGGGCTGGAAGCTCACCGACGCCGGCGAGACGGAGCTGGGTGGCAGCTTCCCGGTGAACCCGTCGGGAGGAGTGCTCTCGTCCAACCCGATCGGCGCCTCGGGGCTCATCCGTTGTCTCGAAGCGGCGAACCAGGTGCGCGGCACCGCCGGTGACTACCAGGTCGACAGGGCCGAGGTCGCGCTCGGTCACGCGTACGGCGGCGCGGCGCAGTACTTCGCGATGTGGATCGTGAGCTCCGAGCTGAACCCGGACTTCGACTGAGGTGACGCGGCGCGACGACCTCCGGCGCGTGGATCAGTCGCTGGCGCGTCTCGCGCGCATGGCGACCGGTCGTGAGGGTGCGCGACTGCGAGCCGAGCGGTCGGGCGTGTTTCTCTCCCAGCCGGCGCTGGCCATCCTCGCCGCGTCGAGGGGCGCAGGGGCGGTGCGCCTCTCGGAGCTGTCCCGGCTCACGGGCCTCGAGCCGGCGCTCATCAGCCGTGAGGTTCGCGAGCTGACGGCGACCGGGCACGCCGAGCGACGAGCCGACCCGAGCGACGGTCGCGCCGGCATCGTGGCGCTGACGCCGAAGGGCCGGCGGGCGTCGGAGGCGTACCGAGCCGCGGCGGACGAGATCATGGCCGAGGTCCTGTCGTCGTGGTCGGCGGCCGACCTGCACGCGCTCGCCGGGCATCTCGAGCGCGTCGTCCGCGACTTCTCGCGGCCGTCGCACACGACTGTCGCGCGCCTCAGCGGCTGAGAAGCACGGGTGCCGAAGGCCAGCCGGAACGAGCACGCCCGCCGGCCGACGCAGGAGGAGCTGGCTTCCGCGACCGGCCGGCGCATCCGGGACGTGATCGCGCCGGGGCTGCGTGTCCTGTTCTGTGGCATCAATCCCGGGCTGTACTCGGGTGCCGTCGGTCATCACTTCGCTCGTCCCGGCAACCGCTTCTGGAAGGTGCTGCACCGGGCCGGGTTCACGGATCGCGAGCTCTCCCCGTTCGACGACCGGAAACTGCTCGCCGTCCGGCTCGGCATCACGAACCTCGTGAGCCGCACCACGGCCGCCGCCGCCGAGCTCGACCCGGCCGAGCTGCGACGCGGCGCGTCTCGTCTGGCCCGCAAGGTCGAGCGCTACCGGCCCGGCTTCGTCGCGTTCGCGGGGATGGGCGCGTACCGGACAGCATTTCGCCGGCCCGACGCCGCCGTCGGTCGCCAGCCGGAACCCCTCTCGGGCGCGGTCATCTGGCTGTTGCCGAACCCGAGCGGCGCCCAGGCGGCGTACCAGCTCGACGACCTCGTGCGCGAGTTCCGCGCCCTCCGACGCGCCGCCGGCTGAGCCGTTCGTCGGCCGGGCCTGCCGGGCGCCCGCACCGACGCGGCGACGAACGCGCCCGGGAGCAGAGCCCCGTCGCGGCATCTGCGCACCACGTATCCGTCGGCGACCGTTCGCGCGACCTGGAAGCCCGGACACCACGAGCCGTCGAACCGGTTGCGCACCTCGACGAAGGCGCCCGACTCGAGGCGCGCGCCAATTCCCGTTGACGTCATGTGGCGGTGGTTCCCCGATGGTTGCGTGGTCAAACGGCTTTCGCCGCCCTTGTTTGCATTTCCACCGTGTCGTGAACAATGCCTTCGCAGCGCGGTGTTGAGCCGAGGCGCCGGCTGCAGAGCTGCGGGGACCCGCACGACTTCTGGGTCCCCGCATCTCCGTCCTCACGAGGAACTGGTGGCCGAAACGGGTCCCTCGGGGAGGAGCGGGAGAGCGCGGGAGGCTACGAGGACCGGGGCCTCCCGCCCTCCGCGTCGGGGGATGGCAACTGGGACGCTCCCACGCTGCTGTAGGCGATCGGGGACCGCCGGGGCGTCTTCACGGGGCTCGGTCAGGGAGGCGCGGCGGTAATCAATGCTCAGGGCGGCTTGTCCTGGGAGACACCTTCACCCCGGGCGCACGACGTCTACGTCCACGTCGCCGACCAGGCGACCCTGAACCAGCGGATCGACGACCTGCTCGTGCGCCGGTGAATCCGTCGGGCCGATACCGTCGAAGGCGCATGGCCGTCGACTCTGACCGGAAGCCGATCCTGCTCACCGTGGACGACGATCCCGGCGTCTCCCGAGCGGTTGCCCGCGACCTGCGCCGCCAGTACGGCGAGGACTACCGGGTCGTGCGAACGGAATCCGGGCCGGAGGCGCTCGACACCCTGCGGGAGCTGAAGCTGCGCGGCGACCCCGTCGCCGTCCTGCTCGCCGACCATCGAATGCCCGACATGAGTGGCCTCGAGTTCCTCGAAGAAGCCATGGACCTCTTCCCGCAGGCGCGGCGGGCGCTGCTCACCGCGTACGCCGACACCGACGCCGCCATCGAGGCGATCAACGTCGTCGACCTCGACCACTACCTCCTCAAGCCGTGGGACCCACCCGAGGAGAAGCTCTATCCGGTCATCGACGCGCTGATCCAGATGTGGCTCGACACCGACGAGCAAACCGTCAACCGGACGCAGGTGGTCGGACACCGCTGGTCGGCGCGATCGTTCGAGGTGCGCGACTTCCTCGCGCGCAACTCGGTCCCGTACCGCTGGCTCTCGACCGAGGAGCCCGAAGGCCGGCGGCTGCTCTCGGCCGCGGGAGTGGACGAGACGCGTATCCCTCTGGTGGTCACGCCCGACGGCAACTACCTCGTCGAGCCGAGCATGAGCGATCTGGCGGCCGAAGTCGGGCTCTCGACCACGCCGGCGATCGACTTCTACGACGTCGTCATCGTCGGCGGTGGGCCCGCCGGGCTCGGCGCGGCCGTCTACTCGGCGTCGGAAGGGTTGCGGACCGTTCTGGTCGAGCGGGAGGCGACCGGCGGGCAGGCGGGCCAGAGCTCGCGCATCGAGAACTACCTCGGGTTTCCCGACGGGGTGTCGGGAGCGCAGCTCACCGACCGAGCGCGGCGGCAGGCCCACAAGTTCGGCGCCGAGATCCTCACCACGCGCGACGTCGTCGGGCTCGACGTGCGCGCCTCGTCCCGGGCGGTTCGCTTCGCCGACGGCGGCGAGGTCGTCGCGCATTCCGTGCTCCTCGCCACCGGCATTTCGTACCGGAAGCTCGGCGTCCCCGGTGCCGATGCGCTGACCGGCCTCGGCGTCTTCTACGGCTCGGCCGCGACCGAAGCCACCGCATGCGGCGGCGATGACGTGTACATCGTCGGCGCGGCCAACTCCGCCGGGCAGGCGGCGGTGTTCCTGTCGCAGCACGCGCGCCAAGTGACGATGCTCGTGCGGGGGGACAGCCTCGAGCGGTCGATGTCCTACTACCTCATCCGCCAGATCGACGAGATCCCCAACATCGAGGTGCGCCTCAACACCGAGGTCGTCGAGGTGCACGGAACCGATCACCTCGAAGGACTGACGCTCTGCAACAACCGCTCCGGCCCGCAGGAGACCGTACGAGCCGGATACCTGTTCGTGTTCATCGGCGCCGAGCCGCGCACCGAGTGGCTCGAAGGCGCGATCGGCCGCGACGAGCGCGGATTCGTGCTGACCGGACCGGACGTGCTGGACGAGGGACGACGACCACGGGGCTGGCAGCTCGACCGCGATCCGTACTACCTCGAGGCCAGCGTTCCCGGGGTGTTCGCCGCCGGCGACGTGCGCGCCAACTCGATCAAGCGCGTTGCGTCCGCGGTCGGCGAGGGCGCCATGGCGATCCAGCTGCTCCACCGGTACCTGGAGCACCGATGACCGAGCCCGAGCGACTGACGCCCGAGCAGCTGCGGACCCTGTTCCTGTTCGAGGCGCTCGACGACGACCAGCTCGCATGGCTCGCCGAGCGCGGTCGAGTCGTCGAGTACCCGGCGGGGGCGACGATCCACGCCGAGGGCGCGCCCGCTACCTGTTTCTTCGTGCTCTTGTCCGGGACGATGGCGATGTCGGGCCGGGTGCAGGGAGGCGAGATCGAGCTCTTCCGCTCCGACTACTACGGGTCGTACTCCGGCGCCTTCGACGCGTACCTGGGCGAACGTCGTTCCCAGGTGTACTCGGGGACCGCACGTGCCATCACCGACTGCCGGTTGTTCGAGCTCCCGGCGGCCGACTTCGGGCGCGCCGTCCGCGACTGGTTCCCGATGGCGACGCACTTGCTCGAGGGATGGACCGTCCAGGGCCGGGCGGCGACCGACACGCTCGCCCGGCACGAACGACTCGTCGCCTTGGGCACGGTGACCGCGGGGCTCACCCACGAGCTCAACAATCCGGTCGCGGCGCTCACGAGTGCCAGCGCGCGCCTGCGCGACATGCTGGCCGAGATGCGGCAGAAGATCAGCGTCATCGTCCGCAGTGAGCTCCCACCCGACCAGCTCGAGGCCGTCGCCGATCTCGCCGCCGAGGCCCTCGAGCACCGCCGGCACGCGCCCAAGCTGTCCCCCCTCGAAGCGTCCGATCGCGAGGAGGAGCTCGCCGACTGGCTCGAGGACCACGAGGTGAACGGCGCCTGGGAGATCGCGCCCACCCTGTTGGCCGCCGGAGTCGACCAGGCGTGGCTCGAACGCGTCGCGCAGGCGGTGCCGCCGCCGCATCTGGCCGTCGGGCTGTCGTACCCGGTGCGGTCGTTGGAGTCCGACAGCCTGCTCGACGAGATCTCCGACGCGGCCGAGCGCATCTCCGGGCTGCTCGCGTCGGCCAAGCAGTACTCGCAGATGGACCGGGCGCCGCTTCAGACGTTCGACGTCCACGACGGGCTGGACGCCACGATGGCGATGCTCGGCCACAAGATCGGCGACGACGTCGAGGTCGTCCGCGACTACGACCGCACCCTCCCCATGATCTCGGCGTTCCCCGGGGAGCTCAACCAGGTGTGGACGAACCTCATCGACAATGCGCTCGACGCCATGGGGGGCCACGGCACGCTCACGGTCCGCACCCGTCCTGCCGGCCGCGACCGCCTTATGGTCGAGGTCGGCGATACCGGGCCCGGTGTTCCCGACGACGTGCGCACCCGCGTGTTCGAGCCGTTCTTCACCACGAAGGAGGTGGGGAAGGGGACCGGCCTCGGCCTGGACATCGCGTGGCGGATCGTGGTCGGCCGCCACGGCGGGGAGATGCAGTTGGAATCACAGCCCGGCGACACCCGATTCCAGGCCGTCCTTCCCCTCCAGCCGGCCTGACCCGAGACTGACCGGCGTGTCCGACGGCGATCAGTCGTCGAAACCGGTGAGGTCGAGCCGGCGCAGGCGCTCTGGATCGGTGATCGCGTCGATCTCGACGATCTTGCCATCACGGACGGTGAAGCCCATGACCGAGAACGGACGGCCACTCGGGATCACGACCGCGCCCGCGGCGCCGTTGACGAGTGCGGGGCGTACGAACGGCGAGAGGCGAGCGAACGTGAGCGCGCTGGCGGCCACGTTCTCGGCGCCGCGGATCACCTCCCTCGGACGCACGTCGCCACCATCGGACCGGACGACGACGTCGGGATCGAGGACGGCGACCAGCGCGTCGAAGTCGCCGTCACGCGACGCGGCAAAGAAGGCGTCGACCACTTCGCGCTGACGGGCGACGTCGCCGTCGGGCGTGGCGGCGCCTTGCACCCGGCGGCGCGCCCGGCTCGCCAGCTGCCGTGCGGCCGTCGGGGATCGGTCCACCAGCGAGGCGATCTCCTCGAACGGCACGCCGAACATGTCGTGCAGCACGAACGCGAGACGCTCGGCTGGAGTCAGGGTCTCGAGCACGACGAGGAGCGCGAGACCGACTGAGTCGGCGAGGAGCGCCTCGTCCTCGGGGCTGGACTCGCCCTCGCGCCGGACGACCGGGTCCGGCACGAACACGGTCATGGGCTCTTCACGGCGCGTGTTCCGGGCGCGCAGCATGTTGAGGCACACGCGGGCGACGACCGTCGTCAGCCATCCCCCTAGGTTCTCGATGGCGCTCGCGTCGGAGCGGCTGAGCCGCAGCCACGATTCCTGCACCGCGTCGTCCGCTTCGCTCAGCGAACCGAGCATCCGGTACGCCACCGCCCGCAGGCGTGTCCGGTGCTCCTCGAAGCGCCCGGCCAACCAGGTCGTCTCGTCCATCGGTCACATTCCCCCGTCCCAGCGTGTCATGAGGAATGACCGACGAAATCCACCGGATGTGACAGGGAGAGATGGAGGTTCCGCCATGAAGGCGATCCGCATCCACGAGCCCAAGGGCCTCGAGGGCATCGACGGCCTCGTCTACGAGGAGGCACCCGACCCGACGCCGAAAGTGGGCGACGCCCTGGTCAAGGTGCACGCCGCCGGTTTCACCCCGACCGAGCTGACGTGGCCGCTCTGGAACGACCGAAACGGGCACGACCGGGCGCCGCTGATCCCGGCCCACGAGGGGTCGGGTGTGGTCGTCGAGCTCGGCTTCGGCACCACCGGGGTGGCCGTCGGGGACGAGGTCTACGGGCTGATCGATGGCTACCGGGACGGATGGGCGGCCGAGTACGTCATCATCGAGACGCGCGACGTGGCGCCGAAGCCTCGGAGCGTGGACCACGTGCACGCCGCCGCCATCCCGCAGGCCGCGCTGACGTCCTGGCAGGCGCTCTTCGATCACGGCCACCTGGAAGCCGGCCAGACCGTGGTGGTCCACGGGGCCGCCGGGAGCGTCGGCTCCATGGCGGTACAGCTCGCCCGCAACGCCGGCGCCCACGTCGTCGGGACGGGCCACGGCACCGCGCGGGACCTCGTGCTCGAGCTGGGTGCCGACCGATTCGTCGACCTCGACGACGACCGGTGGGAGGACGCCGTCGGCCAGGTCGACGTCGTGTTCGACCCGATCGGCGGCGAGATCCTGGCTCGGTCGGACGCGATCGTCAGGCCCGGCGGCACCCTTGTCTCGGTGACGTACCCGTCCCCGACCGAGCGGGATGACATCCGCACCGTGCACTTCGTCCGCGAACCCAGCGGGGCGCAGCTCGTGGAGGTGGCCCGCATCGTCGACGAGGGCCGGGTCCGCCCGCAGGTCGGCGCGGTGTACGCGCTCGCGGACGCACGCGACGCGTTCATGGCCAAGTCGACCAAGAGCATCCCGGGCAAGGTGGTGCTCGAGGTCTGATCCGCCGGATGGTCGCGCCGAGCGCGAACCGGGCAAGAATGGCGAGCGTGGCCTTCATCCCCCGGGTTCTGCCTCCTGACCCTGTCCGGACGCTCGCCGATTACGAGAAGGCGGGCGGAGGGACAGGGCTGGAGGCCGCGGTGCGTCTCGGACCGGCCGGCGTGATCGACGAGATCGCTGCGTCCGGGTTGCGTGGCCGCGGCGGCGCTGGCTTCCCGACCGGCCGCAAGTGGGGTGCCGTCGCGGCGTACGCGTCGCCCGTCGAGCTGACGACCGTCGTCGTGAACGCCGCCGAGGGCGAGCCCGGGTCGTTCAAGGACCATGCGATCATGCGCGCCGATCCGTACCGGGTCCTCGAGGGCGCGCTGATCGCCGCGTTCGCCGTCACCGCCGACACCGTGATCGTCGCGGTCAAGGAGACCTTCACTCGCGAGGCCGAACGCCTGCGCGCCGCGATCGAAGAGATCCACGGCTGCAGCTGGGCCACCGACGTGGAGATGCGGGTGTTCGAAGGGCCGCCCGAGTACCTCTACGGCGAAGAGACGGGGCTCCTCGAGGCGATCGACGGGCGAGGTCCGTTCCCGCGAGTCGCGCCGCCATATCGTCATGGCGCCGAGGAGCTCGGCGACGACCCCGCGCCGTCCGCCGCGCAGGTCGAGATGGCCGCGCCCGACGACCTCAGTGACGCGCCGCCGACGCTGGCGAACAACGTCGAGACGCTTGCCAACGTGCCGCGCATCATCGCCTGGGGGGCCGACTGGTTCCGATCCGTCGGCACCGACGAGTCGCCGGGCTCGATCGTGTGCACGATCAGCGGACGGACGCAGCGTCACGGCGTGGCCGAGGTGCCGATGGGCACGCCGCTGCGCGAGGTCATCGAGCAGATCGGCGGCGGCGCGCAGCCGGGCCGCCGTCACATCGCGGCGATGTCCGGCGTCGCCAACGCGTTGATCGTCGCCGACGACTTCGACACTCCGGTGAGCTACGAGGCCATGCGCGCCCTCGGAACCGGGTTGGGGACCGGCGGGTTCATCCTCTTCGACGACACGACCGACTTCGTCGCCGTCGCCGCCGGCGTCTCCCGGTTCCTCGGCGTGGAGTCGTGCGGGCAGTGCGTCCCCTGCAAGGAGCAGGGCCTGGAGATCGCCGCCATCCTCGAGCGGATGTGCAGGGACGAGGCGAACGACGCCGACCTCGCCGAGCTCGACAAGCGCATCGGCACCGTCGCCGACAGCGCCCGCTGCAACCTCGCCCTCCAGCACCAGCTCGTCGTCGGCGACATCCGCCGCCTGTTCCCGGGCGAAGCTGCCGCCCATACTCACGCCGCCGTCCGCCCGGTCGAGCCCGAGCTCATCGCCGCCATCGTCGACATCGAGGACGGCCAGGCCGTGCTCGACGAACGGCAGCGCGAGAAGCAGCCGGACTGGAGTTACGACGCCGTCGACTCGGGCAAGTGGCCCGCGACGCGCTTCACGCATCGCTCCACGGAGGCGTTCGAGTAGCTCGACCGCCGGTCAGGTCGACGACGGCGCCGGCTCGGACGCAATCGCCGGCGTCAGTGTGAACCCGCGGTAGTCGTCGGCGGCGACGCCGCGGCAGACCTCGTCGTAGCGGGGGAACCCGCCGATGTACGGCATGAAAACGCGCGGCTTCCCGGGCACGTTGGCGCCCATGTACCAGGAGTTGGCGTGGGGGAACAGGGTGAGGTCGGCGACCTGGTTGACGTGATCGACCCACACGTCCTCCGCGTCCCCCGTCGCGTCGATCACGGCAATGCCGCGTTCCCGCAGGTAGGCCATGCAATCCGCGATCCAGTCGACGTGGTGTTCGATCGCGACCGCCATGTTGACGAGGACCGAAGGGCTCCCGGGCCCGGTGACGATGAAGAAGTTCGGGAAGCCGGCGGTTGCGAGGCCGAGATAGGTGCGCGGCCCGGCCGCCCACTTGTCCCGGAGCTTCACACCGCCGGCGCCGGTGATGTCGGGGCCGAGCAGCGGCCCGGTCATGGCGTCGAAGCCGGTGGCGAACACGATGGCGTCCAGCTCGAAATCGTCCGCAGTCGTGCGGATGCCGATCGGGGTGATCGCGACGATCGGCGTCGCGCGCAGGTCGACCAGCGTGACGTTGTCGCGGTTGTAGGTCGCGTAGTAGTCGGAGTCGAGGCAAGGGCGCTTTGTTCCGAACGGGTGATTGCGGGGCGACAGGCGCTCGGCGACCTCGGGATCGTCCACGACGTCGCGGATGCGGGCGCGTACGTACTCGGCGGCGGTGTCGTTGGCGTCGCGGTCGATCAGGAGGTCGTTGAACGCGGCGACCATGCCGTACAAGGTGCCCGACTCCCATGCTCGGTCGTACTGCGCCGACCGCGCGTCGT
>DATFXK010000077.1:0-2982 GCA_035316005.1 Acidimicrobiia bacterium | reverse complement strand
TCAACTCGTGGCTGTACGGGACGCACAACGGCGCGTGGGTGTTCGACGAGGCGCTGCACCGGTGGCTGAACTGCGTCGTGATCACCGCGAGCGCCGGCAACGTGACCAGCAGCGCGCGCCAGGTCGAGTTGGCGATCGAGTCGGCGTCGAACCCGGCGGCTTCCCAACGCTTCGCGAAGAATGGAACGTGCGTCGCCGCCCGCGCCCGCTCCCGCAGACGACGCAGCTGCACGCGCTCGATCGCCTCGGGGGACGCCCGCCAGGCCGTCTCGAAGTACTCGGGCGGCGGCGGGAACTCCCGGACGAGCTCGTCGTAGTCGACCGCTTCGAAGACGCGCCGTATGCCCTCGCTCATCGGCTCACGTGACCGGCAGGTAGCCCTCGGGGAAGCGGTACAGGTCGACGGCGTTGTCCCAGAGGATCTTGCGCTTGCTCTCCGCCGACACGATGCCAGGGTCGAGCGCGAGGAAATGCTCGGTCGCCTTCGGGTACTTCGAGTCGGGGTGGGGATAGTCGGTCTCGAACACGATGTGGTCGTCGCCCATCCAGTGGATGACGTCGGCCACGAAGCGATCGTCGCACTCGGTCGAGATCCAGCAGTTGCGGCGGAAGTATTCGGTCGCCGACATCGTGAGCTCGGGCGCCTCGGCCGCGCCCGCCAGCTCGAGATGCTCGTCGATCCGGTGCAGCCACGACGGGAGCCAGCCGCACCCCGCTTCCATGTACGCGACGCGGAGGCGGGGAAAGCGTTCGTACACCCCGTGGACGATCATCGAGAGCAGCGCGCACTGCGCCTCGTGCGGATGGACGACCGTGTGCCACTCGGTGAAGGTCTCGAACCGATCCGAGCCCGCCGTCGCCGCGTTGAGGCCCATGTACTCGTGGGTCGCGAACGCGCAGTCCAGATCCTGGACGAGCTCGTAGATCGGGTCGTAGTACCGGTCGCCGAGGCTGCGGCGGTTGAACTGGTCGGGGCGGGCCCAGAAGCAGCGGATGCCCAGCTCGTCGTACGCGAACTGGACCTCCTCGACGGCGCGGGCCACGTCGTTGAGCGGCACGGGGCCCGAGGTCAGCACCTTGCCGCCGGATGTCTCGCGCATCTCCGCGCCCCAGCGGTTGTAGCCCCGCGCCATCGCCGCCTGGAGCTCGGGATCGATGCCTTCGAGCCACATGTCGAACTCGGGCCCATAGATCACCATCACGTCGACACCCTCGACCTCGATCGCCTTCGCCACCCGGTCGCCGGTGAACCCCTTGGTGACGATCTCCTCGCCGTACTTGGCGATCATGTCCGCGGCTGTCCAGTTGATCGCCTGCTGGAACTGGCCGTAGACGGAGGTCGGGTGCTGGCTCCAGCGGCCGTCGACCGTGACCGGGTTGTAATGGTCGAGACCGGCCGGGCTGCGACGGCCCACCCGATCCACGAATCGCTTGTCGAGGAACCGGGGCCAGAGGTCGGGGGGATAGATCACATGAGCATCGGCGTCGAAGACCTTCAGGCCGTTGTGCATGTGGCCAGTACAGCAGACGCGACCAAGCGCGCGCTAGGTTGGCTTCGATGAGCTCGGAAGCCGTCGTCCCGGTCGTCTCGGCCCGGCGGGAGGAGATCCTCGCCATCGCGGCCGGCCTCTTCGCCGAGCAGGGCTTCGCCACCACCACGGTTCGGGAGATCGCCGACGCCGCCGGCATCCTCTCTGGAAGCCTGTACCACCACTTCGACTCGAAGGAGTCGATGGTGGACGACCTCCTCCGAGGCTTCCTCGACGACATCGTCGCCCGATACCGCGCCGTTGCCAGCGGGGACGATCCCGTGGGCGTCTTGCGCGCGCTCGTGCGCACCGGTTTCGAGGCCGTCGACGCCCACCGCTCGGCGGTGGCCGTCATGCTCAACGAGTACAACCTCCTCATCCAGTACCCACGGTTTGCCTTCCTGCGCAACGCAGCAGAAGAGACCGAGCGGATCTGGGTCGAGGTGCTCGAGCGGGGGATGGAGACGGGGGTCTTCCGTGCTGATGTCGAGGCCCGCATGGTGTACCGCTTCATGCGCGACGCCATCTGGGTCAGCGTGCGGTGGTACCGCCCCGACCGGCGCTACCGGCCGGACGAGATCGCCGACTTCTACCTCGCGACGCTGCTCGAGGGGATCGCGCAGAGCTCGTAGAGCAATGCCGCGTTGCCGCCGACAAGCAGGGCAAGCTCTTCGGCTGGCGTTCCCACGAAGTCGGCTTCGATCACCTTTCGCGAGTGGAGCGACGTGGAGTCGGGAGCGTGCCTAGTCACTGGCCCACACCGGTTGAGAGACGCGCACGCGCCGATGTCGGCCGAGATCACTCGCATGGCGGTCCTCCTCCGGCCGCGGTACCGTACCAAGCGCGCGCTTGGTACGCGGGAGGATCACGTGAGCATGACCGAGACAGGCCCGAGCTACTTCAAGCTCGACGAGGTGCCATGGCCCGACGAGCGTCCCGGGGACGGGAGGGCGGGAACCGCGCCGAAGGAGCTCGTCGACGAGGCGAGGCGCAGCGGCGCCAAGCGCAAGTTCCTCGCCCGGGGTGAGGGGGGCTTCCACTCGCAGTACTCGGTGTTCCCACCGGGCTTCACGGTCCCGATGCACAGCCACGACCACGACGAGCTCATCGTGGTGCTCGAGGGCAGCCTCACCATGCTGGGCGGCGGGCCGACCCTCACAGGCCACGACTCGATGGTCCTGATCGGCGGCTACGAGTACGGCTTCACCGCCGGCGATGACGGCATGAAGATCCTCACGATCCGAACCGGCGCCGCCGCGACCAAGCTGTCCTGACCGCTCCTTGGTCACCGTCCGCGGAGTCGGGCTCGCAGCTCCGGGTCGCGCACGAACACGGGCAGGTTCTCGTCGTCGAGGTACGAGGGCTTGACCGACGAGCCGCCGTCCACCACGAGTACCTGGCCCGTGATGTAAGCGGACAGCCGGGAGAGAAGGAACAGAACGCAGCCGGCGAC
>DATFXK010000076.1:0-2049 GCA_035316005.1 Acidimicrobiia bacterium | reverse complement strand
CGTGCGCTTCTCGAACGGCAGCGGAGATCCGGCCGCGCCCGACTTCGAGCCCCGCGAGGGTCGCGGGATGGCGACGAAGTTCTATCTGCCCGACCGGACCACGACCGACATCGTCGGGATCACGCTCCCGGCGTTCTTCGTCAACACGGTGGACGGCTTCTTCGACTTCTGCCGCGCCCGCACGCCCGATCCGACCACGGGCGAGCCCGATCCGGCCGCGATCGGCACGTTCCTCGAGCAGCACCCCGAGGCATTGACCGCCGGCGCCGCCGTCCTCGCGGCGACGCCGCCCGAGAGCTACCTGCGCTGCACGTACAACTCGCTGCACGCGTACCGCTTCGTCGACGACTCCGGGAGCGGCCGGTTCGGCCGGTACCGGTGGGAGCCGGAGGCGGGCGAGAGCGCCATCGCCCTCGAGGACGCCGAAGCGCGCGGGCCGAACTACCTGCAGGACGATCTGTCGTCCCGCCTCGCCGCCGGGCCGGCGGCGTTCACACTCGGCGTGCAGATCGCCGAGGACGGCGATCCCGTCGACGACCCCAGCATCCCCTTCCCCGACGAACGACCGTGGGTCACCGTGGGCCGAATCGAGATCACGGGCCTCGCGCACGACCGCGAGCAAGGCGACGACGTGCTCGTGTTCGACCCGACGCGGGTGACCGACGGCATCGAGCTCTCCGACGATCCGATCCTGCGCTTCCGTACGCACGCGTACGCCGAGTCCGTGCTCCGCCGCACCGGAGTGGCACGCGATCCGGTGTAGATTGCCGCCCACGTCGAGGGGGCAGGTGCACACATGAGCAAGCGCACACGTCGATGGTGGCCGCTGACGATCGTGACGCTGCTCGTCGCCGCGTCGCTCGCGACCGCCGGGCCGCCCGCGGGCGCCGGCGGCACGACCCGTGAGATCCACATCGGCGCGCTCCTCTCGCTGACCGGCGACGGCGCGACGCTCGGGACCACGAGCAAGGCTGCACTCGAGATCGCGGCGAAGCGCTGGAACGCCTCCCCCGAAGGCAAGCACATCAAGGTGTTCCTCGACGTCGAGAACACGAACCTCGAGGCCGACCAGGCGCAAGCGGCGTTGACGCGCCTGGCCGACCAGGACGTGCCGATCGTGATCGGCCCGCAGTCGAGCTCGGAGGTCGCGGCCATCGCCGACACGGCCGCGGCGCGCGGCGTGATCGTCGTGTCGCAGGGGAGTACCGCGTCGTCGCTCGCCCAGCCCGACGACAACGTCTTCCGCTTCGTCCCGACCGACCGGGTCGAGGGGCGCGCGAGCACGGACCTCATGAAGAAGAACGGCGCGACCACGATCGTCCCCATGTGGCGGAACGACCGCGGCAACACGGGGCTAGCGGATTCTGTGCGTTCCGCGGCCACCGCCTCGGGCATGACGGTCACGCCCGGCGTCGCCTACGAGCCCGACACGACCGACTTCGGTCCCGCGCTCGCCGACCTCAGCGGGCAGGTCCAGTCCGCCGTCGCCACCGCCGGTGCCGGCAAGGTGGCGGTCTACGCCGCCGGCTTCGAGGAGGTCGCCAACGTCCTCGACGCCGCCCGCACCGTCACCGGCCTCGACGGCGTGCGCTGGTACGGCGGTGACGGCTCGGCCCAGACCAAGGCCCTCCTCGCCAGCGGACCGGCGACGTTCGCGACGAGCACGGGTGTGAAGGGCGATCCGAGCCCCCTGGTCGCACTGCCTGCCGATCGGGTGAAGCGCGACGCCAGGCTCATCGCCGAGATCTCCAAGCGAGCCAAGAACCGGGCCGACGCGTTCACCTTGGCGGCGTACGACGCCTTCAACGTCGCCGTGCGCACCCTCGCGAATGTGGATCCCGACACCGAGACCGACATCGCGGCGCTGCGCAGCGCGTTTGTCAGCACCGCGAACGGCACGAAGGGCGTCACGGGCACGATCGAGCTCGACGCCGCCGGCGACCGCGTGTCGACCCCGTACGCCTTCTGGTCGATCTGCAAGGGCCAGCGCAGCAGTGCCCGCTGGCTCGACACCGGCCGGTGGACGCCGGCGGCCGATCCGACCGGGCC
>DATFXK010000075.1:0-9922 GCA_035316005.1 Acidimicrobiia bacterium | reverse complement strand
GTTGGCGCGGCTCGAGCCGGAAGGCGTCGAGGAGGTCATCCTCTGCACGAACCCGAACGTCGAGGGCGAAGCCACCGCGCTGTACCTCGCCAGGCTGCTCAAGCCGCTCGAGCTCCGCGTCACCCGCCTGGCGAGCGGCCTGCCCGTCGGCGGCGACCTCGAGTACGCGGACGAGCTGACCCTGGGGCGAGCCCTCGAAGGGCGACGGGAGGTCTCTGCCTAAAGCTGGCAGACCATCAGCAGGCTGAGCACGGTGGACACCGACGAGCGAGCTGACCTCAAGCACGGAGTGCATACGCCGCCAGAACGCGCAAACGGGCCGGCGTGGGCGAATCCTCGCCTCGCGCCGACCCGAGATTGCACTGGGGTACCGCCCTTCGAGGTGGTAGCGGGCGGACAGGCCACCTCGATGACCGGTACCCCAGACCGGTAGCTCAAGATCCTCCGCAGCGGTGGAGTCCCTGAACCGTTGTTGCGTTTACGTTACAACGGTGTCGAACCAGTGACAAGCACCGATCAAGTGGATCGCGTCGAATTCGTGCTCAGCGTCACGCTCCGCGCGTGAGCAGGTCAGACGGTCCGCACGATCAGCGCGTCTCCCTGCCCGCCACCTCCGCACAGGGCGGCCGCACCGGTCCCGCCGCCCCGCCGACGCAGCTCGTGGAGCAGTGTGAGCGCCAAGCGGTTGCCCGACATGCCGATCGGGTGGCCCAGCGCGATGGCGCCGCCGTTGACGTTGACGACGTCGTCGGTGATGCCGAGGTCCTGCATGGCGGCGAGGCCGACGGCGGCGAAGGCCTCGTTGATCTCGAACAGGTCGATGTCGGTGACCGACTTGTCGACCGGCTCGAGCGCCCGCTTGATCGCCCGCGACGGCTGCGTGAGCAGCGACGGGTCGGGGCCGGCGACCATGCCGAAGCTCACCAGCTCGGCGATCGGGGTGGCGCCGAGCTCCTCGGCCTTCTCCCTGCTGGTGACGATCACGGCGGCGGCGCCGTCAGAGATCTGGGACGCGTTGCCCGCGGTGATCGTGCCGTCCTTGGCGAACGCCGGCTTCAGGCTCCCCAACGACTCGGGCGTCGTGCCGGGACGGACGCCCTCGTCGGTGTCGACGAGGATGGGCTCGCCCTTGCGTTGGGGCACGCTCACCGGGGTGATCTCGGGGGCGAGGCGGCCCTCCTTGATGGCGGCCGCGGCCCGCTCGTGGCTCTTGGCCGCGAACTCGTCCTGGGCCTCGCGGGTGATGCCGCCGAAGTTCCCCGCGTACTGCTCGGTCCCCGCACCCATGTGGATGCAGTCGAAGGCGCACCAGAGGCCGTCCCGGATCATCGAGTCGACGACCTCCGAGTCGCCCATGCGGTACCCGGCCCGGGCGCCCGGGAGCAGGTACGGCGCCGCGGTCATGGACTCCATGCCGCCCGCCACCACGAGCTCGGCGTCGCCGGCCTGCACCATCTGGTCGGCGAGGTAGATGGCGTTCATGCCCGAGAGGCAGACCTTGTTGACAGTGAGGGCGGGGACCGTCATGGGGACGCCCGCCTTGACCGCCGCCTGGCGCGCGGTGATCTGGCCCTGACCGCCCTGCAGCACCTGGCCGATGATCACGTAGTCGACCTGCTCGGGGCCCACGCCGGCCCGCTCGAGGGCGGCCGAGACCGCGAACCCGCCGAGGTCCATGGCCGAGAACGACGCCAGCGCGCCCGACAGCTTCCCGATGGGCGTGCGGGCCGACGAGATGATGACGGAGCCGGGCATGGTTCCTCCCCCAGACCAGAACGAGCCATTCGAGCGTAGCCGCACGGGCGCCTCCCGAAACCAAGGGCGCGGCGGGCGCTAGCGTCGCCGCATGACGGAGATCGAAGGCATTCGCACAGCAATTCTCGACGGCGCCGACCGTGACAGCATCGGCGCGCTGCCGCTGCCGGAGACGGTCCGCGCCGCCGTCGTGCGCGCCGAGGAGCAGGAGATGTTCGCCGGTCTCCCGTCCGAGGAGAAGGACCCGCGCAAGTCGACGCACGTCGAGGACGTCCCGCTGCCCGAGCTGGCACCGGACGAGGCATACATCGCCGTCATGGCGTCGGCGATCAACTTCAACACGGTGTGGACGTCGATCTTCGAGCCCCTGCCGACGTTCCAGTTCCTGAAGCGCCTCGGGAAGGAGAGCGTCTGGGGCGCCCGGCACGACCGGCCGTTCCACGTGATGGGGAGCGACGCTTCCGGCGTCGTGCTGCGGGTCGGCTCGGCCGTCCGCAACTGGAAGTCGGGCGACGAGGTCACGATCCACTGCAACTACGTCGACGACCAGGACCCGTCGGCCCACGACGACTCGATGCTCGCCGTGAACCAGCGCATCTGGGGCTTCGAGTCCAACTACGGCGGCCTGGCCGAGATCGCGCTGGTGCGGGCGAACCAGATCATGCCCAAGCCCGCCCACCTCACGTGGGAGGAGGCGGCGTGCAACGCGCTGTGCAACTCGACGAGCTACCGCATGATCGTCAGCCCAAACGGCTCGCAGATGACCCAGGGCCAGACCGTGCTCGTGTGGGGCGCGAGCGGCGGCATCGGGGCCTACGCCGCGCAGTACGTGATGAACGGCGGCGGCACACCGGTGGGCGTCGTGTCGTCTCCGGAGCGGGCGGAGCTGCTGCACGACATGGGCGTCGAGCACGTCATCGACCGGAAGGCCGAGGGGTACCGGTTCTGGAAGGACGAGCACACGCAGGACCCCGGCGAGTGGCGCCGGCTGGGCAAGAAGATCCGTGAGCTGGCGGGAACCGACCCCGACATCGTGTTCGAGCACCCCGGTCGCTCGACCATGGGCGCGTCGGTGTTCGTGTGCAAGCGGGGCGGGATGATCATCACGTGCGCGGCGACGTCCGGCTTCACGATCGAGTACGACAACCGCTACCTCTGGATGATGCTGAAGACCCTCAAGGGTTGCCACTTCGCGAACTACCGGGAGGCGTGGGAGGCGAACCGCCTCGTCGGCGAGGGCAAGATCCACCCGACCCTCTCCGTCGTCTACCCGCTCGACGAGACGGGTGAGGCCGCCGCCCAGGTGCATCACAACCTCGTGGAGGGGAAGGTCGGCGTGCTCTGCCTTGCCCCCGGGGAGGGTCTGGGCGTGACGAATCCCGAGCTGCGCGAGCGGCACCTCGACCAGATCACCCTGTTCCGCCGCCATCACAAGGGCGCGAGCGCGTGAGCGACCCCGTCGTCACCGAGATCGACCACGTCGCGATCGCCGTGCGCGACCTCGACGGCGCCGTCGAGTACTACCGCAGCACCTACGGCGTCGAGCCGGTGCACCGGGAGGTCGTCGAGAAGGACGGCGTCGAGGAGGTGCTGCTGCGGGTGGCCGACTCGTACGTCCAGCTCCTCACGCCCGTGCGCGACGACTCGCCCGTCGCCAAGTACCTCGACAAGAAGGGCGAGGGGATCCACCACGTCGCCTACCGCGTCGACGACTGCGCCGCCGCGCTGGAGCGGGTGAAGCGCGAAGGCCATCAGGTCATCGACGAGGCGCCCCGGCCCGGCAGCCGGGGCACGACCGTCGCCTTCGTGCACCCGAAGACGGCGTTCGGCACGCTCATCGAGCTCGTTCAGGAGTAGGCGCTGCGCCTACCCGACGGCCGCGCCGTCGCGTGCGACGAGCGCGGCGACCCCGCCGGCGTCCCCGTCGTCCTGTTCCACGGCGCGCCCGGCTCCCGGCTCTTCGCGCCGCCCGCCGATCTCGTCCGGGAGCTCGGCGTCCGGCTCGTGACGTTCGACCGGCCCGGCTTCGGCGGGTCGGACCGGCGTGAAGGCAGGACCGTGCTCGACACCGCCGCCGACGTCGCCGCGCTGGCCGACGGGCTGGGATTCGACCGCTTCGGCGTGGTGGGCATCTCGGCCGGCGGCGGGCACGCCCTCGGCTGCGCGATGGCACTCGCTGAACGGGTGTCCGGCGTCGCCGTGGCCAGCATGCCCGGCCCCCTCGACGAGGTGCCGGGGGCCTGGGACGCCCTCGACCGCCGGCAGCGGCCGGCGGCGGACATGTCCCGGGAGGACCCGCGGCGCGCCGCCCGCGGCGTCGAGCTCTACACGCAACGGTGGCTCGACGACCCCGCGACCTTCCTCGGCGGGGGCACGCCCGACGACCGTGCCCTGCTCGCCGACCCCGACGCCGGGGCAATGCTCCGAGCCGACGTCAGCGAGGCGCTGCGCCCCGGCGCCGCCGGCATGGCCGACGACCTGGTCGCCCTGTGGATGCCGTGGGGGTTCCGCATCGCCGACGTGCCCGCCGGGGCGCGGGTGTGGCACGGCGCCCAGGACACCCGGGGCGAGCCTCCGTTCCGCTACCTCTCGGCGACCCTGCCGGCCTGCCAGGCCCGGGTCTGGCCCGATGCCGGCCACTACGGCGTCCTGCGCCACTGGCGGGAGGTGCTCGCCGCCGCACTCTGAGCGTAGGACGCTCAAGTTTTCTGCCAGCAACGGGAACGTCCGGCCGGCAGAGGCCGTTGCCAGGGATGATCGGGGGCGAGGGCTCCCGGCGGATGGAGGCAACGACGATGCTGACGCGATACGACCCGTTCCGTTTCGGCGAGGGGCTCTTCGGAGGCCTGGGTCGACCTTGGATGCCGATGGACGCCGTACGGAAGGGTGACCAGGTCGAGCTGCGGTTCGACCTGCCCGGGTGCGGCCCGACTCGATCGACCTGACGGTCGAGCGGAACGTCCTGACGGTGAGGGCCGAGCGCAGCTGGTCGCCCGACGAGGGTGCCGACGTGCTGGCGCGTGAGCGCACGCACGGGACGTTCTCACGCCGGGTACGGCTGGGTGAGGCGCTCGACTCGGAGCATGTCGAGGCGCACTACGCCGACGGCGTGCTCCGCGTGACGGTTCCCGTCGCCGAGACGGCGAAGCCGCACAAGGTCGAGATCCAGAGCGGGGAGCCGCAGACTATCGAGGCCGGCTCGAGCAACTGAGCCGCGACCGATCGACGCACTCCACGGGCCCCGCCGCCGGCGGGGCCCGCTCGCGTTCGTCTCGCACCGTCGGCGGCGTGGGGCGGCGAGCCATGGGAGCCGCCGCCGGCCGCATCGACGGCGGACTCGGACATGCGGGCTCTCGGCCCCACGGCCTTCGGCCGTAGGCCCGAGGTGCCCGAACTCGCCGGCGCCGATGGACCGGCGTCGGCTCCCTCCCTCTTGGTGTGATCGGGCTTCAGCGCGTACGACGTGCCGGCCCAGTTCCTGGTGCGCGACAGCGGATAGTTCGTCAACCGCGCCGGCCCGAGTCTCGGATTGCTCGTGTTCTTCGTGGGCGCGGCGTGCCTCGTCGCCGCCCTCGTTCGCCCGGCGGCGTTCCTCGCGCTGCCCGGCGGCATCGGCGCGCTCGGCGTGGGCGTCTGGTACGTGGTCCGCTTGTGCAGCCACACGGGCGGCACTTTCCGCGACCTTGTCGGCGTGGGCGCGTTCGTCGCGATCATCGGCGGCCTCGTTGCCGTCCTCGGCGGGATCCTGACGCTCGTCCGCCGCTGAGACGAGCACGTACCCGGTGCACCGGCGCGTGGGCCTGGGTACGCTGCGCGCCGCCGGCGAGTCGGGAGCGAGACATGGCGGAGTACACCCAGACGCACGTCGTGCCTACCGAAGGGCTCCCGGCGTGGGCCGGTCCGGACGGGTCGACGCCTCCGGCGGCCAACCTCGATCCCGGCCTCGACGTGATGGTGCTCGAGCGGCGCGGCGAGTGGGCGCAAGTCCGGTGCTCGAACGGGTGGGAGGCCTGGGTGGACGCCCGCCGTCTCGTCGAGTCGGCACCCGGGCCCGCCCCGAGCCCGACGCCGTCCCAGCCACCACCGCCCGCATCCACGACGGCCACGGCGCCGACTCCCGCGACCCCACCTCCGCCGCCGACCCAGCCCGTGCCACAGGCCGCGCCGCCGACCCAGCCCGGTCCGCCGTCGGCGGCGTGGGGCGCGCCCGGCGCGGTTGGCGGCGCGCCGCGCGCCGGGGGCGGGTTCCGCATCGGCCCCGGGCAGATCGTCGCCCTCGCCGGCGGGTTCGTGTTCTTCGTGTCGAGCTGGATGGAGTGGCTGCACGTGTCGGTCTCATTCGGGCAGCGGTCGGCATCGATCTCGTACGGCTCGTACAAGATCCCGGCGCACTACCTGCTCGACAGCCAGTCGAATCAAGGCGGGCTCAGCCTCGGGATCCTGATCGCGTTCCTCGGCGTGGCGTGTCTCGCCGGCGCCCTCCTGAGCGCATTGCGCCGACCGCTCGGGATCCTGACGATCGCCGCCGGCGGGGTGTCGTTCCTCGTGATGGTGCTCTTCTTCGTGCAGACGAGCTACGCCATCGACGCGTTGCCGGACTCGTTCGAGAAGGGATACTTCTCCGTGCTGCGCTACGGGGCGATCATCGCCATGCTCGGCGCGATCGCCACACTCGTCGGCGGGATCCTCGCGCTGATCCAGAAGAGATCGTGACGTTCGAGCCCGACAACTTCCGGGGGGAAGCATGAGTGCACAGGTGGCACCGCCGTATCCGCTGACGTTCTCGGTCGATTATCCGGATCGCGAGCTCAACCGCGTGACCACCGGGTTCCGGTTGATCCTCGCGATCCCGCTTCTCCTGCTCCTGGCGTTGTTCGCCCAGGGTCATCCCGCGAGCGCGGGGCTCCTGCTGTTCCTGCCCGTGCTCGCGCTGCTGGTCCTGCGGCACAAGTACCCGCGCTGGTGGTTCGACTTCAACCTTCAGATCACGAGGCTCGAGGCGAGGATCTACTCCTACGCGTTTCTGCTGCGTGACGAGTATCCGTCGGTCGACCAGGAGCAAGCTGTTCACGTCGACATCGTCTACCCCGATGCGGAGAACGAGCTCAACCGTTGGCTCCCGCTCGTGAAGTGGATCCTCGCGATCCCGCACTACATCGTGCTCGCGTTCCTGTACATCGCAGTCATCGTCGTGGTGATCATCGCCTGGTTCGCCATCCTGTTCACCGGGCGGTACCCGGAGGGCATGTTCGACTTCGTCGTCGGCGTCGTTCGCTGGAGCCTGCGCGTGACGGCGTACGCGTTCCTGCTCGTCACCGACCGGTACCCGCCGTTCAGCCTGGCGCCCTGAGGCGCGCGCACAGGGGTTCGCCCATGTCCTCGACGCCCGCGACGCCGGCAGGAACCTCACGCGGCGCGACAGTCGGGCGCGTCCTGGTCGTGGTCGGCGGCGCACTGGCGGCCCTCTCGAGCTGGCTGAACTGGGGTGCGAAGACGCGGGAGCTCGGGGCCGCCCGCACCGCGTACACGATCCCGGCCAAGTTCGTCATCGACTCGGGGTCCGGGCCCGGCAGCCCCGGGCTGAGCCTCGGGATCGTCGTGCTCGTGCTCGGGCTGATCGTCGTGGCGGTGGCGTTCGCGCCGTCGCCGTGGTGGAAGATCGCCGGGCTGGTCGTCGGCCTGGCGGTGGTCGTGACCGGCTTCCTGTACGTGTACCAGGTCCGCAAGGTCATCCACGACGCCAACCTCGGGAAGAGTGTCCGCGACTTCATCTCGATCGGCCCGTATCTGGAGGTGATCGGCGGACTGCTCGCGGTCGTCGGCGGCGTGATCGCGCTCATCCCGTCCGGCTTCTGGTCCAGCCTGACGTCCGAGGAAACCTCGGAGGAAGAGGGGGCGAAGCCGGCGGGTGACCCCGGCGCCCGGTAGGGGCGGCGCAACTACGCTCGCGGCGTCGGCGGCTTTGCCGACCGTCGCCGCAAAGCCGGAGCCTGCGACGGCGACAGAGGGGAGAGCGTATGGCCGTTGGAGATCCCGAGATTCAGGGCGAGGGCGAGGCGAGCGCGCCGGTCGCGCCCGTCGCGCACCCGATCGAGGAGCGCCTCGAGCAGCTCGACGAGCTGCGCGGGCAGGCGCTGCACGCCGGGAGCGCCAAGGCCGTCGAGCGCCAGCACGAGCGGGGCAAGCTGCTCCCGCGCGAGCGACTCGAGCTGCTGCTCGACCCCGGGTCGTTCGTCGAGCTCGACATGCTCGCCCGCCATCGCGCGCACGGGTTCGGCATCGAGGAGAACCGCGCGCTCACGGA
This sequence comes from Acidimicrobiia bacterium, assembly GCA_035316005.1. GTDB lineage: Bacteria > Actinomycetota > Acidimicrobiia > IMCC26256 > JACDBD01 > JALZAA01. The sequence goes on along the minus strand of DATFXK010000075.1, from coordinate 1,863 downwards.
CGGGGTCGTGACCGGGTGGGGCACGGTCGGCGGCCGCAAGGTGTTCGTCTTCGCGCAGGACTTCACGCTGTTCGGCGGCGCGCTGGGCGAGGTGTACGCCGAGAAGATCCACAAGGTGATGGACCTCGCCGAGTCGGTCGGCGCCCCGCTCGTCGGGCTCAACGACGGCGGGGGCGCCCGCATCCAGGAGGGCGTCGTCTCCCTGGCCGGGTACGGCGGGATCTTCTACCGCAACGTCAGAGCGTCGGGTGTCGTGCCGCAGATCAGCGTGGTGCTCGGGCCGTGCGCCGGCGGCGCCGTTTACTCGCCGGCGATGACCGACTTCATCTTCATGGTGAAGGGCATCTCGAACATGTTCATCACCGGTCCCGACGTCGTGAAGACCGTCACCGGGGAGAACGTGACGCAGGAGGAGCTGGGTGGCGCGATGACGCACGCCACACGGTCGGGAGTGGCGACATTCGTCGCCGACGACGAGCAGAGCTGCCTCGAGCAGGTGCGCTATCTCCTCTCGTTCCTTCCTTCGAACAACCTCGAGGACGCCCCGTACTTCGAGCCCGAGGACGACCCCGAGCGGCGCTGCGACGGCATCGTCGACCTGATCCCGGACGCGCCCAACAAGCCGTACGACATGAAGGCCGTCATCAGCGAGATCGTCGACGACGGCGACTTCTTCGAGATCCACGCGCTCTGGGCGATGAACATCGTGTGCGGCCTCGCCCGCCTCGACGGCCGCGTGGTCGGCATCGTCGGCAACCAGCCGCAGGTGGTGGCGGGAACACTCGACATCGACGCGTCCGAGAAGGCCGCCCGCTTCGTGCGGACCTGCGACGCGTTCAACATCCCGCTCGTCACGTTCGTCGATGTGCCCGGCTTCCTCCCCGGGACGGATCAGGAGTACGGCGGGATCATCCGCCACGGCGCCAAGCTCCTGTACGCCTACTGCGAGGCGACGGTGCCGCGGGTGCAGGTCATCACGCGTAAGGGCTACGGCGGCGCGTACGTCGTCATGGACTCGAAGTCGATCGGGTCCGACCTCGCCTTCGCGTGGCCGTCGGCCGAGATCGCGGTGATGGGCCCGCAGGGTGCCGTCGGGATCATCTTCCGCAAGGAGATCGAGGCGGCGGCCGACCCCGAGGCGCGCCGCGCCGAGCTCATCGAGGAGTACACCGAGCGCTTCGCCAACCCGTACATCGCGGCCGAGCGCGGGTACGTCGACGACGTGATCGACCCGCGCGAGACGCGCCGGGTGCTCGTGCGGTCACTGGCGATGCTGCGCACGAAGCAGGAGAAGCTGCCGCAGCGCAAGCACGGGAACGTGCCCCTCTAGCCCGCCCGAACCGATGCCCGCCCGCCCTCCGTTCCGAGTCATCTTTCCCGACGCGACGCCCGAGGAGCTGGCGGCGATCACCGCCGCCATCGAGGTCGTCCGGCAGGAGCGCGCGCACGCCGCGGCGCGGGCGGCGGCGTCGGTGACCGGCGGCGACGCCGAGCACCTGGACGCCTGGGTGCGCGCATCACGGCTGACGTCCCGGCGCGTCGGGTTGCTCCGGGGCCCGTGGCGACTGTCCGGCCGGGTCGGGCGCCGCGCCCGGGCGTGAGGCGGCGGCGATGACGATCGTGCACGACGCCGAGTTGATGACGGCCGGACCCGACGAGGCCGTGGTCACGTTCCGCACCGACGGCGAGGAACCGGTCGCGACACGCATCGGCGACACCCAGGTGACCACGACGGGCCCGTATCACCACGCGCGGGTCGGAGGGCTCGAGCCCGGGACGGAGTACCGGCTCGACGTGGAGGGTTCGGCACCGAGCGACTGGCTACCGACGTCGTTCGTCACGCTCGAGCGCCCCGCGGGTCGG
>DATFXK010000074.1:0-23125 GCA_035316005.1 Acidimicrobiia bacterium | reverse complement strand
CTGCTCGCCAAGCGCCTGCGCACGTACGACCCGGGGTGGCTCGACCGACTGTGCCACGACGGCGACGTGGCGTGGCTGCGTCTCACACCCCGCGCCCGCGACGATCCCGACGCCCCCGCCGGCGCGCCGTCGAAGGCGACGCCGATCGCGGTCGTGTTCCGCGCCGACCTCGCCTGGCTCCTCGATGCCGCCCGCCTCGGCACCGAGCTCGCCGAGCCGTCGGTGGGCGCCACGGCCGAGATCGTGCAGACGCTGCGCGACAGCGGCGCCTGCTTCGCCACCGACCTCGTCGCCGCCACCCGCCGCCTGCCCGACGACGTGGAGCGCGGGCTCTGGGACGGCGTGGCGCGCGGGCTCGTGATGTGCGACGGCTTCGGCGCCATTCGCGCCCGCATCAGCGGCGTCCGCAGCGCATCCGACACTCGCCGCATGTCCCGGCTGCGGCGCGGAGCCCGGGCAGGCGGCACGTCGCCCGGCCGGTGGTCGGTCGTGCCCACGAACGGCGACGACGTCGATCGCGACGAGCTGGCCGAGGCCGTCGCCGAGCAGCTCCTCAACCGCTGGGGGGTCGTGTTCCGCGACCTCGCCGCCCGGGACTCGCTGCGCATTCCGTGGCGCGACCTCCAGTGGGCCCTCCGGCGCCTCGAGGACCGCGGGCTCGTGCGCGGCGGCCGCTTCGTCTCGGGCTTCAGCGGCGAGCAGTACGCGTTGCCGCACGCCGCCGACGAGCTGACCCGGGTCCGGAAGATGCAACGAAGCGGCGAGCGCGTGGTCGTGAACGCGACCGACCCGCTGAACCTCGTCGGCGTGATCGTACCCGGGGAGACGGTCCCGGCCGTGCGCACGAAGCGCGTCGTCTACGTCGACGGCGTTCCGGAGAGCGCGGACGCGCTCGCCGCCTCCACCGCCTGAGCCCGCCTGACCTCCGCCACAACCGCCGGGGAGGCCACACAGACAGCGGCGCCAAGGGCATCGCGTTGCCGCGCTGCGACCTCGGCAGCGGCCATCCGGGCCTCCCCGACGCTTCCCCCGGATCGCGCGCCTCGACCGACGAGCGTAGCCACCCCTCCCAGCACGTTGGGTCGGAAACCGGCACTACGCGCGGGGTTTCCGACCCATCTCGATGAGTGGCTCCAGGATCTGGTCCGCCCACGTGACGTCGGGGCGGGGGCGGCGGCGGCCGGCGAGTGCGTCTGGGACGTCGATCTCCATGCGCACGAGCGCGCCGCCGAGGGTCTTGCCGAGGCTGTCGGAGCGCAACGACCGGGGACCGCCGCCACCCAGCGCGTCGCGCAGCACGAAGTTGAGCGCGAGCACGTTGCGCGCTTCGTACCTCTCGACGGCGCCGCGCACCATCGAGCCGAAGTGCTCCTTCACGCGCTCTGCCGTGACCTCGCGCACGATGACGTCGTAGGTCTCGTCGTCGTCGGCGAAGATCGCCACGTCGGCGATGTCGCCCTTGTCGCCGGCCCGGTAGCCGCAGAGCTCTCGCAGCTGTAGCCGGGCCATCAGCCGACCTCCTCGATCGTCACGCGCACGTTCTCGTCGACGAGCTTGCGGTCCACGAGCGCGGGCCAGATGCCGAGCAGCTCGGTCGGCCGTCCTCCGCCCTGGCGACCCATGCCCGTGAAGCCGGCGGGCGGCGCCGACAACGTGAGCGGGATGAGCTCGCGGCCGACGACGGCGGCGGTGCGCTCGTCGGCGCAGCGCCACGCGGCCCGGACCCCCACCTCGGGTGGGTCGTCCGGCGCGGGCGCGGTCGGCCCGCCCAGCGCGTTCGCGCCCCAGAACTCGAAGCACCACTCGTCGACGGCGAGGCCGGCCATCTCGACCCGCTTCACCAGCAGCGCCGCCGTCGCCTTCGCCTTCTCGTACGCGTCCGGCCACGAGAACGCGGCGCGGGCTTCGCCCGACCAGCCGGCGTGGTAGGCGAGCAGCGCCTTGTACGTCGGCGTCGCCGGCTTGCCCCGCACACCCTCGACCCGGACGCGATCGCCGCCGAGGTCGGTGAAGGTGGCCGACGTGAAGTCAGCGACGACGTCGGGAGAGAGATAGGCGGCGGGATCGTGCACCTCGTACAGCAGCTGATGCCGCACCGTGTCGAAGTCGACGCGCCCACCAGAATTCTTCGGCTTCGTGATCACTGCGGTGCCGTCCGCCTCCACCTCGGCGATCGGGTACGGCAGGTCCCAGGGGTGCGGGATCGTCCACCACTCGCCGCTGTAATTCCCTCCTGCGACCTGGCCCGAGCACTCGAGCAGGTGCCCGACGAGCGTGCCGGCGGCGACGCGATCCCAGTCCTCCCAGCCCCAACCGTGCGCGTGCGCGGCCGCGCCGAGGAACAGCGCCGCGTCGGCCGCCCGGCCCGTGATCACGACGTCGGCGCCCTGCTCCAGCGCGTCGACGATCGGGCGCGCGCCGAGGTACGCCGACGCGAACAGCGGCTCGCCGGGAAAGTCGTCGAAGCTCACGCCCGACTCGGCGTTCGCGAACGTCGTGCCCGCGTCACGCAGCTCGGGCAGCCGCGGCTTGAGATCGTCGCCGAGCACGGTGGCGACGCGGATCCCCGACACGCCGAGCTGCTTGGCCGTTTCCATCGCCGCCCGCGCCGCCGCGGTCGGGTTGATCCCACCCCCGTTCGTGATGAGCTTCGTGCGGCCCGCGGCCACCGCCGGGAGCGCCTTGGCGAGGTACCGGGGCAGGTCGCGCGTGTACCCGAGGGTCTCGTCGCGTTGGCGGTCCTTCTGCAGGATCGCCAGCGTCAGCTCGGCCAGCGCCTCGAGGCACAAGTAGTCGATCCCGTCGGCAAGGAGCCCGTCGACGGCCGCGGGGGTGTCCCCGTAGAAGCCCTGGCCGCCGCCGATCCTGACCGTCATCGACTCCGCCCGTCAGGCGTGGACCGGCGGGCGCCGGTCGGCCCACGGTCGCGCCTGCTCGAGCTGGGCCGCCACGCGCAGCAACAGGTCCTCGCGGCCGTAGGGGGCGACGAGCTGCGACCCGATCGGCAGGCCCTCGGCGTTCCACGACAGCGGCAGCGAGATCGCTGGCTGGCCCGACACGTTGAACTGCACCGTGAACGGAACGAACTCGGCGGCCCGGAGGTAGCCGTGCGTCGGGTCCTCGGGCTGCGGGTCGAGTGTGCCCAACGGCAGCGGCGGCTCGCCCAGCGTCGGCGTGAGCAGCAGGTCGAACCCGTCCCACCACTGCGCGCCCCGCCGGCCGAGCTCCTCCATCATGCGCACCGCCTCGCGGAACTGCGTGCCGGTGACGGCGCGTCCCGACTCGGCGAGGGCCCACGTGAGCGGCTCGACGTCCGCTTCGGTGACGGGCTTGCCGACGAGGTTGGCGAAGTCGTCGAGGTAGTGCGCGGTGTCCGTTGTCCAGATCGTCGTGAACGGCACCAGGGTCTCGGGGTCCTCGAACGCGTCGGGGTACGACGGCTCGACATGGTGACCGAGCGACTCGAGCAGGCGTCCCGTGTCCTCGGCGGCGGCGACGCAGTCCGGGTGCACCTCGCCCGTGCCGATGAGGTTCGACGTGAGGATGCCGATCCGCAACTTCCCCGGGTCCGCGCCCACCTCGTCGGCGTACGGCCGCGCCGGGGCCGGCGCGATCACGGGGTCGCCGGGGAACGGCTCCCATACCGCGTCGAGGACGCCCGCCGCGTCGCGCACCGAGCGCGCCAGCACGAGCTCGCAGTTGAGGATGGCCGTCAACTGGCCCCAGCGCGGCCCGAGCGACGTGCGACCGCGCGAGGGCTTGAGACCGACGAGCCCGTTGCAACTGGCCGGGATGCGGATCGACCCGCCGCCGTCGTTGCCGTGCGCGACGGGCACCATGCCGGTCGCGACGGCGACCGCCGACCCGCCGCTCGAGCCGCCGGGCGTGCGCGACGGGTCCCACGGGTTGTGCGTCGGGCCGTACGCGACGGGTTCGGTCGTCGGCACCAGGCCGAGCTCAGGTGTGTTCGTGCGCCCGCAGCACACGAAGCCGGCGTCGCGGAACCGGCGGACGAGGTTGTCGGTGTAGCGCGGCCGGTAGTCGTTGTCCTTCAGGAAGCGCATGCCCTCGTGGTAGGGCTCGCCTTCGACGGCGCACATGAGGTCCTTGAACAGCGTCGGGACACCGCGGAACGGCCCGTCGGGGAGCGCGGCCGACGACGCCTCGTCCCGGGCCCGGTCGAAGCGCGGGTGGATGACCGCATTCAGCTCGGGATTGAGCTTCTCGATCCGGTTGATCGCCGCGTCGACGAGCTCCACCGGCGAGAGTTGCCCGGCGCGGACGAGCTCCGCCTGGGCGGTCGCGTCGAGCAGCCCCAGGTCGTCGGTCATGGGATTTCACGGTACGGCGACGCCGGGCATCCGGTCCAACGTCAGGCGTCGGGCGCGCGCGGTCCCCGGCTCAGGAGCGCGATCGTGACGTCGTCGCGGAGGCGCTCAGGCGCGTACGACGTCACCTCGTCCACACAGCGCTTCACGATCGCCTCCGCCTCTTCGTGCGCCGTGTCCCGGACGAGGTCGGACAGCCGCTGGACGCCGAACTCGGCCCCATCGGCGTCGCGGACCTCGATGAGCCCGTCGGTGTACACGGCGAGCCGGTCGCCCGGCTCGATCCGGGTCGACGCCTTCTCCCACGTGCCGGCGAACGGGCCGACGATCGGGCCCGTCGGCTCGAGCTCCACCGTGTTGCGGGGGGAGCACAGCAGGGCCGGCGGATGCCCGGCGCTGGCGTACGTGACGGCGCCGGTCCCGAGGTCGACCACGGCCACGAACGCGGTCAGGAACGTCTCGTCGCCGAGGTCGTCGAGCTGCTCCGCCGCCCACAGCAGCGCCTCGTTGGGCGGCAGGCCCTCGCGAAGCCCGGCGCGCAGCAGCTCCTTGCACCGCAGGGCGAGAATCCCCGACACGGCACCGTGCCCGGAGATGTCGACGACGACGAGGCCGAGCCCCGACGGCCGCAGGTTGATCACGTCGTAGCAGTCGCCGGCGACGACGCCCTCGGCTGCGTGCAGCTGGGCGGCGACGGTCCAGCCGTCGGGTAGCTCGTCGACGCCGGTGGCGAGCTCCGACCGGAGCTGGAGGACCACCGATGCGCTCTGCTCGATCGTCTCTCGGGCCCGTACCGCGTCGAAGAGGGCACGGTTCATCTGCAGCCGCATGGCGTCGACGTCGCGCGCGAGGTCAGCGATCTCGGGCGGGCCCTGGGGCGCGATGACACCGATCTTGCCCGCACGCGCGTTCCGCACCGCGCGCGCCAGTCGCTCGATCGGGCGCGTCACCCAGCGGCGGATGAGGAAGACGGCCGCCAGCGTGGTCGCGAACGCAAGACCGAGGACGATCGCGATCGTCGCGTTGAGCTGGTAGCGGAGGTCCTCGAGACGGTTCTGCATCGCGCGCAACTGCGCTTGCTGGGCGTTGTCGAGCGGGGCATCGGCGACGAGCGCGCGTTGCTGCGTGATGACGTCGTCACGCTCCGTGCTGATGCGCAGCACCATCGCCCCGCCCGCGAGGACGATGACGAGGTACACGAGCGAGACGAGAAGGAGGCGCCGGCGGAGCGACACGACCCGCACTGTATCGGGACAGAACGGGACCTCTCGGGCCGGTTACCAGCCGCGGAGATCGACGTCCCAGGTGTCCACGACCTCGTCACCCCGCGCGACGTGCATGCGCTCGTGGTAGGCGACGGTGGGATCGACGTGCGCCGGCAACACCCGTACCCGGTCGCCGACCGTGACCGGATGCTCGGGGCCGAACGTCACGTGCTCGTCGGAGCAGTACCAGACACTGTGACCGATGACCGTCGGATCACCGTGGTCCATGCCCAGCGCCTTGAGGCCGCAGTCGGCGACGGCCCAGCCGTCCGACACCGAGATGACGGTGGCGACGATCGACAGCGCCAGCCGGAACGGGAGGTCGAGATGGTCGTAGGCGGTGTCCATGAGCGCGTACGAGCCGGCTTGGATCTCGGTGACCCAGGTGTTGATGTCGAACGTTCCGGTGCCGCCGCCAGAGACGAGCTCGCCGCCGACGTCCTCGTGCGCGTCGAGCAGCATGCGCATCGCCGCCTCGGTCTGCTCGACCCGGGTCGCACGATCGGCGACGCCCACCGCGTGACCCTCGTACCCCATCACTCCGCGCACGCTGAGCCCTCGGGCGCGCGCCACGTCGGCCAACGGCCCGGCCCGGTCGGGTGGGCAGCCGCAGCGCGGCATGCCGACGAACACGTCGATCACGACCTCGCGCAGACCGGCGCCGGCGGCGGCGTCGATCGTCGCCTCGGAGTCCACGGCGATCGTGATGCGAGCGTCGAGCTCCGCCAGGCGGCGAAGACGGTCGGGGTCGACGACCTCATTGGCGAGCAGCAGGTCGTCACCGAGGGCTGCCTTCGCCATCCCCTCCATCTCTCTGGGTGTGGCGCACGTGAACGTCCGATGCCCCCGCGCGGCCTGCTCGCGCGCCAGGGCGATGGTCTTGTGCGCCTTGACATGGGGCCGGCATCGCGAGCCCGGCAGCGCGGCCGCCATCGTCGTCAGGTTGTGCTCGAAGGCGTCGGCGTCGACGACGAGCGCCGGCGTGGGAAGCTCCTGCACCACGGTCATGCGGGTGCGAGCATTGCAGAATGGCGACGTCTCCCGAAGACCGTCCGCCGGTCGCGGTCGACTACCACACCGAGGACCTGCCGCCCCTCCCGCAGCGCGACTACCTCATCCCCGCCGAGCGCTGGGTCGAAGCGCCCGCCGAGCTGCGCGAGCTGGGCGTCGACTTCGGTGTGACGCTCGTCGCGTACAAGCGGCGCCTCGGCCGGTTCCTGCTCTGGCGGGCGGGCCCGGCGTCCCGCGCCGACGCCCGCTACATGGCGCTCGCAGCCGATGATCTCGACGAGCGCTATACGTTCCGCCTCCGCCCTGACGGCACCGGCAAGGGCGTTGGCGCCGACGGCCGGACGCACGCGCGCTTCCGCACGTGGAAAGAAGCCCTTCTGCAACGCCCTAGGTGAGGACGTCGCCGACGCCGGCGCGGAGACGTTCGAGCGTGCGCGCCAGGATGCGTGAGACCTGCATCTGACTCACGCCGAACCGGTCGGCGATCTCGGACTGCGTGAGCCCTTCGTAGAAGCGCAGGACGACGATGTCGCGCTCCCGCGGCGGCAACGAGTCCAGGAGTTGCGACACGATCATCCGTTGCTCCACCGCCTCCATGCCGCGGTCGACGCTGCCGTGCCGGTCGATGATGCCGCCCGTAGCGGTGTCCCGGTCCCCGCTCTCGATCGGAGAGGCGACGATCGCGCGGCCGACCTCCAACGCCTCGAGAACTTCCTCGCTCGACAGCTTCGTGTCGACCGCGATCTCGTCGATCGTGGGCGAGCGACCACATCGTTGCGTGAGCGTCGCGACCGACTGGTTCACCTCGAGCATGAGCTCCTGCAGCCGGCGGGGGACGCGTACCGCCCATCGCTTGTCGCGGAAGTGGCGCTTGAGCTCACCTTCGATCGTCGGTGTCGCGAAGCTCGAGAAGGCGAGACCTCGGTCGGGGTCGAATCGCTCGACCGCCTTGAGCAAGCCGACGAGCGCGACCTGGAGGAGATCGTCGTGCCGTTCGCCTCGTCCCCCGAAGCGGCGCGAGACGGCTTCGGCCAGTCCGATGTTCATCTCGATCAACCGGTCGCGCAGCCGCCGGTCCCGGCTACGTCGGTACTCGACGAAGAGCGCCGTCCGCTCCTCCGGGTCGACGGGCATGTCAACGACGCCGGGCGCGCTTGACCAGACGGAAGTGCAGGGCGTCGCCGTCGCGATCGAGCTCGTGCTCGTCGACGACGGCGGCGACGATCGTGCGGGAGAGCTCGCTCGGCTTCGACTCGCCGCCCGGCTCGACGGGCGGGCCGGTGCCCCCGACGACCAGCCCGTCGTCGTGCAGCTCGAAGACGAGCTCGACCACGCCGGCTCCGTCGTCGCGCATGACCGAGTGGCACAGCTCGTCGACGCCGATGCGGAGATCCTCGATCTCGTCGAACGTGAGGCCGGCGCGGCTGCCGGCGTCGGCGGCGGCGAGGCGCGCGAGGCGCAGGAAGTCGGGGCTGCCCGGGATGGTCAGCTTGATCTCGACGGGTTGTGCGGCCATGCCTGATCCCTCGTTCGCCGGCGCGGGCCTGATGTTCCACCGAGTTTCGCGCTTGTGACAAAACGGTAGGAATCTGCCAAGTCGTGGCTGCCGACCGCCCTCGCATGGTTTCCGCAGGTCGTGGGTAGGTTCGGCTGGTCAACGCGAACGCGTTGGGGGTCAAGTCCGCCGTGCCCATCATGCTCGACAATCTCGACGATCTCGACCGTTTCGGGAAGCTCGAGGACGTGGTGGGCCCGTGCGAGTTCCGTCTGCAGATCCCACCGACGCTCGAGCACCTGCGGACGGTCAGGCTCGTCGCCGCCGACGCCGCCAACCGTGCCGGCTTCGACTGCGACGAGACCGACGACCTCAGGATCGCCATCGACGAGGTGTGCCACGCCGTGCTCAGGAGCACCGAAGCGCCGATCACCGTGGGGTTCTCCACCGAGCCCGGGCTGGTCGAGGTGAGGGGTGCCGCGACCCACGAGGGGATCCGCCGCCCGCTGCACCTGGCGCCGATGTCGCAGCTCGTCGTCGACGCCGTGTCCGACGAGGTCGAGCTGGCCGACGGCTCGGCGGGGGTCCGCTTCACGCTTGTGAAGCGCGCCGATCGCCCGGGCGCAAGGTCGGGCTGATGGTGCAAGTTCGCGAGCGCCGCACGCGGGAGCGGCGCGTACGGGCCGGACGCAGGATGCGATCCGGGAACGACGCCGATCAGCGCGACGCACGGGTCGACCCGCGCTTCGCTGCCTACCGCCGCACCGGCGACCGCCGTCTGCGCGACGAGCTCGTCGGGGACCACGCTCCGCTCGCGCACTTCCTCGCCGCCCGCTTCGCGAACCGCGGCGAGTCTCGCGACGACCTCGTGCAGGTCGCGCTGGTCGGCTTGTTCAAGGCCGTCGAGCGGTTCGATCCCGGCCGCGGGCTCCAGTTCTCGACGTTCGCAACCCCGACCATCCTGGGCGAGCTGAAACGCCACTTCCGCGACCGCGGGTGGGCGGTGCGGGTGCCCCGGCGCGTGCAGGAGCTGCATCTCCAGCTGGGCCGCATCATCTCGGCGCTCGGCCAGGAGGAATGCCGATCGCCGACACCGGCGGAAGTCGCCGAGCGGGCCGGCGTCTCCGAGGAGTTGGTGCTCGAGGCGATGGAGGCGGGATCGCTGTACCGGCTCGTCTCGCTCGACGGGTCCGTCGCGCCCGACGACGAAGGGAGCGAGCTCGGGTCGTGTCTCGGCGACGACGACCCCGAGTTCGAGCGGATCGAGCATCGCGCCGAGATCGCCGACCTGTTGAGCGTCCTCCCGGAGCGGGAGCGGCGTATCGTGGAGCTGCGCTTCTACGAGAGCATGACGCAATCCGAGATCGCCGAACGCGTCGGCGTCAGCCAGATGCACGTTTCGCGATTGCTCACTCGGAGCCTCGAGCGGCTACGGGCGGAGGTGACCTTGTGAGCCCTCCGGTCAGCCCCGCTCACCGTCGTGCCGACGGACGCGGTGCGATGGCGGACGAGGTCTCGACCGTCTTTCCATCGGTGGCGCCGAGCGCGGCCGGCGCCCGCCGGTTCGTCGCCGCCGCGGTCCGACGCTGGGGGTGCCCCGACGACTTCGTCGAGCTGGTCCTGCTCCTGACCAGCGAGCTGGTCACGAATGCCTACCGGCATGCCCGCACCGAGACACGCGTGTCCGTCCGCTTCGACGGCGCGAGCGTCCGCATCGAGGTGCGCGACGTCGGGGGCGGCGAGCCGGAGTTGCGCCCGCTCGACCGGGATCGGGTGGACGGCCGCGGGCTCCGGATCGTCGACGCGCTCGCCGACCAGTGGGGTTACGACTCGGGCCCCGACGGCACCGCGGTCTGGTTCGACCTGGTTCGCCGGCCGTGATGCCTGGGTAGTCTTGGCTGGCATGGTCTCCCCCCGCTCTGATCAGCCCGCGGGCGAAGACTTCCGCATCTCGGTGCGTGACGACGGGGGCGTGCCGATGGTCGCGGTCGAGGGCGAGGTGGACGTCGCCACCGCGCCGTCCGTGCGCGACGAGCTGTACCGGCTCATCGAGGCCGGCGCCAACCGGGTCGTCGTGGACCTCTCCGGGATGGACTTCATCGACTCGACCGGCCTCGGGGTCTTCGTCGGGGCGCTGAAGCGGGCCCGCGAGGGCGGGGGCGGCATCGAGCTGCGCGGGCTCAAGCCCTCGGCCCGCAAGGTGTTCGAGATCACCGGCCTGGACTCCGCCTTCACGATCGCCGACTGACGCCGCCCGGCGCCGGATCGCTGCCGGCGGAGGGCCGGCGCTACCGTACGGTCCGTAGGAGTGACCGCTCCCAGAGTGGAGGCACCCATGGACCGCACCATCCGGCCGGCGCTGCCGTGGAAGCCCGCCGCCGACGCCGAGTACGGCGACATCCGCTACGAGGTCGCCGAGGGCATCGCCAAGCTCACGATCTCGCGCCCCGAGGTGCGCAATGCGTTCCGGCCCCGCACCCTCTTCGAGCTCCAGGACGCCTTCGAGCGGGCCCGCAGCGACCCCGCGGTCGGGGTGATCGTCCTCACGGGCGAGGGACCGGAGGCGTTCTGCTCCGGCGGCGACCAGCGCATCCGGGGCGAGGACGGCTACGTCGACGACGAGGGCGTCGGTCGCCTCAACGTCCTCGACCTCCAGATCCAGATCCGCCGCCTGCCCAAGCCCGTCGTCGCGATGGTGGCGGGGTACGCGATCGGCGGCGGGCACGTCCTCCACGTCGTGTGCGATCTGACGATCGCGGCCGACAACGCCCGCTTCGGGCAGACCGGTCCCAAGGTCGGCTCCTTCGACGGCGGGTACGGGTCCGGTCTGCTTGCCCGCAGCGTGGGGCAGAAGAAGGCGCGCGAGATCTGGTTCCTGTGCGAGCAGTACGACGCGGCGGCTGCGCTCGACATGGGCCTCGTGAACACGGTCGTGCCCCTCGAGGATCTCGAGGTCGAGACCGTGGCGTGGTGCCGGCGGATGCTGCAGCACAGCCCGCTCGCGCTCCGCATGCTCAAGGCGTCGCTCAACGCCGCCGACGACGGGCTCGCCGGCATCCAGCAGCTCGCAGGTGACGCGACGCTCCTCTACTACATGAGCGAGGAGGCACAGGAGGGCAAGGAGGCCTACCTCCAGCGGCGCCGTCCCGAGTTCGACCGGTTCCCGAAGCGCCCGTGACATGACGACGGCGGCGGAGTGGGTCGCCGGGGCGCGCCCACGAACCCTCGGCGCGGCGGTGTCCCCGGTGCTCGTGGGCACGGCCGCCGCCTACGCCGACGCCGACACGCTGACCTGGTGGCGGGCGGGGGCCGCGCTCGTCGTCGCGCTCGGGCTGCAAGTGGGCGTCAACTACGCCAACGACTACTCCGACGGCGTGCGCGGGACGGACACGCAGCGGGCCGGTCCCTTGCGGCTGACCGCGTCGGGCGTCGCCGCGCCCGCCGCGGTGCGCAACGCCGCCGCGATCGCGTTCGGCGTCGCGGCCGTGTTCGGCCTCGCGCTGGCGATCGCCGTCGACCTGCGCCTCCTTCTCGTCGGCGCCGTCGCCATCGCGGCCGCCGTGCTGTACACGGGCGGACCGCGCCCGTACGGCTACTCCGGGCTCGGGGAGCTCGCCGTGCTCGTGTTCTTCGGGTTCGTCGCCACCGCCGGCTCGGCGTATGTGCAGGTGGAGCGGGTCCCGGCGGCGGCGTGGTGGGGAGCCGTCGCGGTGGGGTTGCTCGCCTGCGCCATCCTGCTCGCCAACAACATCCGCGACGCCGACACCGACCGCGCCGTCGGCAAGCGCACCCTGCCGGTCCTCGTCGGCGTCCCGGCGGCGCGCGCGCTCTACACCGGCTGCGTCGTCGGCGCGTTCCTTGCCGCGGTCGCGCTGGGTGTGCTGTTCCCCACGGCGCTCATCGCACTGGCGGCGCTGCCGCTCGCCGTCCGCCCGGTGCGCTTGGTCGTGACTCGCCGCGATCCTCCGTCGCTCGTCGCGGCGCTGGTCGCCACCGCCCGCCTCGAGCTGATCGTGGCGGTGCTGCTGAGCCTGGGGTTGATCACGTCGTGAGAGAGCATCGACTGCGCATCGGCGACCGGGCCGTGACGCTCGTCGCCGGGCCGGCGGGGTGGGGCGAGTCGTCGCCGCTGCCGGGCTACGCGTGCGAACCGGAGGCCTCGCGTCGTGCCGCCGAAGAAGCGGCGAACGACGGCTGGCCCCCGCAGCGGCGCGACGTCGTGCCCGTCAACGCGCTCGTGGACGACGGTCCCGTCGAGCCGGCCGCGCTCGCCGGCTTCTCCGCCGTGAAGGTGAAGGTCGGGCGGCGAAACACGGACGACGACGTCGAGCTGGTGGCGGCGGTGCGCGACGCGGTCGGCCCGGGCGTCGCGCTGCGCGTCGACGCCAACGGCGCGTGGGATCTCGACACGGCCGCGGCGACGGTCCACCGGCTCGCCCGGTGGGACCTGGAGCTCGTCGAGCAGCCCGTCGCCGGGCTGGAGGACCTCGCTCGATTGCGGCGGCGGGTCGGCGTCCCGGTGACGGCGGACGAGTGCGTCCGCTCAGTCGACGACGCCCGCTGCCTGAACGCCCTCGACGCCGCCGACGCCGTCGTGCTCAAGGTGCAGCCCCTCGGTGGTGTACGCGCGGCACTCCGTGTCGCCGAGGCGGCCGGCGTCCCCGCGCTCGTGACGTCGATGCGCGAGACCTCGATCGGGATCGCGGCCGGCGTCGCGCTCGCCGCCGCGTTGCCGGAGCTCCCGTTTGCGTGCGGCCTGGCGGCGCGGATGCCCGGCGGCGACGTCGTGGCCGAGCCGCTCGCGCCGGTCGACGGGCGCCTCCGCGTGCGGCGCGTCGCGCCCGATCCCGACCTGCTCGCCCGCTACGAGGTCACGGGGTGAGGTCGTGAACGAAGCGTCGCAGGAGCGACGCGACGCCCTCGGGGTTCTCGAGGTGCGCGGCGTGCCCGGCGCCGCCGATCAGGACGGGGTGAACCCCGGACCCGACGCGGCCGGCCATCGCGAAGGCGATGTCGACGTACTTCTCGTCGAGGACGCCGGCGGCGGGCACGAACGCCGGCTCGAGATCGCCGAGACGGTCCCACAGCGGCTCCTGCGCGCCCGGCCCCAACGCGCGCAGCGCGTGCGTGAGCGTGGCGACGGTGTTGCCGGCGCGGCGCGCATCGAGCCCGGCCGCCTCGTCGGGCAGCGTCGAGAACAACGGTTGCCGGATCCAACGCTCGAGGAAGGCGTCGACGCCGTCGCGCTCGATGTCACGGGCGAGCTTCTCGTCGGCTTCGCGCCTCGCCGCCCGCTCGGCGTCATCGGCGATGCCGGGCGACGCGCTGAGCAGCACCAGCCCGCGCACGAGATCGGGCCGGTCGAGCGTCAGACGCAGGCACAGGCGACCGCCCATCGAGTACCCGGCGTAGATCGCGCGTCCCCCGCGTTCGCCGATGGCGGCCGCCGTCTCGACGAAGCCGAGGCCGGTGGGGACGTCGACGGGCGTGGCCCCGGCGCCGGCAGGCAGGCGGGCGACGACCGCGTCCCATGCCGCCGCCGTCTGCGTGAACCCGGGAACCAGGACGAGCGTCACGGAAAGATCCTCGCATGACCCGCGACGCCACCACCGCGTTCGCCCGGGCCCTCGTCGACGAATTTGCGCGCGCCGGCGTCTCCGAGGCGTGCCTCGCGCCCGGTTCGAGGTCGGCACCGCTCGCGCTCGCGCTCGCGTCCGATGAACGCGTGCGCGTTCACGTGCACCTCGACGAACGCTCGGCGGCGTTCTTCGCCGTCGGAGCCGCGAAGGCGAGCGGGCGTCCGGCGATCGTGCTCTGTACGTCGGGGACGGCGGCGGCGAACTTCCATCCCGCGGTGCTCGAGGCGCACCACAGCCGCACGCCGCTCGTCGTCTGCACCGCCGACCGGCCACCTGAGCTGCGCGACACCGGCGCCGGTCAGACCGTCGACCAGGTCGACCTCTACGGACGGGCCGTGCGCTGGTTCTGCGAGGTCGGCGTGCCCGAGGACCACCCGGGCGTGGCGACGTCGTGGCGGTCGGTGGCGGCGCGGGCGGCGGCGGAGGCGCTCGGGCCCCCCGCCGGCCCCGTGCACCTCAACCTCGCGTTCCGCGAGCCGCTGGTGCCCACCGGCGAGCCGTTGGTGGACGCGCCCGGACGGCCGGACGGGCGCCCCTGGACGGCGGTGACGCGACCGGCGCGTGTCCCGGACGACACGACCGTGGCGCGCCTGGCTGCGTTGACGCGCGCACGCCCCCGCGGGGCGGTCGTCGCCGGCTGGGGGAGCGGCGTGTCGCCCGACACCGTCGAACGGTTCGCGGCCGCCGCCGGGTGGCCGGTCCTCGCCGACCCGATCTCCGGCCTCCGGCAGGGCCCGCACGCGATCGCCGCGTACGAGGCGTTGCTGCGCAGCCGCGGGTTCGCCGCCGGTCACCGTCCCGACCTCGTGGTCCGCCTCGGCGCCGCGCCGACGAGCAAGCCGCTCACCACCTGGCTGGACGCCGGCGTGCCGCAGGTGCTCGTCGACCCGGACGGCGCGTGGCTCGATCCCGGGCGGGCGGCGGCGGAGCGCATCGCCGTCGACCCCGATCCTCTGCTCGCGGCGCTGGCGGCCGCGCTCACCCCCCGCGACGAGCCCGACGACGCGTGGCTTCGCCCGTGGTTGGCGGCCGACCGATCGGCCCGCACCGCCCTCGACAAGCTCCTCGACGGATGGGAGACGCCGTTCGAGGGCCGCGTCGCGCGTGACGTCGTCGGCGCGCTGCCCGCCGGCGCCACCCTCGCGGTCGCGTCGAGCATGCC
Source organism: Acidimicrobiia bacterium (assembly GCA_035316005.1). Lineage (GTDB taxonomy): Bacteria > Actinomycetota > Acidimicrobiia > IMCC26256 > JACDBD01 > JALZAA01. Next base: position 8,225 of record DATFXK010000074.1, on the reverse strand, counting down.
CGTGCGTGACGTCGAGGCGTTCGCCCGACCTCGCGCCGGCCTCCGCTATCTCGCGAACCGGGGCGTGAACGGCATCGACGGGTTCGTGTCCACCGTCCTCGGCGCGGCGACGGCCGCGCCCGGCCCGACGGTCGCGCTGTTGGGCGACCTGTGCTTCCTGCACGACGCCAACGGGCTCCTCGGCGCCGCGACCCGCGGCGTCGACGTCACCTTCGTCGTGCTCGACAACGACGGTGGTGGCATCTTCTCGTTCCTGCCCCAGGCGGAGCTGCCGGAGCACTTCGAGCTCCTGTTCGGCACACCGCACGGCGTGGACCTCGCCGCGCTGGCCGCGATGCACGGACTGCCCGTCGACCGGGTCGAGAAGGCGGGCGACGTCGTGCCGGCCGTCGATGCGGCGATCTCGGCCGGCGGAGTCCGGTGCGTGATCGTTCCCACCGAGCGCGCCGACAACGTTGCCCGTCACCGCGAGGTGTGGGCGGCGGTCGCGGCCGCCCTGTGAACGGAGACTAGCCGATGCGGATCTGCGTCTCGGGCGGCGCGGTGACGTCGCGACCGTTCTCGTCGAACTGCCACACCTCGTACACGCCCGCGTTCGGTTCGGATTTCCCGAACCTGTTCATGTGCTTGAAGGCGGCCGACGCGCCCTCGTAGTGGATCGTCTTCCCGTCGTCGAGAAGCTGCTTGCAGTCGGCGAACGTTCGACACGGCTCCTTGCCCCGCGTGTTGGCGGCGAAGACCTCCTTCATCTTGGCGGGATCGTCGGACTTCGCCTTCTCCGCCGCCAGCGCCGTCAGCACGGTGCAGTCGTAGTAGTTCGACGAGTAGATCGGATCGATGCCCGTCGCGCTGAACGCGTCGAAGAACGCGCTCTGCACACCGGCGGGCTGGGTGGCCGGCGACGTGCCCTTGATGCCCGCCGCCGCGGCCGCGTTGTTCGGGTCGAGGAGCGTCGGGAAGGCGTTGGTGCGCATGCCGTCGGCCGAGTAAATGGGGAACTGCTGCGGCGAGAGGCCCTTCGCGGTGAGCGTCCTGACGATGTGGCTCCCGTCGTTCTCGAACCCGAGCACGATCACGGCGTCGGGCTTCTTGGCGACGACCCGCTGGACGTCCTTGTCGAAGTTCTTCGCATCCGGGTCGTACGAGACGTCGGCGACGACCTTGGCCTTGCCCTTCTCCAGTGCTTTCGTCACCGAACGCTCCAGGCCGACGCCGTAGGTGTCCCGGCGGGCGAGGATGCCGACCTTCTTCCTACCGTCCTTGAGCACGAGGTCGGCGAGAGCGGGGCCTTGGAGGCGGTCGGACGGCGTGGTGCGGAAGTAGTAGCCGTCGGAGTCCGTCGTCGACAGCTCCGCCGACGTGTTCGAGCCCGAGCACATGAGCACCCCGCGCCGGCGGACCTCGTCGAGGATGTTCAGCGCGATGCCCGAGGACGTCGGGCCCATGATCGCGTCGACCTTGGCGTCCTCGAGGAGTCCCTCGAGCGACTCGCTCGCGACTTCGGGGTCGTTGGCGTCGTCGGCGACGGTGTAGGTCACCGGCTTGCCCAGCACGCCGCCGGCGGCGTTGATGTCGGAGACCGCCATGGTCACGGGCACGGTGAGCGACTGCACGATGTCGCTGAGCTCGCCGGTCTGCGACGCGAGCTGACCGAGCTCCAGCGACCCGTTGACGTTGCCTCGCTCCTGCTCGTCCGCGCCGGCTGCGCCGGGCCCGGCGGCCAGCACCGCCGTCGCCAGCCCGGCGACGGCGACCATGGACACGACCTTGGCGATTCGCGAACGGCCCATTTCGGTCGTCTCTCCTGACGAGGTCGGCGCAGCGCGAGCGGCGTCCGAGCTTAGAGAATTCGGCACGCCGTGCCCCGCCGCGCCGGCGGGCGCGCTACGGCTGGACGAGGACGCGCAGCATCGGCTCGAACTTGGCCTGCGTCTCGGCCCACTCGGCATCGGGATCCGAACCGGCCACGACGCCGGCGCCGGCCACGAGGTGTGCCGTGGTCCCGTCGAGCTCGGCGCACCGGAGGGCGACCGCCCACTCGCCGTCACCGCGGGCATCGACCCAACCGACCGGGCCCGCGTAGCAGCCGCGATCGAACGACTCGAGTTGCCGCAGCATCGCCAGTGCCGCGTCGCGCGGCGCGCCGGCGACGGCCGGGGTCGGGTGCAGCCGCAGCGCGACGTCGAGCGCGGAGCTCGCCGACCGCTCGTCCACGGTGCCGGCGATCGTGGTGGCGAGGTGGAGAACCGTCGCCAAGCGGGCGACCTCCGGCCCGCGCACGGACGTGACGTCGACGCCGCACTCGCGCAGGCCGTCCACGACCGCCTCGATGACCAGGCGGTGCTCGAGCCCGTCCTTCGCCGATGCGGCGAGCTTGGCCTCGACGGCGCGGTCGCTGTCGTCGGTCGCGCCGCGCGGCATCGTGCCCGCCATGGGCCGCGACACCACCTCGCGTCCGCGCCGGCGCACCAGCAGCTCCGGAGACGCGCCCACGAGGCGGTCGTCGGCGAACACGGCACAGCCACCCTGCGTCGCACACAGACGCTCGACGACGGCGGGCACGTCGAACGGCGCGTCGGCGTGCACGACGACGTCGCGGGCGAGGACGATCTTCTCCACCTCTCTTGCCCGGATGGCGTCGAGGACGGCACGGACCTGGGCCGACCACGACGACCGGGAGACGCGACCCTCGACGTCGAAGCGGGTCGCGGGCGCGAGCGGGCTGACCGCCGGCGGCGCCGGCGGAACGGGGCCGATCTCGGTGCGCCACGCCCGGCCGTCGGCATCGATGCCGGTCACCGACGCCGGGATCGTCAGCTCGCCGCCTGCGGCGTCGCCGAACGGCAACGCGCCCACCGCGATCGCACCGGTTCCCGCGGCGTGGACGGCGTCGTCGACCTCGACCGCGGCGAGGACGCGGTCGGCGAGCGGGGCCGGGACCCGCGCCACGACGCCCGCGGTGACGAAGCCCGTTCCGTCCCGCAGCCACGCGAACCCGTCGGGCGCGAGCGCGTCGAGCAGCCGAACCGGCGGCTCGACGATTCGCGTACGGGCGACGAGGGCAGAGCTCCGACCGGCGGCGGTGGACGTGGCGGTCATCGCCGGGTACCCGTGAGGAGCTGGACGGCGCCGGCAGTGAACGTTCGCCGCTCGACGGCGGCGAAGCCGGCCGCCTCGACCAGGGCGAGGAGGTCGCCGGGCGGGGGCAGGTATGCCGTCGAGCGCGGCAGGTACCGATACGCCTCGGCGTCGTGGGCCAGGCGGGCGCCGACGAGCGGCACCACGCGCCGGAACCAGAGGTGGTGGCCTGCGCGCAGCAGCGGACTCGCGGGCTCGCCCGTCTCGAGGGCGGCGAGGCGTCCTCCGGGCCGGAGCACGCGCGCGCACTCGCGGAAGAAGCGGGGAAGGTCGACGAAGTTGCGCAACGCGAACCCGCTCACGACGCCGTCCACCGACGCGTCGGGCGCCGGCAGTGCGAGGGCGTCAGCCCGCGCCAGCGGCGCGCGGGTGTGAGCGGCGGCGAGCATGCCGGCGGAGAAGTCGACGCCGATCGCCGCGTATCCGTCGGCCGTGACGACGTCACACAGGTCCCCGGTGCCGCAGCCGAGGTCGAGCACCGTCGCGCCTGGTGAGAGGCCGAGCGCGGCGACCGTGTGTCGCCGCCACCGCTGGTCCTGACCGAGCGAGATGATGCGGTTGAGCCGGTCGTAGCGAGGCGCGATGCGGTCGAACATGGCCTCGACCGCGTGCTGCTTGTCGTCGCCCTCGGGGAGGCGCGCGTGTCGGGCCGGCGCGGCTGTGCGGGTCATGGCCAGACCGCTTCGAGCCGGCGGTTGGCCTCCGCGTTCGCCGCCTCCAGCTCGGCCGGTTCGCCGACCGACTCGAGGTGCTCCTGGGCGACCTCGAGCAGCACGCGCCGGAAGTGGTGGGCGACGAGCGCGGTGACCGAGGGCAGCAGGACGCGAAACGCCTCGACGAGCCGGTCGGCGCGCTCGTCGTCCGACAGGTCGGCGGTGCGCAGCGGCTCGCGCACGTAGGTGTCGAACATGGCGACGGCGCCCTCGGCCGTCTCGCGCGTCGCGTCGTGATGGCGCCGCGCCAGCGCGAGGAGCTCGGGCATCGGCAGCCCCGTCTCCAGCAGCCGCAACCCGGCGGCGACGATGTCGACGTCGGCGCTCGTGAACCGGGCGTCGCCTTCGTGTCGGCGGGGGACGAGCAGGCCCTCGCGCACGACGGACTCGATGAGCGCCTCGGGGACACCCGAACGCGCCGCGAGCTCCCCGAGGGTGAGGAACTCCTCGCCGGTGTCGTCTCCGGCGGCGGCCACGGCGGCGGCGAGCGGCTCGTCGGCCCGGTCGAGCTCGCCGGACACGATGCGCCGGATCACCGCCAGCGGGAAGCCGCGGCGCTGGAGGTCCTTGATCCGGGCCAGGCGCTCGACGTGCTCGGTGCCGTACCAGCCGATGCGGCCCCGGCGCTCGGGCGGCGGGAGCAGCCGACGCTTCTGGTAGAAGCGGATCGTGTCGACGGAGACGTCGGCGCGGGCCGCCAGCTCCTCCACCCGCAGCTCCGGCGCCCCGGTCTCCATGACCCGCGATTCTAGGAGTAACTGCTCCCGCGGTCAGGATCGAGCGGTCAACTCCCGGTCCACCGGGGCGGACGCTTCTCGGCGAAGGCGGTGGCACCCTCGATGGCGTCCTTCGTCGAGCCGACCTCGGCCGCGAGCTCGGCGTTCAGCCGCCAGGCGTCGGCCTCGGACAGGTCGCCCGCCTCGCGCACCATCCGGAGCGAGCTGCGCACCGCGACCGGCGCGTTCTCGGCGATGAGGGCGGCGAGCGCGAGCGCTTCCTCGACCACCTTCTCGCGCGCCACCACCCGGTTCACGAGCCCAAGAGCGCGGGCCCGGTGCGCGTCGATCCGCTCGCCGGTGATCGCGACCTCGGTCGCGAGCGCGAGTGGCACGCGCTTCGGCAGCCGGACGAGGCCGCCGGCCGACGCGAACAGGCCCCGCTTCACCTCCGGGAGCCCGAAGACGGCGTCGTCCGCCGCCACGACGAGGTCGCACGAGAGCACGATCTCGAAGCCGCCGGCCAGCGCCGGCCCGTTGACGGCGGCGATGAGGGGCTTGGGGAACGCGCGCTGCGTGATGCCGCCGAACCCGCCCCGCTTCGTCATCAGCTCGAGGCCGCGACCGGCTGCGACCATCTTGAGGTCGGCACCGGCCGAGAAGACGGGTCCACGGCCGGTGACGACGACGGCCCAGACCTCGTCGTCGGATTCGATGTCGTCGAGGGCACCTTCGATGCCCCGGGCGACGTCGCCGTTGACGGCGTTGCGGGCTTCGGGCCGGTTGATCGCGAGGATCTCGACCCGACCTCGTCGTTCCCGCTCGATGACCACGATCGCTCCTGTCGCCGTCCGGCTTCGGACCGTACCGGAGCCCCGCGGCGACGGTCCACGATGCCGGGCGCCACGGAGGTCCGAACCGCGCGAGCATGGTGACCTGAGCGAGGAGGTCGGGATGCTCGAGACTCGTGAGGCGCCGGAGCAAGCCCCGGAGACGCGCACCGCACAGCAGACACGCACTGCGCCGAGGAAGGAGACGCGCCTCTGGTTGCGGGACCGGGTCTCAGCCGGGTGGGCGTACGGACTGCTGGCCGGGTGGTACGGGCTGTTCCTCGTCGTGCAGCTCATCGAGCCCCCGCCGCAGGCGGAGCACGGAATGCTCGCCTGGATCGGCGCCGTCATGAGCGTGGTGTTCCTCGGCGCGCTCGTCGTCACCGGCATCGGCCTCGCGGTCCGCCAGCGCTGGGGTCTCGTCGCGTCGCTCGGCGCGTCCGGCTTCCTGGTCGCCGACTCCATCGCCTGCCCGCTCACCGGTCACCACGAGTTCGGCGCCTTCATCGTGGTCCAAGCCGTCGCGTCCGTCGCCCTGGCGGGCGCGAGCATCCGCGCCCTCCGCAGGACCTGACTCCGGCGGTTCGTCGAGCGCACCGGCGAGGTCGGGCCGCAGCGCCCGGACGAACAGCAGCGACGCGCCCATGAGGATGCCCGCGCCCGCCGTCGTGGCGCGCAGGCCGATCCGGTCGGCGATCGCGCCCTGCAGGACGCTGCCGAGCGGGTAGAGCGTCCCGAGCAGGACCATCAGCAGACTCAGGACCCGGCCGCGCAACTCCGCCGGTGCCCGCAGCTGAGCGATGGTCGTGAAGCTCGAGAGCGCGCCGAGATAGAGGAAGCCGACGGCGAAGATCGTCACCACGCCGACGGCGAGATTGGGCGCTGCCGCGTAGGCGATCAACGCGAGCGGCAGGCCGCCGAGCACGCCGAGCAGCACCCGGCGGCCGCCGAAGCGCGCGAACAGCGGGCCCAGCGCGAGGCCCATGAGCACGGCGCCGATGCCCTGCGCCGTCACGAGCAGCGAGGTCCCGTAGTCGCCGTTACCGAACACCTTCAGCGCGACGGCGGGCACGAGGGCGATGAACGGCGCCGCGAGCAGCGAGTTCAACGCCATGTACGCGATCACGACCCGCAGCCCGGGATCGGCGCGTGCGAACCGGGCGCCGGCGCGAATCGACGCGAAGATCGAGCTCTCTCGCACGGGCGCGGGTGGTGGGAGACGCAGCGACAGGACGACGGCGATCACGGCGAGGAAGCTCACCGTGTTGAACCCGAACGCCCACTCGTAACCGCCGACGCCGATGACGATGCCGGCGAGCGCGGGACCGATGACCCGGCCGAGGTTCCATTGCGCCGACGACAACGCCACCGCGCCAGGCAGGTCGTCGCGGGGGACGAGGTCCGGCAGCAGCGCCATGTACGAGGGGAAGCCGAGTGCCATCGCGCACCCGGCCCCGAGCACGATCAGCGCGACGACCCCGGGGTGCGCGCTGTCGGTGGCGGCGAGGAGGGTCAGCGTCCCGGCCAGCACCGTCTGCACGGTGGTCGTCGTCAGCAGCACGCGCCGGCGCGGGAGGCGGTCGGCCAGCGCACCACCCACCGGCCCTAGGAACGCGTTGGGGACGAACGCGGCCGCGGCGACGAGCCCCGTCCACCCTGCTTGGTGCGTGGTCGTCGTGACGAGGATGCCGACGCCGACGGTCTCCATCCAAGTGCCGACGTTCGACGTGAACGCGCCCGCCCACAACAACGCGAAGGATCGGTGCCGCAGCGGGGCGAGCGACCGGGGGAGTGCCACGAGGTCACGGTAACGGAGGCCGGTACCGTGCAGGTCATGGCGCGCGACCCTCGCCCCGGTGGCCGGATCGTCGAGGTTGCCAACTTCCCGACGCGCTTCCAGGCCGACGCCGCCCTCGCGTTGCTCGAGACGAACGGCATCGAAGCGATGGCGAAGTACGGCGACGCCGAAGGCTGGGCGCCCTTCTTCGCCATGGTCGACGGGTTCCGGGTGATGGTGTTCGACGAGGACCTCGACTCGGCCCGCGCGCTGCTCGACTCGAGCGACCTCTTCCCCCCGCCGCCGGCGTCCTGAGGGCTATTCGACGAGCGGGGTGGCGCGGGGCTCGAAGATCGAGAACACCAGCAGCTCCGGCGCCGGCTCCCCGTCCCAGTCGAACGCGCGAATCTGGTCCGCGCTCCGCCGGCCGGTCATCGTGCGGAACAGCTCGTACCGCTCGACGCGCAGGCCGACCTGTCGGGCGCCGCTGCCGGCCATGGCGCTCCCCGCGTCGGTCTCGATCAGCAGCGTCGTGTCCGCCTGGTCGGCCATGGACGCGAGCAGCGCGACGCCCCAGTCGAAGCCGATCGCAACTGCGTCGCAGTCACGCGCCCCGGGGCGCTCGAGCCCGCCGCGAATGTCCTGCTCGTGGGTGGCGGCGTCCATGGTCATCTGGCCCATCGCCACCTCGGGCACCGTCGCCATCACGGCCTCGACCTTGGCCGCCTCGGTGTCCCACTCCTCGAGCAGGCGGTCGAGACTCCAGTCGCGCCGGGCGTCGACCTGTCGTGCCGTCCACGCGTCCGTGGCGACGCCGTCGAGGTTGCCGGCGTTGATGTCGGCCGTCACGCCGCTGAGATGGGCAACGACGTCCCGCACCCGCCAGTCGGGCGCCGCCGGCACGCGTCGCTCGAGCTGGTCGTCGTCGGCGTCACGCACCAGGTCCGCGACCCGGCCGCGGAGCGCGCCGTACGTCTGCGCGTAGTCGGCCATTCCCTCCCCCCGATAGCCTCACCCGATGCCACTCAGCACCGGACCGGTGGGACCGTTC
>DATFXK010000073.1:0-14837 GCA_035316005.1 Acidimicrobiia bacterium | reverse complement strand
TTCATCGACTGGGCCAGCTTCTCGGGCGGGCCCGTGATCGTGCCCCGGGCCACCTCCCAGCCGGGCTCGCCGACGTACATCGCCTCGGTGATGACGCCGATCTCGGGCTCGGCGCCGGGCCGGACCCGGTCGCGGTGCTCCCGGAGGTACGCGATCGACTCCGGCATCCTTTTGCGCGGCGTTCCCTGCGGGATCCATCCGTCGCCGCGCTCGGCGACCCGCCGCAGCGCCGGGCGGCTCGACCCGCCGATCCAGATGGGCGGGCGGGGCTGTTGCACCGGACGGGGCCGCATGCCCACCGCGTCGTCACCCGAGCCGGTGAACTCAGCGTGCCAGGCGTCCTTCACGCCGTCGACGGCGTCGTCGAGCAACCTCCCCCGCTCCGCGAACGGCAGCCCGAGGGCGTCGAACTCCTTCTCCACGTGGCCGGCGCCCATCCCGAGGATCACCCGCCCGCCCGACAGCGTGTCGAGCGTGGCGAAGGCCTTCGCGGTCTGGAGCGGATGGCGATAGGGACCGACGAACACGTTGGTCATCAGGCGCGTCTGCGTCGTCTGGCCGGCGAGGTACCCGAGCGTCGAGATCGGCTCGTACCACGTCGTCGACATCGCCGGCGCGAGCGGACGCGGGATCGCGACGTGGTCGCACACGGCGACGTAGAAGAACCCGGCGCGGTCGGCGGCTTGCGCGGCCTGCACGAGCTCGGACACCCCGGCGCCGTTCTCGCGTTCCCACGGCGCCGCCACCATCGTGCTCAGCGCCACGGACGGGAGCTGGATCCCGAAGACGAGAGTTCCGTCGGGGACGACCGTGACGACGTCGTCGCTCACGACGGCGCGCTCATCGATCTTGCTCACCCGGGCCAGACGATGCTCTGGAGCTCCGAGTACGCGTGGAGGCCGAACGACCCACCGTCGCGGCCGACCCCGCTGAGCTTCGTGCCCCCGAACGGCGTCTCGTGGTTGCGCTGGATGGTGTTGATGCCGACGTTGCCGGCGCGCAGACGACGCGCGACGCGCATGCCGCGCGCGGAGTCTCCGGTGAAGACGTAGTCGTACAGCCCGAAGTCGCTGTCGTTGGCGAGTTGGATGGCTTCCTCGTCGTCGTCGAAGCTCTCGACGACCACCACCGGCCCGAAGATCTCTTCCCGCGCTACGCGCATGTCGCTGCGGACACCGGCGAGGAGCGTCGGCTCCACGTAGAAGCCCTGCTCGAGGTGCGACGGGCGCCCCCCACCGGCGACGACGTCGGCGCCTTCGTCGGCGCCGGACTTGATGTAGCCCTCGACGCGCTCGCGGTGCGCACCAGTGATGAGCGGTCCGACCACCGTCCCGGAGTCGAGCGGGTCGCCGACGGGCAGCACCGCCGCCATCTTCGCCAGCCGTTCGACGAGCTCGTCGTACCGCGAGCGGTGCACGATCGCGCGCGTCGGCGCGGTGCAGATCTGGCCCGAATGGAACATCCAGACCGACCCGACCCCGGTCACGGCCTTATCGAGGTCGGCGTCGTCGAGCACGAGGCACGCGCCCTTGCCGCCCAGCTCGAGCAGCAGTCGCTTCATTGTGCGCCCGCCGGCCTCGGCGATGCGCAGCCCCACCGCGGTGCTACCGGTGAAGCTGATCATGTCGACGTCGCGCGACTCGACCAGCGCCTCGCCGGTCGTCGGGCTCGAGCCGGTCACGACGTTGACCACGCCGGGCGGGAACCCCACCTCGTCGAGGATCCCGACGAGCTCGATGACCGCCAGCGGGTCCTGCGGCGCGGGGCGTACAACGACCGTGTTGCCCATCGCGAGCGCCGGACCGATCTTCCCCGCCATGTTCACGATCGGGAAGTTGTACGGCGTGATACACGCGACCACGCCGACCGGCGCCCGCCGCGCCAGCGCGCCCATCAGCCCGCCCGGCGCCAGCGGCGTCGACGGCATCTCCTGGGGCGGGAGCGGGATCACCGCCGGCTCGAGCGCGCCGGCCGCGTACCGGTCGAAGCGGCTCGCCGCCACCGGAACCTGCATCGAACGACCGACCGTCGTCGTGCAGCCGGTCTCGGCGATCACGAGCGGGACAAGGTCCTCGATCTTCTGGCGCACGCGGTCGGCGGCCGCCTTCAGCAGCTCGGCACGATGCTCGGGCGTCGTGCGCGACCAGGATTGGAACGCCTCGCGCGCAGCCGCCGCCGCGTCCTGAGCCTGTTGCACCGACGCTTCGGGCGCGACGCCGACGACCGCCTCGGTCGCCGGGTTGACGATCTCGTACCCGCCGTCGCCGCCCTCGATCCAGTCGCCGTCGATCAGGAGCCGCTCGTCCGTCGTGACGCTCATGGCCTTCTCCCCGCTACGATGCTCAATCTAGAACGTGTTCTCATTTACTGTCCAACGGCGGTGACGCATGGACCTCGGCCGCGTCGGCATCTGGACGTTCGTCCTCGACCTCCAGCCGGCGGCGCGCGCCCGAGAGCTGGCGGCGGAGATCGAGACGCTCGGCTACAGGGCGATCTGGATCCCCGACGCGGTCGGGCGCGACCCGCTCGTCCACGCCACCCTGCAGCTGGGGGGCACCGGACGCATCGCCGTCGGCACGGGCATCGCGCAGATCTGGGGACGCGACCCGATGTCGATGAACGCGGGCTGGAAGACCATCAGCGAGGCGTTCCCGGGCCGGTTCGTCCTCGGGCTGGGAGTGAGCCACCAGCCGATGGTCGAAGGCCTCCGCGGTCAGAGCTACGCGCGCCCGCTCACGGCGATGCGCGAGTACCTCGACGTGATGGACGCAGCGATGTACGTCGCGCCCGAGCCCGCCGAGCCACCGACGCGCGTGCTGGCAGCGTTGGGCCCGAAGATGCTCGCGCTGGCCGCCGACCGCGCCGACGGCGCCCACCCGTACAACGTCCCGCCCGAGCACACCGTCCGCGCCCGCGAGATCCTCGGTCCCGACAAGCTGCTGGCGCCGGAGCAGGCCGTCGTGCTGGAGACGGATCCTGCCGAAGCGCGGCGCATCGGACGCGAGCACTTCGCGATCTACCGCGATCTCCCGAACTACACGGGCAACCTGCGCCGCTTCGGCATCACGGACGACGATCTCGCCGACGGCGGCAGCGACCGTCTGATCGACACCTTGGTGGCGTGGGGCGACACCGACGCCATCCGTGCACGCGTGCAGGCGCACCACGACGCCGGCGCCGACCACGTCGCGGTGCAGGTCCTCAAGCCGAGCCGCGCCGAGGTCCCGATGCGCGAGTGGCGGGAGCTCGCCCCGGCGTTGCTCTAGGGTCCAGCCGATGCCCGACTTCGAGTCGTACGACGAGCGCGTCGCCGACGGGCTGGTGCGCGCGCACGAGAAGGACGAGGGGCTTCCCGGGTACCTCGGCATCCGCCTCACGGAGACGTGGCCGGGCGGTATGCGGGCCGCGATCGTCGTGCGGGACGACCTGCTCAACCCGTTCGGCAACCTGCACGGCGGCGTGCTGGCGGCGCTGTGCGATCACGTGCTCGGCACGGTCTGCTACCCGGTGATCCCGCCGGGCGCGTGGGCGGCGACCACCGAGTTCAAGCTCAACTACCTTGCGCCCGTCACGGGCGGCATCCTGTCGGCGTCGGCGCAGATCGTGTCGCTCACGAAGCGCACCGCCGTCGTGCGGATCGAGGTCGACAACGACGGCCGCCCGGTCTGCCTCGCCCAGGGCACCGTGTTGGTGATGGCGCCGAAGAAGTGAGGAAGGAAGCTCCGCGCAGCCGCAACGGTTGAAGGGTTCATGCCCGGACCGTGCCGGATCCTGCTCGTGTCCGGGAGCTTGCGTAGCCGTTCGATCAACACGGCCGCGCTCCGAACCGTCCTCGCCATGGCACCGGACCATGTCGAGGCGATCCTCTACGAACACGTTGCGGACCTCCCCCACTTCAATCCCGACGATGACCTCGATCCGCTTCATCCGGCCGTCGCCGACTTGCGGACCACCATCGGCGCCGCCGGTGCCGTGCTGTTCTCGACGCCGGAGTACGCGGGAGCGCTTCCCGGCTCGTTCAAGAACCTGTTGGACTGGGCGATCGGCGATGCCCAGACCGGCTCGATCTACGAGAAGCCCGTCGCGTGGATCAACCCGTCGCCGCGCGGCGCGGCGGACGGCGTCGCCTCGTTACGAACCGTGCTCGGGTACGCCCACGCGGAGATCGTCGAGGATGCGTGCGTCGACATCCCGATCGCACCGGCTGCTCTCGGCGACGACGGGCTCGTCGCCGACTCGGCCATCCGCGATCGCCTCGCCGCCGCCCTCGCGACCTTGGCGGATCGGACATGCTGAATCGAGCACCGAGCCGACGCTCGCCCGAGCGATGAGTCCGGGGCCTCGTCCGGGTCCAACCAGTCATGGCCAGCTACCCAGGAGAATCGCCGGAGTACCGGGCGGCCCGTGACGCACTGCTCGAACACGAGATGCGGCTCCGCCACGAGATGGAGGCGGTGGCGGCGGCGCGTCGTGCCCTGCCGCCTGGCGGCGTGGTGCCGCAGGACTACGTCTTCCGCGCGCTCGGCGCCGACGCGACCCCCACCGACGTGCGCCTCTCGGAGCTGTTCGCGCCGGGGCGGGACTCGCTCGCCATCTACAGCATGATGTTCCCGCGCGACCGTCGTGACGATCGGCCGGGACCGGTGGGCGGCGCGACCGGGCGGCTGCCGCTCGACGAAGGCCCCTGCCCGTCGTGCACGGCGCTCCTCGACCAGCTCGACGGGGCGGCGGAGCACGTCAGCCAGAACATGAACTTCGCCGTCGTGGCCAAGACAGCGATCGAGCGTGTCGCCGGCTGGGCGGACGAGCGCGGCTGGCGCCGCCTGCGAGTCCTCTCCTCGGCCGGCAACACCTACAACCACGACTACCTCGCCGAGACCGACGAGGGCGACCAGATGCCGATGCTCAACGTGTTCCACCGCGACGGCGACGTGATCCGCCACTTCTGGGGCTCGGAGCTCCTGTTCGCGCCGACCGAGCCGGGTCAGGAGCCGCGCCACGTGGGGACGCTCGAGCCGCTCTGGAACTTCTTCGACCTGACGCCTGAGGGGCGTCCCGCCGACTGGGACGAGCAGATCTCGTACGACTGAGCGCTCCTCGGCGTGAGCCCGCGGAGGCGGCGGCTTTGCCGACCGCCGGAGCAGGAGCCCGAGCTTGCGAGGGCGACAGTTAGGCGAAGTCCAGCTGGAGCATCCGGATCGCGTTGTCGCGCACGATCTTCTGGATCTGGTCCTCGTCGAGGTCCTTCATCTGCCGCTCGGCGACCTCCTTGCTGTTGGGCCAGGTGGAGTCGCTGTGCGGATAGTCCGTCTCGAACGTGATCGTGTCGACGCCCATGTCCTCGAGGGACCGAAGGCCGTGCGGGTCGTCGAAGAAGCAGCCGTACACGTGCTCCCGGTAGTACTGGCTCGGCGGCTTCTTCACCTTGTCGGCGACGCCGCCCCAGGCGCGGTTGTGGTCCCAGACGGCGTCGGCGCGTTCGAGCACGTAGGGGATCCAGCCGATCTGCCCCTCGGAGTACGCGATGACGAGGTCGGGGAACTTCTCGAACACGCCTGACATCAGGAAGTCGGTCAGCGACATCGCCGCGTTCATGTACGTGAGCGTCGAGCCCACGGCCGGCGGGGCGTCCTTCGACGTCGACGGCATCTTCGACGAAGACCCGATGTGCATGCACACGACCGTGCCCGTCTCCGCGCAGGCCTGGAAGAACGGGTCCCAGTAGCCGTCGGGATCGTGGATCGACGGCAGCCCGAGGAACGGCGGGATCTCGGTGAACGCAACGGCGTGGCCGCCGCGCGCCGCGTTGCGCCGGATCTCCTCGCCGGCGAGCTGCGAGTCCCACAGCTGGATGATCGGCAGCGGGATCAGCCGCCCGCCCGAGCCTGCACACCACTCGTCGAACATCCAGTCGTTGTACGCCTTCACGCAGAGGTCCGAGAGCTCCTTGTCCTTCGCCTCCATGAACGTCTGCCCGCAAAAACGCGGGAACGTCGGAAACGAGAGCGACGCCTCGACCCAGTTCACGTCCATGTCCTCGAGGCGCGCCTTCGGGTCGTAGCAGCCCGGGCGCATCTCCTCGTACGTGATGGCGGTGATCTTGACCTCGTCGCGGTCGAAGCCGACCGCCGCGCTGAGGCGCGTCTGGGGGATCTTCTTGTCCTCGTAGTGCCACCAGTCGCACGGGTTGCCCTCGCCCTTGGCGTACGAGAAGTTGCCGCCGACGAACGTCATCTCCCCCAGCGGCGCCCGCTCGACGCGGGGACCGACGTCCAGGTACTTCGTCGGGAGACGCGTCTGCCACACGTCGGCCGGCTCCACGACGTGGTCGTCCACCGAGATGATCTTCGGGATGTCGGACATCGAGTTCCCCTTGGTCGCCGCCCGGATGAGCTTAGACCTGACGCCCCGTCAGATGGGCCGGCTCGGGCTCCGGCCGGCGCGTGAGGATCTGGTCGATCACGAAGCCGCCGGCGGCGACGACGAGCGCGCCGATCACGATGATGAGCGTGCTGTTGGCGAGGCTGCGAGCGATGACGTCCCAAGCGGCGTCGAACGCGTCGCGACTCGCGAACTGGTCGAGTGTGCGCCCCACGAGCTGCTTGGCCAGCGCCATGAGCCCGAGGAACAGGAGTGACACGCCTGCCACGACGGCGCCGGCGATCCCGAGGGCCCGCCACCGCCGCTCGGAGAAGGCGACGGCGAGGGCGAGCAGTGCGAGCACGACGAGAGGTGTGAGCAACGCGATGCGTTGGGCGCCGTCGACGGCGCCCCAGAGGACGGGGACCTCGCTGCGGCGGGCGATCACGATGGGCTGTACCTGGACGCCGCGGAGGGCGGCAGCGACCCGCGGGTTCTGCGAACGAGCGAGGTTCACGCCCGGGGTGACGTCGAGCGTGATCGTGTCGTTCCCCGAGGTGAGCTGGTCGTGGACGTCGCCGAGGGACTGCTTGAACGCGGCTCGGTAGGCGGGTGTGGTCAGCGCGGCGCTGATGCCCGCCCTGATCGCCGGCTCCGCCGCAGTCGGGACGGGTTGGTTCGTGTTGGAGAGCACCGCGTCGGCGATGCCCTGACGCACCGCTTGCCGATCGAGCAGGTCGTCCGAGAGATTGGTGAAGCGCTCGCGATCGAGCAGCACCTGCTGGGTCCACAGGCCGACGAGCGCGAACGGGAGCAGCAAGCCCGCTGCCACGAGGAGCAGCGTGACGAGGGCGCGACGGCTCACGCCGCCGGTTGTCTGCGCAGGACGAACGCGAAGCGCGTCAGCACCGCACCCCAGAAGAGCAGCATGAAGCCGATAGCGAGCGCCACGACCAGGATGGTGATGCCCGGCCACGCGACCGTGATCACGGCGACGACGAGGGCGGCGATGCCCTTGGCCACGAAGTGGCCGTTGTGCGGGCGTTCGCCCCGGTGCCGGTACGCGTACCAGAGCGACATCGCGGCGTAGACGAACAGCCACGCCGCCAGCAGGAGCGCGAGCACGAGCGCGGTCACGTCGGGCCACGCGAGGACGACGATGCCCGCGATGAGATCGACGATGCCGCGGAACAGGATGAAGCCCCACCCATCGGTATGCCGCTCGGCGATCGACCAGCCGATCTCGGCACCGCCGGCGACGATGAGGAACACGCCCAGCACGAACACCAGCGCGTACACGGTGACGCTCGGCCACACCAGCGTGATGACGCCGGCGATCAGGGACAGGATCCCGAGCGCCAGCACCCATGGCCAGCTCCGGCGGACGTCGACGGTCCCGACCTCGACCGCGGGCTCGGACGGCGGTGGCGTCGTGCTCATCGTGACTCCCTGCGGTCGCGGACGGCCGTCGTGAACTTAGCGCCCGGCTCCACCCGGGCGCCGAGTACGGTCCGACCGGACAGGAAGGAAGACGTGATGATCCTCGAGGGCAAGACGATGGTCGTCTCGGGCGTCGGCTCCGGCCTCGGCCGGGAGATCGCCGTCGCGGCCGGGCGCGAGGGCGCCAATGTCGCGCTGGGCGCGCGCACCGAAGCGAACCTCGAGAAGGCGGCCGCCGAGATCGATCCGACCGGCGAGTGCGTGGCGTGGGAGGTCACCGACATCACCGACGCCGCGCAGTGCGAGCGACTTGCGGCCACCGCGGTCGACCGCTTCGGACGGATCGACGCGTTGGTGAACTGCGCCGCTCTCGATGCCGTCTTCGGCGGGCTCGAAGAGGCCGACTGGAAGAGCTGGCGCCAGGCGCTGGAGGTCAACCTCTTCGGGACCATGCAGATGACGCAGGCCGTCATCCCTTCGATGAAGGAACGGGGCGGGTCGATCGTGTTCATCGGCAGCCAGGCCATGTTCTGGTCCCAGCTCCCGCAGGCCGCCTACGCGGCGTCGAAGGCGGCCATCCTCGGTGCGGTCGCGCACCTGGCGCGCGAGCTCGGTCCCTACCGGATCCGTGTCAACACGGTGGTCCCGTCGTGGATGTGGGGCCCGCCCGTCGAGATGTACGTCGACATGACGTCGAAGGCCCAGAACGTCGAGCCGGAGACGGTCGTGAGCGGGATCACGGAGAAGATGCCGCTGGGCGAGATCCCCAGCGACGGCGACGTCGCCGAGGTCGTGGTGTTCTTCGCCTCCGACCGCGCCCGCATGGTCACCGGCCAGTCCCTGCTCGTGAACGCGGGCGAGTACATCCGCTAGCTACACGGGCGAGCCCGGCGCGACGAGGGGCCAGGGGCGCTCGCGCTCGGCGGTGAGCGCGAGCTCGAGGAGGAGCGGCTCCTCGAAGTGGCGGCCGATGACCTGCAGGCCGACCGGGAGGCCACGGGTGGTGCCGATCGGGATCGAGCACGCCGGGTTGCCGAACACGTTGGCGGGAATCGTCAGCGCGCCGTTGTTGCCGAGCTCCGCCTGCTGATCGCCGACCTTGGTGGGCAGCGGCCCTTCGGCCGCGAAGGCGACGTCCGGGTTGGCGGCCGCGATCACGAAGTCGACGTCGTCGAGGATCTCCGCCATCGCCTCGTTCATCGCGGTGCGGCGGTTCTCGATGCGGGCGCGCGCTTCGAGGTTGTACACCTCGGTTGCGAGCTTGAGCCCGAAGCCGATCTCGAGGGTGAGATCAGGCTCGCACTCGGGATAGTGGTCACCCAGCAACGCGAGCACCTCGGACAATCCCGACAACGCCCACTCGTATCCGAGCTCGGGCAGCTTGACCGGCACGTCGACGAGCTCGAGCCCGGCGTCACGGGCCAGCGCCTCGCCGTGGGTCACGACCATCTCCGCGACCTCGGGGTGCACGACGGCGATGCCGAGGTCGGGCGCGATCACCGCCCGCTTGCCGCGCAGCTCGCGCGTGCCGAGACCGGCCTCCCATCCGTCGACGCGCGACAGGCTGTACGGGTCGCGATGGTCGAACCCGTTCGTCACGTCGACGAACCGCGCCGTGTCGCGCACCGAGCGGGAGACGCACCCGAGCACGGCGGTCAGGGAACCGACCATCATCTCCGGGCTCTTCGGGATCCGACCGTACGTGCACTTCAGCCCGAACAAGCCGGTGAACCCGGCCGGGATGCGCAGCGACCCCCCACCGTCGCCGCCGGTGCCGACGGTGACGAGCCCACCGGAGACGGCCGCCGCTCCTCCGCCCGTCGAGCCGCCGGGGGTGTGCGCGAGGTCCCACGGGTTGCGGGTGACGCCGTTGAGATTCGTGCGCGTGAGGTTCACTCCGCCGAACTCGCTCGACGTCGTGAGGCCGACGAGCACCGCGCCCGCGTCGCGCAAGCGGTGCACGAGCTCCGAGTCGTGGGTGGCCACCTGGTCCTTCAGCGGCACGCTCGCCTGCGTGTACGGCCAGCCGGCGACGGAGTCCAGCTCCTTGACGCCGACGGGCACACCGCCGAACGGCGTGCTCACGTCGGCGCGAGTGGCGGCGTCGCGCGCGGCCTCGACGTCGAGGTGCGAGAACGCGTTGAGCTCGGAGGCCTCGATCGCCACGAGCGTCGCGTCGAGCTCCTCGGCCGGCGTGCGCTCGCCGGATCGGAACGCGTCGACGAGTGAGCACGCGTCACCGAGCCACGGTGTGTCCGTCATGCGGCGGATGCTACGCGCGCCATGCCGCGGCGACTTCTACCGTCGTCGTCAACGTCGCGACCAGACTGAGGGTGTTCTCGAGTACGGCTTCCGCATATTCGGCGGGGATGCCGGCGACGGCGTCGCGCGGCATCACGAACTGGTACCCGCGGTTCACGGCGTCGAAGGCGAAGTTCGTCATCCCGACGTTCACCGACACCCCGACGCCCACGATCGTCGTCACCCCGAGGTTGCGGAGGATCGGATCGAGCTCGGTGCCGGTCATCGGGCCGAGGCCGTGGTGCCGCGGGAGCACCAGGTCGCCGGGGTCGACCCCGATCTCGTCCGGAGGCCGGACCGCGGCCGAGCCCGGCGTGAGCTGGACGGGGGACTTCTGCGCGCCCATGAACAGCCGGGCGTTGCGGTTGGCGCCCTTGCGGTCGGCGCGGGTCTCCGCCGTGCAGTGCACAACGGGGATGCCGGCGCCGCGTGCGGCGCGGGCGAGCTCGGCACAGCGTGGCACGACGCCGGCCTTGGCCGCCTCGGCCGCCAGCATCGGCAAGGCCGACTCCTTGCCGACGACGCCGTTCTGCACCTCCTGCAGCACGAGCGCGGTGTGATCGGGCGCGACCAGCTGGGAGAGGTCGAGTGGCATGGTGACCGGCGAGGCTACCGGGGGATGCGACGCAGGAGCGCGGGCGCGCATCCCCGATGAGTCGGGCCGGTAGCCTGAGCGCGTGGGCGTCTCGAGCATCCTCAAGCGCTACCTGCCGCTGAGCGGCTCCGCGATCGCGCTGTGGGCGTGGCGGAACCGCGACGACGTCATCGACTGGGCCGCCTTCGGCGTCCGCTCGGCGCAGAGCCTCGTGTCGGGCAACACGGACGACGTGGCGACGGAGGCACGCCTGCGCATCGCCCTCCACGGCGATCGGCGGACCCGGCGTGCACCCGGTCTCGAGGTGCTGGTGCGCGACCACGTCGCGGTGCTCAAGGGCATCGTCGACCCCGAGGTGCGCGACGTCGCCGTCAAGCTCGCCGAGCGGACCGAGGGCGTCGAGAAGGTCGACGACCGGATGGACGAGGTCCGCCGGCGCCTCGACCCGCCGCGCGACTAGCTCGCGGCAGCGCCGGCTTTGCCGGCGCGCCGCAGGAGCCGGAGCTTTCGACGGCGACCATCAGCCCGCGAACACGTCCGCCGGCTGCTGGTCGATCGGTACGTCGGCCGCCTCCGTCACCCGGAAGACACCGTTGTCGAACGCGATCGCGGTCCGGCGCGTCGTCGTGGGACAGCACTCCGGCGAGGACTCGTCGGCCGAGTAGTCCACGATGGTCGAGCCCTCGAGCGCGACCGAGCCCTTGTGCAGCTGCTCCCGATGGGCGGCGACCTCGAGCGACTTCCCTTGCTCGAACGTGACCACGTCGTAGGCCTCGAACTGCCCCGTGCCGGCCGACCTGTAGCCCACGAGCAGCTCGGGCCGGCCGTCGCCGGTCACGTCGGCAGCCTTCACCGCCACGTCGGCGAACAAGGGCTCCGGGCTCTCGGGCAGCGCGAGGGCGACGTCCCAGCCGCCGTCGGGCATCGTCGTCGAACGCACGCGGATGCGGAGGTGCCAGGCCTGCTCGCCCAGGCCGTTTCCGGGGAGCGCATCGAGCGTCCAGAGCGCGTTGCCGCCCGCCATCATCACGATGTCACACCGGCCGGTGGGCGTCTCGAGGAACGTCCGGCACGCCTGCTCCGGGTCGATCTGGCGCGTGTCCGGCTTTGACGGTGCCGTGAGCTGCGTTCCCTTCGACGTGACCCGATCGCCGACCCGGAGTTGCGACGACCCGCCTGCGGTCGTCGTCGGCTCGGATCTCGACGTCGTCGGTGACGACGCCTTGTCGTCACTCCCGCCGCAACCAGCGGCCACCAGCGCGAACGCCGCCCCGGCGACGATGAAACTGGTTCGCATGCGCCGACCGTAGCCTCGGGCCTCGCCTACCCTCGTCACCCCGATGGACGCTCCCACCCGAACGGCGACCGGCGCGACGCGCGCGCCCGAGCGGTTGCCGCTCCTCCCGTTGCGCGAGGTCGTGCTCCCCTGGCTCGTGTCCCGCGTCTATTCGGTAGCGCTCATCGTGGGCGCGGCGTCGATCGGCCACGACGGCCTGCGCGCCACCGGGTTCGCGAAGTGGGACGGCCAGTGGTACCTCGCGATCGCGCGGTTCGGCTACGGGCCCGAGCCCGTGCATGGCGTGCAGACCCGGTGGCCGTTCTTCCCCGGCTTCCCCGGGGTGGTCCACGCGATCCGAGAGATCGGGCTGCCCGACCGCGGCACCGTCGTCGTGCTGAACCAGCTCATCTTCCTCGTTGCACTGGCCGGCGTGTGGCGCATCGCCCGCCGCTACACCAGCGCACGCCCGGCCCGTCTGGCGGTGTGGTCACTGGCGCTGTTCCCGGGCGCGTTCGTGTTCTCCATGGTGTACCCGTCGGCGATCTGGCTGGCCGCCACGGTCTGGGCGTTCATCTTCGTGGACGAGCGGCATGACCTCGCGGCGGCGGTGCTCGTCACGGGGGCGGCGCTCGTCAGACCGAACGGCATCGTGCTGGCGGTCGCCCTCGTGTTCGTCCTTCGCTCCTGGCGCCGGGTCCTGCTCGTGTGCGCGCCTTCGGTCGTCGCGGTCGCGCTGTGGTGCGCGGCGTGCTACCACTGGACGGGCGATCCGCTCGTGTTCCTCTCGTCGAAGGAGGGCTGGCCGGAGGTCACGGTGAAGGCGTTCGCGCTCGCGCCGTGGCGCTACGACTACGTCTTCCCCCACATCTTCCTCGCGCTCGCTGCCCTCGGCGCGCTCTGGCTCGTCCGGAAGCGGCTGCCGGTCGCCTGGACCGTGTTCACGGTCCTGTACCTCCTGCCGTCGCTCGGACTCGGCATGGTGGGGCTCGGCCGGTACGCCAACGAGTGCTTCCCGCCGTTCGTCGCCGCCGGCGAGCTGCTCCATCGCGCCCGACGATGGGTGCTCGTCACGGCGTTCACCGCCGCCGTGGCCGGACAGGCCCTGTGCGCATGGTGGGTGATCCACCAGCACTACATCCCGTGATCGCGACCAGTCGCAGCCCTGCTCAGCCCTGCTGCAGGCTCATGGGCCGGCACAGCATCTGCTGGCCGCCGCTGGCGAGCAGCCGCCCGTCGGCGGACCACACCGACGCCGCGCTCGCGACGAGCCCGTCTCGCGCCACCGGAGAGCTGCACTCGACGAGCAGCCACGGCGACTCGGGCGCGGCGGCGTGGAAGCGGGCGGTGACGTCGAGGCTCGGCGCGTAGAACGGCAGGTCGCTCGTGTACGCGCGCACGGCAGCGGGCCATCCCATCGTGTCGACCAGGAGCAGCGACCGGCCGGCGTCGACGAACGGGTCGTCGAAGGTGTCGCGTGGCGCGTAGCGGAACCAGGATCGAACGCTCGGCTCGCCGGGCTCGCGCGACTCCCACTCCGCTCGCGGCAGCCACGACAACGGCCGCTCCTCGAAGTTGCTCCAGAACGCGTGATACGGACCCCGTTCCTCGTCCGCGACCAGCTCGTCGACGTTGGGGAGGTCGTCGGGTGGCGCGACGTCGGGCATGGGCGCGGCGTCGTGCTCGAGCCCGTCGACGTCACCCACGATCCACGCCTGCGCCTCGAGGATCGGCGCGCCGTGCTGGGTCATCGACACCGCGACCGATGCCGTCCGGCGCGAGCTCCGGATCGTGCGGACGTCGAGGTCGACGTCGTCGAACTCGGCGACACCCAGGTAGTGGCACGAGAACGTGGCCGGACGCCGGAGCGGCGTGTGCGCGCCGGCGGCGCGCAGTGCGATGACCGCCAAGTAGCCGCCGTTGGGCCCCCAGATCTCCCAATCACGGGAGAGGTGCGCGCGGTAGCGACCGTCGCCGCCTTCGACCGCGGTGTCGACGGAGAGGTCGCCCATCGCCTCATCCTCACCCACGCGGCATCGGCGGCGCAGGTGTTATTGCACCGCGTCACAGATCGAGCGTGTTGGGCTCGACCACGTGCGCCCGGCGGACCGCCTTGGCCTTCGTTCTCAGGATCACCTCGCGGGGCGCCCGGCCGATCATGGCCGTGAAGCGCGCCACCTCGTCCGCGAGCCCGTCGACCGGGACCACGCTCGAGACGAGCCCGAGCGCCTTCGCCTCGTGCGCCTCCACGACACGGCCGGTGAAGCAGAGCTCGCGGGCGATGCCGCCGCCCACGAGGTCGTGCAGCGGGCCGTAGACGACGTCTCCGAACTCGATCTCGGGGTGCGAGAACCGCGCCGTCTCGGCCGCGATCCGCAGATCGGACATGACCGCGAGGTCGAAGCCGCCCGCGATGGCGGGGCCGTTCACCGCGGCGACGATCGGTAGCGGAAAGCGGAGCACCGTGGAGTGGAACCGGTCGCTCGACGCCCACAGCCGGTCGGTCAGCTCGGGCTCCTGGAACTCACGCAGGTCGAAGCCGGCGCTGAAGACGTTGCCGGCGCCGGTGATCACCACCGTCTTCACCGCCTCGTCGCCGGCGAGGTCGTCGAGGGCGTCCGACACCTCGTCACGTAACGCGATGGACAACGCGTTCTTCTTGTCGGGACGGTTGAGGGTCAACGTCACGACGCCGTCAGCCGGCACCGTTCGCAGCAGCAGCCCGTCGCTCACGGGCGTTCCCGACGCCGGCGGCGGTAGCCTGACGGGCCGTCAGGTCGAGCGGAGGTGAGCGTCGGTGAGCGAGACGAGCGTCCGCGGCGACCTCGAATGGGGCACGACACCTCGCCTGCTGCACAGCTCTGC
>DATFXK010000072.1:0-5742 GCA_035316005.1 Acidimicrobiia bacterium | reverse complement strand
GCCGCCTTGCCGCAAAGTCAGCCGGCGTGCAACTTCACACCGGGCGTCAACCTGGTCGACTGCGGCAACTGGGCCGAGTCTGCGCAGTGGGCGGTTCCCGCCAATGCTGCTTCCGGGATCTATTTCGCCAAGCTGGTTCGCGATTCGGGTCAGATCGGCGCCAGTCACGTGTTCTTCATCGTGCGGGACGACTCCAGTTCATCCGACGTCCTGTACAAGACCTCGGACAACACCTGGGAGGCGTACAACAACTACGGGGGCTACAGCTTCTACCAGGGCGGCGGTGGTGCCGAAGCGGGCGCGCCGAAGGTCAGTTACAACCGGCCATTCGTCAATCGTGACATCGGCAACGGCAACGTCTGGATCTTCGGCGCCGAATACCCGATGGTGCGCTGGCTGGAGTCGAACGGTTACAACGTGAGCTACTTCACGGGCGTCGACACCGAGCTGCGGCCCAACCTCATTCAGCAACACAAGCTGTTCACCTCGTCGGCCCACGACGAGTACTGGACAAGCGGCCAGCGAGCGAACGTCGAGGCCGCGATCGCTCACGGGGTCAACATGGCGTTCTTCGCGGGGAACACCATGTACTGGAAGACCAGATGGGAAGACAACAACCGCACGCTGGTCTGCTACAAGGAGTCGGCGCAGAAGGTCGACCCGTCATCGGTCTGGACCGGATTGTGGCGGGATCCGAGATTCAGCCCGCCGTACGACGGCGGACGTCCCGAGAACGCCGTGACGGGCACGTTGACCGCCCAGCGCTCCGACTTGACGATGAACATCCCAGCCGACGACGGCAAGATGCGCTTCTGGCGCAACACCTCGATCGCGCAGCTCTCACCGGGACAGGTGGCGAGCCTGCCGTTCGCCGTCCTCGGCCACGAGTGGGACGAGGCGATCGACACCGGCGGTGGCGGCGTCTTCCAGAATCAGTACGGGCTGACGCCAACGGGCGCCAAGTTCCGTCCCCCCGGGCTCGTGCAGCTCTCGACGACGACCGCGCCCACCGTCGGACCGCTCGAGGTCGGGGCCGATCCTCCGCCTCAGCCGCCCCCGTCGGGAGGCGTGCGGGCTCTGGCCTTGGGGCCCCCTACCCATCACATGACCCTGTACCGGGCCCCGAGCGGCGCACTCGTCTTCAACACGGCGACGATGCAGTGGGCATGGGGTCTCGACGCCAATCACGACGGTGAGGCGACACCGACCGACACCCGGATGCGACAAGCCACGGTGAACATCCTCGCGGACCTGGGCGCGCAACCGGCCACGCTCCAGCCGGGGCTCGTGGCCGCGAGTGCGTCGAGTGACGGCACCCCGCCGACGTCGGCGATCAACCCGGTGCCTGCTGCGCACGTCAACCAGCCCGTGACGATCTCGGGCACCGCCGCGGATGCGGGAGGCGGCGTCGTCGGCGCCGTCGAGATCTCGACCGACGGCGGTCAGACGTGGAACCCCGCGAACGGTCGGGAGCAGTGGTCCTACACGTGGACGCCGGCCGCCACGGGCACCGTGACGATCCGCACGCGCGCTACCGACGACAGCGCGAACACGGAATCCCCGGGTCCTGGGGTTTCGGTCACCGTCACGCCCTGATCACAGCGGCGTCGACGACGTCACGTTGGCGGGCTTGCCGCCGAAGACGTGCACGGGGTCGCCCCGGTTCACGAGGTTGTGGAAGTACTCGGAGATGTGCATCGGGATGCGCACGCAGCCGTGGGACGCCGGCGTGGTCGGCACCGACTCGTAGCCGTGCACCGCGATCCCCTTGTTGAAGTAGTACGGGTTGTACAGCTGGCCGAGCGGTGACTTGTCCCATCCGGGACGGAACTCGTAGTAGCTGTAGTCACCCGACGGCGTGGTGGCGTCCTCGCACACGTGCTGCGTCGGGTTCTCGCGCGGCGTGTCGTAGCAGTAGTTCTCGCCCGAACCCGACGACATCGTGGTGAGCAGCTTCGGCTGGTAGTTCTCGTACAACGTCAGCGTCTGCGAGGTGATGTCGATCTCGGTCCGGTTCGGCTCCGGGTTCGCGGCGAGCGGCTGCTTGTACTGGAAGAAGCTCAACCCGAACACGTCCCCGTCGGTGAGGCGGCCGGTCGGGTTCGACCCGCCGAGCTTCTGCAGGCCCTGGACGGCGTAGACCGTCTTCTGGTCGTAGACGCCGTCGACCGGGCCCGGGTCGAAGTGCAGGTCGGCCAGGCGCTGCTCGTACGCCTGGATCTCGGGCCCCTGCGATCCCGGCCCCACCGAACCGCCCGGCACTGGCGGCAGCGTCACCCACGGCGGCTGGATGATCGTCGTAGGCGGCGGCGGGGCGGTCGTCGGCGGTGCCGGTGCCCTGGTCGTCGTCGGTGCGGCGGTGGTCGTGGTGGGCTCGGCGCGCTGGGCGTGCGGGGAGGCGTTGTCGGCGCGCAGCGCCGAACCGGCGACCGAGAAGCCCGACACGAGGAGCGCCGCGACCACCAACGAGACGAGGACGGGGGGACGGAAAACCTGCCTCAGGGCTTGCTCCTCATGTCGCTCGGAAGTGCGCATCGTACCGGCGCCGGTGGGTCGTCCGGTGCCGGTGGCGCTCTGGGCACGGATGCCCGTCGACGCGCCCGCCGAAACTTGACCGTCCGGTCAAGGGTAATAGGGTGACCGCGGATCCAGGAGCCGGCCCGGGGGGACGGACGTGCGGTTCTTCTCGTTCCATCTGATGCCCTACACGCAGCTGTCGCCCGCCTACGACGGCCCCGCCTGGGTGACGTGCCCGAACGAGCTGTACGACCCGCAGGTGGGCCACGAGCTCTACAACACGTACCTCGACGAGCTGGTCTACGCCGAGGAGGTCGGGTTCGACGGCGTCTGTGTGAACGAGCACCACCAGAACGCCTACGGCAACATGCCGTCCCCGAACCTCATCGCGTCGATCCTGGCCCGCCAGACGGAGCGGATCCGGATCGCGGTCGTCGGGAACGCGCTGCCGCTCTACGACCCGCCCACCCGGGTCGCCGAGGAGTTCGCCATGATCGACGTGGTCAGCGGCGGCCGGCTCATCGCCGGCATGGTCGTCGGCGGCGGGCCCGAGTACTATTCGTTCTCCGTCAACCCGGCGCACGCTCGTGAGCGCTTCCAGGAGGCGCACGACCTCATCACGAAGGCGTGGACGACACCGGGGCCCTTCGAGTGGGTGAGCAAGCACTACCGCATCCGCTACGTGAACCCGTGGCCCCGTCCGATCCAGCAGCCCCACCCGGAGATCTGGATCCCGGGCGCGGGATCGATCGAGACGATGGAGTTCGTCGCCCGCCATCGGTACGCCTACATGGGCATCCCCTACTTCCACCTCGACGTGTTCAAGCGGTACTTCTCGATGTTCCGCGACGCGTGCGAGGCCGAGAGCTACGAAGCCGACCCGTTGCAGGCGGGGTGGCTGGTGCCGATCTACGTGGCCGAAACCGACGAGCAGGCCCGCCGGGAGTACGAGGAGCACCTCTGGTACTTCGTGAAGCGTCTCCTGCCCGGGATCACGATCCAGCCGCCCGGGTACACCTCGGTGCGTTCGCTGGCGAGCATCCTCAAGTCGGCGGGGACGTTCATGCTCAACGTCGAGACGTGGGACCAGATCGTGGACGGTCGTTACGCGATCGTGGGCTCGCCCGAGACCGTCACCGAGCAGCTCGTCGACGCGCTGAGCGCGCTCGGGACCGGCAACCTGCTGGGCCTGTTCCAGCTCGGCAGCCTGCCCGACCACCTGACGCGCAAGAACATGGCGCTGTTCGCCGAGCAGGTGATTCCGAAGCTGCGGTCCGAGTTCCCGGAGGGCAAGCCGGTGTACCGGCCGCAGGCGGCGGTGGCGTAGCCCGATGCCGCAGACGCTCACCGAGGAACGCGTCGACGCGCCCATCGGCAAGATCCAGGTCTTCCGCGCCGGTGAAGGAGACCCCCTCGTCTACCTGCACTCCGCCGGCGGCGAGCCGACGAACCCCGCCCTCGAGGAGCTCGCCGACTCGTTCGCGGTGACGGTGCCGGTGTTCCCCGGCTTCGGCGAGTCCGAGGGCATCGACGAGATCGACGACATGGAGGACGCCGTCTTCCACCTGCTCGACATGTGGGAGCTGCTCGGCCTCGACGCGCCGTTCGTCGTCGGGCTCTCGTTGGGCGGCTGGATGGCGATGGAGCTCGCCACCCGCTACCCCGAGCGGGTCGGGAAGATGGTGCTCGTCAACCCGGTCGGCATTCACATCGACGGCGAGCCGATCGCCGAGATGTTCGGGCGCACCCCGGCCGAGCTCGCCGAGATGCTCTTCGCCGACCAGTCGCACCCGATCGCGCAGGCGATGCACGCGATGTCCGAGTTCACCGGCGACGTCGGCCGGCAGGTCGAGATCCCGATCGAGATGGTGCTGCCGATGTGGAAGGCGATCAGCGCCACGGCCAAGCTCGGCTGGGACCCCTATCTCCACAACCCGAAGCTGCGCGGCCGGCTGCGCCGCATCACCTCGCCGACGCTCGTCGTCGCCGGCGCCCGGGACGGGCTCGTGCCGCCCGTGTACGCGGACACGTTCGCGGCGGAGATCCCGAACGCGCGCCTCGAAGTGATCGACGGGGCCGCCCACTGGCTCCCCTTCGAGAAGCCGGCCGAGCTCGCCGAGCTGGTCCGGGAGTTCGCCGCCGCGCGGTGACGGCACGGCCGAGAGTGCGGCAGGTCATCGATCGACTCGTGCGCAACGGAACCGCTGTCGCGCGGGCGGACGGATCGGTGCACACGTTGTTCCCGGTGGCGGCCAGCGCGGCCGAAGGCGACGCGCTGGCGAGTTGGGTGATCCGGGAAGGCGCCGCACACACGATCGAGGTGGGCCTCGGGTACGGCATCTCGGCGTTGTACGCGTGCGAAGGACTGCTGGCGAACGGGGCCGAGGACGCGCGATACGTCGCCATCGACCCGCACCAGACCACCCGGTTCGCCGACTGCGGGCTCCAGTTCCTCGACGAGACGGGAGTGGCCGACATGGTGGAGTTCCACGCCGAGGAGTCCCAGATCGTGCTCCCGCGCTTCCTCGGCGAAGGCCGGCGTTTCGATCTCGCCTTCGTCGACGGGAACCACCGCTTCGACGGCATCTTCCTCGACCTCACCTACCTCGGGCGGCTCGTCCGTCCCGGCGGGATCGTCTTCGTCGACGACTACCAACTGCCTGCGGTCGCGCGGGCGGCGTCGTTCTTCGTGACGAACCTCGGATGGACGGCGGAGCAGCTGTCGGAATCCGACTCGTTTCATCAGTGGGCCGTCCTGCGCACGTCGACCGCGCCCGACACGCGGCGCTTCGACGACTTCGTCGACTTCTGATCTACGCGACGATCGTGACGGGCGTTCCGAGCTGGGCTTGGGCGGCGATCTGCTCGATGATGTCGTTCGGTACGCGGACGCAGCCGTTCGAGATGTTCTGGCCGACCTGGGCCGGGTTGTTGGTGCCGTGCACGGCGAGCTGGCCCGGCCCGCCCTTGAACGACGTCAGCACGTTCGAGAAGCCGGAGATGCCGAGCGCGAACACGCCGTAACCCGCGTTCGGCTGGCTGTGCAGGTCGTGCGGGTCGGTGACGTAGAACGTGCCCGGCGGTGTCGGTGTCTTGTCCGCGCCCACCACGACACCGGACTGGAGGACCGGCTGGCCGAGCTTCAGCAGCGTGAGCTTGTGCGCGCCGACCTCGATGCGTATCTCGTAGTCGGTGGTCCCGAGGGTCACGTCGCTCGCCTTGATC
>DATFXK010000071.1:0-2442 GCA_035316005.1 Acidimicrobiia bacterium | reverse complement strand
GTCGATGGTAGCGAGAGGCGAAAGGGCGTTGTCCGATCCGGCTAAGCGCCGTGGCACTTCTTGTACTTCTTGCCGCTCCCGCACCAGCAGGGGTCGTTGCGGCCGATCTTGTCTCGCGGCGCTACCGTGCGTGTTGCCGTCGCGACCGAGCCGCCGCCGGCCAACAGGCTGCCGGCGGTGACCGCGGCTCCGTTGCCGTCGCCCGCTGCGGCCGAAACGATCGCCTGCGCGCCGGCGATCTGGTCGTGCTCGTACGCGAGCGCGGCGGCCTCGGCGGCCTGCGCCTCCTGCAGCCGCTGCAGCTCGTCGGCGTCCTGTGGCTCGAGCTGCGCGTGGAAGAGGTGGTTGACGACCTCTTCGCGGATCGAACCGTTCAACTCCTCGAACATCACGTGTCCTTCGGCGGTGTACTCGACGAGCGGGTCCTTCTGCGCCATCGCACGGAGGTGCACGCCCTCGCGGAGGTAGTCCATGTTCTCCAGGTGCTCACGCCAGCGCGTGTCGACGACCTGGAGGATGATGAAGCGCTCGAGCTCGCGCATCAGCTCAGAGCCAAGCTCCTCTTCCTTGGCCGCGTACCGCTCCTGCGCCTCCTCGGTGAAGTCCTCGATCAGCGTCTCCCGTGTCAGCGAGCCGACGTCCTCGCGGAGCTCGTCGACCGTGATCGGCTCGTCGGCAGGCTGGACGTAGGTGGCGTCCATCGCCTTGACCAGGCCTTCGAGGTCCCACTCCTCGGCGTAGTCGCTCTCGGTGAAGTGGCCGACGATGCCCCCGATCACTTCGTCGACCCAGGCGCGCACCTCCTCGGAGAGATCCTGACCCTCGAGCACGCGCCGGCGCTGGTCGTAGATGACCGTGCGCTGCTTGTTGAGGACGTCGTCGTACTTGAGCACGTTCTTCCGCGCGACGAAGTTCTGCTCCTCGACCTTCTTCTGCGCGTTCTCGATTTGGCGCGAGAGGATGCCCGCCTCCATCGGCTGGTCGTCGGGCACCTTGAAGCGCTCCATGATGTTGTGGATCCGGTCGCCCGCGAACAGGCGGACGAGATCGTCCTGGCCGGACAGGTAGAAGCGGGTGTCGCCGGGATCGCCCTGACGGCCTGAACGGCCTCGCAGCTGGTTGTCGATGCGCCGTGCCTCGTGGCGCTCGGTGCCGAGAACGTAGAGACCGCCGAGCTCGGTAATGCCCTCCCCCAGCTTGATGTCGACGCCGCGACCGGCCATGTTCGTGGCGATCGTGACTGCGTGCGGCTGGCCGGCGTCCTTGATGATCTCGCTCTCGCGCTCGTGCTCTTTCGCGTTCAGGACGTTGTGGGGGATCCCGCGTCGCTGCAGGAGCTGCGAGAGGTACTCGGACTTCTCGACCGCGATCGTGCCGACGAGGACCGGCTGGCCCTTCTCGTGCCGCTCGACGATGTCATCGATCACGGCGTCGAACTTCGCTTCCTCCGTCTTGAAGATGAAGTCGTTGTTGTCGTCGCGGGCGACAGGCACGTTGGTCGGGATCTCGACCACGTTCAGCCCGTAGATCTCGACGAACTCCTTCTCCTCGGTCTTGGCCGTACCGGTCATGCCGGCCAGCTTCTCGTAGAGGCGGAAGTAGTTCTGGAGCGTGATCGTCGCCAGCGTGACGTGCTCTTCCTGGATGGTGACGCCTTCCTTGGCCTCGACGGCCTGGTGGAGCCCCTCGCTCCAGCGCCGGCCTTCCATGATCCGGCCGGTGAACTCGTCGACGATCTTGACCTCGCCGTCCTGGACGACGTAGTCGTCGTCACGGTGGTAGAGCGACTGCGCCTTGAGCGCCTGGATCATGTGGTTGACGAGCTGCGAGTGTCGGGGGTCGTAGAGGTTCTCGATCCCGAGCGCGCGCTCGAACCTCGCCACGCCCGACTGCGTCGGCGCAATCGTCTTGTGCTTCTCGTCGTACTCGTAGTCGGCGTCCGGGTGCTCGCCCTTCTGCAGCGGATCGTGGGGCACGGCATTGAGCGTCTTCGCGACCCGAGCGAAGTCGTAGTAGATCTTGGCTGCGGTCTCCGGCTCGCCGGAGATGATCAGCGGCGTCCTGGCCTCGTCGATCAGGATCGAGTCGACCTCGTCCACGATCGCGTAGCTGTGGCCCCGCTGGACCACCCCGTCGAGCCCGACGGCCATGTTGTCGCGCAGATAGTCGAAGCCGAACTCCGAGTTCGTCCCGTAGGTGATGTCGGCCTCGTACGCCTCGTTCCGCTCGGCGAACGGCATCATGTTCTCGATGGAGGCGGCGCGCAGGCCGAGCTTCTCGTACACCGGTCCCATCCAGCCAGCGTCGCGCTTGGCCAGGTAGTCGTTGACCGTGACCAGATGGACGCCTTTCCCGGCGAGCGCGTTCAGGTAGAGGGGCTGCGTCGCGACGAGGGTCTTCCCCTCACCGGTCTTCATCTCGGCGATGTCACCCTCGTGGAGG
>DATFXK010000070.1:0-4086 GCA_035316005.1 Acidimicrobiia bacterium | reverse complement strand
CTGGCGCTGCCACGTCGGAGCCGACGATCCCAACGAGTACACCGAGCGCGCATGGGCGTTCCTGCGTCCCTACCTCGAAGAGGTCGACGCCAATGTGTTCACGCGTCGCGCGTACATCCCGGGTTGGGCCGATCCGGAGCGTGCGGTAGTGATCCCTCCCTCGATCGACCCGTTCTCGCCCAAGAATCAGGACATGCCACGGGACGACGTCGACGCCATCCTCCACTACGTCGGGTTGCTCGAAGGCGACGCCAGCCGAGGAGCCGCCACCTACCGGCGCGAAGACGGGTCGGTCGCCCGCATTGCCCGCCATGTCGACGTGCTGCAGACCGGGCCGCCTCCCCCGGCGGACGCGCCCCTCGTCGTGCAGATCTCGCGTTGGGACCCGTTGAAGGACATGGTCGGCGTCATGACGGCGTTCGCCCACGACGTCGACGGGGTCGGTCCCGCCCATCTCCTCCTTGCCGGGCCCGTCGTGTCCGGCGTCGCCGACGATCCCGAGGGCGCGGCCACGTTCGAGCACTGCATCGAGGTGTGGCGGCGTCTCCCGCACGCCGAACGGACCCAC
Organism: Acidimicrobiia bacterium; assembly: GCA_035316005.1. Taxonomy (GTDB): domain Bacteria; phylum Actinomycetota; class Acidimicrobiia; order IMCC26256; family JACDBD01; genus JALZAA01. The sequence goes on along the minus strand of DATFXK010000070.1, from coordinate 3,518 downwards.
GTCCACCTCGCGTGCCTGCCGATGCACGACACCGACGAGAACGCGGCCATCGTCAACGCCATCCAGCGCCACGCCGCCGTGGTGACCCAGAAGAGCCTCGCCGAGGGCTTCGGGCTCACAGTTGCCGAGGCGATGTTGAAGGCGAAGCCCATCGTCGCCAGCGCCGTCGGCGGCATCGTCGACCAGATCGACTCCGGCGAGCAGGGTCTCCTGGTCGACCCGCGCGACGAGGCCGAGTTCGGGCAGGCCGTCCGCCGCCTGCTCGACGACCGGAGAGACGCGCAGCACCTCGGCGCCAACGCTCGAGAGCGCGCGATCCGCGAGTTCCTGGGTGATCGCCATCTGTCGCAGTACGCGGAGCTGTTCGCCAGGATCGACGACGCCCGCTGAGTCTCAGGCGGACGGCGCCTCGACCCGGAACACCGGATGGTCGGGGCTGATGCGCCGCAGCTCGTCCTCGGAGGAATCGCCGCCCACGCCGCCGAAGAAGACGCCCACCTCGGCCTTCCAGCGCTTCAGGTAGGCGCGCAGGATCGGCGGCTTCTGCTCGTCCGGGACCTCGGTCGCCCGGAAGGGCTCCGTGCGTCGACCGACCCGCAGCTCGCCTTCACCCGCCACGCGCAGGTTGCGAACCCACTGCGTGACGCCCCGGGGCGCAACGAGATAGCGAACACCCTCGTAGGCGAGGAGATTGACGGGCGTGGTCCTCCACTCGCCGCTGGTGCGGCCCCGCACCCGCAGCTCCCGCGAGCCCCACACGCTGATCCCCGCCCGCGTGAGCAATGCGACGGCCGGATTGCCGACGTGTCGGGTGAACCAACCGGGACGGACGTATCGGGGCTCTGCTTCGCTGTCGGCCACGCGGGCGACGGTATCCCCGCTTCAGCGCGGCGGTCCCCCCGGCGGGCCGCTCGCTCCCCCGCCTCCCTGTCCCGGCGGCGCGCCTTGCCCCGCGCCGCCCTGCTGGCCCGCGGGCTGGCCCGGCGGTCGCGTCGCCTGGGCGCGGAAGCAACTCGCCGAGTAGGGGAAGTCCTGGCTCATCACGTAGTGGTGCGTCTCGACCTGCTTGCCGTCGAGCGTGATCGTGCTGGTGACGCCGTGACACTCGTCGAGATCGCTCGTCGTGAGGATGTTGCCGTCACCGACCTTCGGTCCGGTGATCGGGAACCCGTCGAGCGCGAACCCGATGACCGTGTTGACGCTCGTGTCCTGAATACAGCTGCTCAGCGTGTGGTAGTGGTACTCGCTCGTGATCTGCGGATGGCCGTTGCAGCCGTCCTGGACTTCCCACACGCCGGCGTCGCGCCCGCCGGCGTCGAAGGCGTCGAACAGCGCGATGCCGGTCATCATCACGCCGACCTCACCGCTCACGCAGCTGGGGTTGGCGGCCACCGACGGCTCGGCGCGCAGGGTGTACGTCAACGACTGCGCTTGGATCTGATTCGGGTTTCGGTCGTACTGGTACGCCGGGTCCGAGGGCTGGACCGGAAACACGCCTGTCGTGTGGTCCCGCGGCAGGTCGTTCGTCGTGATCGTGCGGTTGCCGCCGTCGACGGTCTCCGAGTAGCTGGCGTCCCACTTGACGTCGCCCTCGACGGCGACCTTCTTGTTGATGTCGTACTCGGTGCCGTTGTTGATGAACCACGGGCCGCGTTCCTGCGCACCGCCGGCGTTCCCCTCCGGTGCCCGGCAGAGGTACACGGACCCCTACTTCGGCGCATCGGTCACGTACTTGCTGTCGCCGACGGGGAGGATCCCGTTGGCGTACTTGTTGCCGTAGTTCTTGCCCGGATCCAGCTTCAGGTCGGTGGTTCGAGCCGAGCTCGATCCCGAAGTGCTCTTGGTCGTCGACGAGGAGGACTTCGAGCCGCCTCCCGAGGAGCACGCCGCCGCGAACACTGCGGCGACCGCGACCGTCAATTTGCGCATAACACACTTACCTGCCCGTACGTGCAGCTGAACGGCGCCCGGGAGTTTATGCCCGAGGCCCGAAGGGCATGTCGATGACCATGCCGGGCTGGCCCCCTGTGGTCGGGCTCGCGACTCCTGCCGGCAATGGCACGGGGAGCTAGCGGGCCTGCGACCGGCGTTCGGCCTCCTCCAACCGCGCGAGCCCGGCCCATGCCGCCCGCTCAGTGGCGAACGTCGCTGCGATCACTGCACCCTCGTACGCGATGCGCCCGTGGATCGCCCACTTCTCGGCGTCGATCTCGATGACGTCTTGATTGATCTCGATGTGCTTCTCGGCGAGGTCGGCGATGAAGTCGGGCTCGCTTTCGCGCTGGTTGCGGTCTGGGGCTGATGCTGTCATCTCGCCCATCCCGATTCGACGGTGTGCGCAGCGCGTCGCTCCGGCAGCGCGCCGCGGCGTCATTGCAAGGTTGCCACTTCTCGGTCCCGGTGCACAGTGGGCTCGATGACCGATGGGTCGACCCCCGGTCGGAGGCCCCGGACACTCAGGCGCGGAGGCCCTTGCCCATCAACGCCTCACCGACGATCACGTCGGCATCGGCAATCACCTCGGTGAAGACCGGCGTGGCAGCTGCGTGCACCTCGCTCGAGCCGTGCAGCTCGAAGGCTGCTTCGTCGGCGTAGAGCTCCGAGGTCCAGAAGACGTGGGGATCGTGCTTGGACCGCTGCAAAGGGTAGAGCAGCGTTCCCGGCTCCTCTTCGGCCTGTTCGAGCAAGCGCTGGAAGGCCGCGAGGTAATCGTCGGCCCTGCCTTCCTTGACGCGGACACGACCGACCACGGCGATCTTCGACACGGGGATTCCTCCTCGGTTCGCGGGCCACATCGCGTGCAGAACAGCATGCGAGCACGGTACGCGCGTCAGCAACCACGGTGCCGCACGTAAGTGCCGTTCGGGTCTAACGCGTGCGCGTTCTCGAGCGACGTGCTGGACGTGCGTTCTGAACCATGTTGTGCGCGAACCGCTCCAGCCAGGCTCCGGCAACTGCGAGGAGGCGGTCGCGGTTGAGCGAATAGATGCGCTCGCGGCCCCGGAGGCCGACGCTGACGAGTCCGGCGTCTTCGAGCACGCGTAGGTGCCGGGTGACGGTGGGCCAGGCGCATTCGAAGCGCGAGGCGATGGCTCCTGATGTCATCTCGTCGCCCCGGGCGTGCAGCACGACAAGGATCGTGCGACGGGTGTGATGGGCCAGGGCCTCGAAGACGTCGTTGAGGTCTTCGAGGTCTCGGAGGCCGCGAGGCGGTCGAGCGGGGCTCACCGAGCGAGCGCGACGGGCTCGAAGTGGGGGAACTCCAGGGCCGGGCGTCCGTCGCGCTCTTCGCACAGCTGCTCCATTGGCTCCCAGATCGCAAGCACGTCGGGGTGTTCGCTAGCGCGGGAGAAGCCTTCGTAGAGCCACGTGAAGATCTCGACGACCGTCGGTGGGCTCGCCACACTGCGGAACACGAGAGCGGGATCGTCGGTGACAACGCCCAAGTCGTGGAGCAGCGGCCAATGGCGGCCGACGAGCTCGAGAAAGTCCGCCTCACCGTCCGGCCTTACCCGGTA
>DATFXK010000069.1:0-2765 GCA_035316005.1 Acidimicrobiia bacterium | reverse complement strand
GACCTTGGCCGTGACGCCGAGGATCTTGTGCATCAGCCCCACGTCGGGAACCCGACGCGGGATGTCCTCGTAGCTCCGGCCGTACACGGCTTCCGAGGGAACCGAGATGATCTCCGACGGCGAGCCGGAGATCCGGATGATCCGCTCGGCGAGTGTCCGGATCGAGACCTCGACGTCGCTGCCGACGTTGAACACGCGGCCGACCGCCTCGGGCTCGAGCCCGGCGGCCACGGTGGCCGCGATCGCATCCCGGATGTACGTGAAGCAACGCGTCTGGCTGCCATCGCCGATGACGGTCAGCGGCTCGCCACGGAGGGCCTGACCGAGGAAGATCGTGATGACACGGCCGACGTCGATCGCGTCGAGCCGGGGCCCGTACACGTTGAAGTAGCGCAGGATGGTGACCGGGAGACCGAGTCCCGAGAACGCGAAGCAGAAGTGCTCGCCGACGGCCTTGGAGGTCGAGTAACACCACCGATCGATCGAGGTCGCGCCCAGCACCCGGTCGTCCTCTTCGCGCCACGGAACCTTCAGGTTGCGGCCGTAGACCTCCGACGTCGACGAGAAGACGACACGCTTGCCGTGCTTGAAGGCGAGCTTCAGGACGTTCTGGGTGCCGTTCACGTTGACGTTCAGCACCTCGTACGGGTCCCCGACGTAATGTTCGACGCCGACGACCGCGGCGAGGTGATAGACGAGATCGACCCGGTTGATCAACCCCTCGAGGATCGCCTCGTTGAAGACGCTGTCGTGGACGAAATGGAGCCGCTCGTGACCGAGCCGGTGGCGGACCTTGGCCGTCGGCGCGATGTCGAGAATGAAGACCTCATCGCCCCGGTCGAGGAACGCGTCCGCCAGATGCGACCCGAGAAACCCCGCGCCTCCCGTGATGAGGACCTTCATGAGCGTGGCCCCAGGCGGTCACCGCTCTGAATCGCCGCGGTGTTGGCCCAATCCCGCGCGTCACGTTCGGCCTGCCCCGCGACCTGGACTCGTTCGAGCCGAAGCGCGCCTCGGCCCGTGCCGACGCGGACCGCGGTGCACGACACGGCGAGCTGCCCGGGCGCGAGATCGACGAGGTCTTCCTCCGGCCTTGCCCACCAGACGAAGAGACGGCGTCCATCGTGGACCGTGAAGGCTCCCGGATACGGGTGGGTGACCGCCCGGACGAGATCGTAGATACGCCGGGCCGGCCACGCCCAATTGATTGCGCCGTCCTCGGGCTTCCGGCCGCCGAAGTACGACGCCTGGGTGGCGTCTTGCTCGATCCGTGGCGCGCGCTGTTCCCGAAGGAGCGGGTACGCGTCCCTGAAGAGGAGGCGCGCCTCGTCGGTGGCGCGCCGATGGAGCGTCAGCGCGGTGTCGATCTGGGCGATCGGGAAGCATCGCTGCATGACGATGTCGCCGCGGTCGGGCTTTTCGACCATGTAGTGGAGCGTCACGCCGGTCTCCGCCTCGCCCCGCGCGAGCACCCAGTTGATCGGCGACCGGCCGCGGTACCGGGGCAGCGCCGAGGGATGGAGGTTGAGCGCGCCGAGGCGCGGGATCTCGAGGAGCTGGCCCGGCAGGAGCTGCCGGAACATGAACGAGAAGATGAAGTCGGGCGCGAGCGCTCGCACCTGCGCGGCGAGGTCGGGCGAGCCGAGATCAGGATCCACGAGGCAACGCAAGCCATGCTTGTCGGCGAGCTCACGGACCGAGCGCCACCAGACGTTCTCGTCGGGACGGTCGGCGTGGGTGACGACGAGCGCGACGTCGTCGCCCGCGGCCAGCATCTCCTCGAGACAGGCGACTCCGATGTCGTGGTACCCGAACACGACACTCCGCAGACGCCTCACCGGTCCTCACCTCCCCCATTCCGCCGCACCGAATCGATCATGTAGAGCGGGCGACGTCGAACCTCGATGTAGATTCTCGCCACGTACTCGCCCACGACGCCGATGGCCATGAAGACGCCGCCGAGGGACACGAAGAGAATCGCGAACAGCGTGAAGATCTCCCCTTCCACGTCGGGACCGACGTAGAGGCGCCGGGCGAGCAGGTAGAAGCCGAACGCCAGGCCGGCGATCGCGGTCACGATGCCGAAGATGCTGACGACCTGGATCGGCAGCACCGAGAACCCGGTGAGCCAGTCGAAGCCCAGCCGGATGAGGCGCAGCGTGGAGTAGCGCGAGTGGCCGAAGCGCCGCTGTTCGTGCGCGACCGGCACCTCGGTCACGCGGCGCGCGAGCGTCACCGCGAGCGCGGGGACGAACAGCGATCGCTCGCGGCAGCGCAGGACGCGCTGGACGACGTCCCGCCGGTAGGCGCGCAGCATGCATCCGTAATCGGTCGCGCCGTTCGAGAACGCGCGGACGAGCCCGGACAGCGCCTTCCGCGCGAGCGCATCGTTCCGGCGGTGCCGGACGCCACCGACGACCTCGAAGCCGTCGCGGATCTTGTCGAGCAGCTTCGGGATTTCCTCGGGCGGGTTTTGAAGATCGGCATCGAGCGTGACGACGACGTCGCCCCGTGACACTTGGAAGCCAGCGAGCACAGCCGCATGCTGGCCCGAGTTGTAGGCGAGGTCGACGACGGTGACCCGCGGGTCCGACTTCCTGATCTCATCCAGAAAATCACTCGAGCGGTCCGTCGATCCATCGTTCACGAAGACGATCTCGGACGGCTCCGCCAGGAGGTCGAGCACGGCACCGAGGCGGCGGTACAGCTCGGGAAGGCTCTCCTCCTCGTCGAAGACGGGGACCACGACGCTGAGCCACGGCCCG
>DATFXK010000068.1:0-2462 GCA_035316005.1 Acidimicrobiia bacterium | reverse complement strand
CGACCCCCGACGATCGCGTCGCCCGCCTCTCGACGGCGTCCGTGCGCAAGGTGCTCGAGCCCGAGGAGCTGTTCGACTGGAGCTCGCTGGGTCGGGGCCAGGTCATCGGCGACGAGCTTCTGACCACGCGGGGCCTTCCCCTCGAACTGTCTCCCGACGTGAAGGCGCGCCTCTCCCGCGAGGAGGTGGCGTCGATGCTGCAGATGGGCATTCGGTTCGAGGCCGTGCTCAACGCCGGGTTCGCGCTCCGGATAGCGGAGTCGCAGGACGTGTCGGACGCCCGGATCACCTACATGCTCCACGAGATCGCAGAGGAGACGCGCCACCAGCGCGCGTTCATCCGGCTCATCGACGAGCTCGACCCGAAGGCGGTGAACCCGGTCGCGGGCGGCGCCATCGAGCGGGTCCTCCAGTTCTACGTGCGTCGGTTCATCAAGATGCCGGCGTTCCTCCTCGTGCTCGTGCTCGCGGGCGAGGAGATCCCCGACCTCCTCCAGAAGCTCGCCGCCGAGCACCCGGACACCGACCCGTTGCTGGCGGCGGTGAACCGGTACCACCGCCAGGAGGAAGCGCGTCACCTCTCGTTCGCGAAGACGACTCTGCCGGAGCTCTACGCCGACGCCGGCCGTCTCGACCGCTGGCGCATTCGTCACTTCGCGCCGGTCGTGATCCGGCTGCTGTTCCACATGTTCGTGCATCCGGGCGTTTACTCGGCGGTCGGGCTACCGGGCTGGCCGACGTGGCGGGCGGTCAACCGCACACCGGAGCGTCTCGCCGTCCGCTACCACGCGACGCGGAACATCGTGCGCACCCTGCTCGACACCGGCGTGTTCCGGCGGGGGCGTGTCCCCCGCGGCTGGCGGGCCCTGTGCGGCGTCGACCGCTTCGGCGATCCGGTGGGCCCGGAGGTGGCGCTGCCCGTCCCCGCCTGACGGCTAGCGGCGGGCGGCGTTGCGCAGCTTGTAGCGGGCGAGTCGCTCGACCCGCGCGACGAACTCGGGCGAGCGGCGGAACCGCTCGGCGAGCTCGTCCGTCGACATGCCCCGTTCGCGCCACGTGAGGATGCGGCGCTCGACCGGTCGGAGCGAGCCGTCACGGCGGCGACGCCGCTTGGCGTCGCGCCCGTCAAGAGTGGCCAGCTCCTCGACCTGCTGAATGAACCGCGGGCTACGACGGAACCGGCGGGCGATCTCCTGCTCGGGGACGCCCTCCTCCTTCAGCGCGAGCACGCGGCGCTCGATCGGGCGCAGGCGTTCGTCCGGCATGCCCTCCATCATGCCCCGCGTCCGAGGTCGGCGATCACAGCGTCGGCCGCGTTCCGCCCGTTCACTCCGATCACGGAGCCGCCGGGATGCGTGGCGGCCCCGCACAGGTACAGCCCGGGCACCGCGGTGCGAGGACGGAAGCGCCGGTCCCACATCTGGTCGGGGAGGCACTCGCCCTGGAAGATGTGGCCGCCGGTCAGGCCGATGCGGGCTTCGACATCGGGCGGGCCCAGGATCTCGCGCCCGAGGACACAGTCGGCCACGTCGGGCGCGAAGCGGGCGACGGCGTCGAGCACCCGGTCGCCGATCTCGTCCCGGCGCGTTTCCCACGTCCCGTCCGCCAGCGTGTAGGGCGCGTACTGGGCGAAGACGCTCATCGTGTGCGCGCCCGGTGGGGCGATGCTCGGGTCGTAAGGCGTTTGGAAGTAGACCTCGCACCATGCCGGCGCCGGCTCGCCGCGCCGGCACGCGTCGTACGCGGCTTGGGTCTCGTCGACGCCGCCGGCGATCTCGACCTGGGCGCGGTAGACGTGATCGGGCCGGTCGGGTGCGGCTGCGAAGGTCGGGAGACGGCCGAGGGCGCAGTTCACCTTGACGACGGGGCTCTCGCACCGCCACGCCTCGACGCGCGACCGGAACGCGTCGGGGACGTCGCCGTCGCACAGGGCCAGGGTGCGGACGGGGTCGGCGTTCGACACGACGGCGCGGGCACGCACGAGCTCGCCACCCTCGAGGCGGACCCCGGCGCCGATTTCGATCGCCGCCACCGGCGTGCCGGTGGAGACCGCCGCGCCGGCGTCGCGCGCGGCATCGGCGAGGCACTCCGAGATCCGCCCCATCCCGCCTTCCACGTAGCTCCAGCCGCCGATGAGGCCGAGGCTGTGCATGGCGTGAATCCATGCCGTCCCCTGGTCCCGGGGCCCGGCGAGCGTCCCGATGATCCCCTGGCCGTGGAGCGCGATGCGCAGACGTTCGTCCCGCACGTGGTCCTCCACGACGTCGGCGATCGACGCGTCGAACATCACGGCGCGCGCTTCGGCATCGCCGGCGAACAGCTGCTCCAGCTCGGCTCGGTCGGGGGCGTCGCCGATCCAGGTGTCGCGCGCGGGGTCGCCGCCGGCGCGGAGCCGGTCGCGAATGCGCGCAAAGAGCGCCTCGTAGGCGAGGTAGCCGTCGACGTCGCCGGGCGGCGCGCCG
>DATFXK010000067.1:0-2698 GCA_035316005.1 Acidimicrobiia bacterium | reverse complement strand
ACGAAGAACGCCGGGAGCGTGATCCCGACGATGTCGGTCGTGGTCCGGTCGGGCAGATAGAACTTCGTCGCCATCCCGCGACCCTCGCGGGGCTCGAAGTCGGGCGCGGCCGGATCTCCGCTGCCGTTCGAGAAGCGCACGTGGGCGCGCACGGGCCCGTCCCGGAGGTGCGCGGCGCGGCTCAGGGAGCGCGCTTCGGGCGCGGGCGTGAAGGTCGCGGAGCAGAGTGTGCCCTTGGCGTGGGCGGCGCGATACCCGGGATGCCTGCCGCTGATGGCGTTGATCGCGTCGATCGCCTGTCGTGCCCGGTCGTCAGGTCCCATGGCCGTCCCCCGTTTACGATGACCGCGCCATGGACTTTACGTATCCCGCCGAGGCCGAGGCGTTCCGCAAGGAGTTCCGGGCCTGGCTCGAGGAGCACCTCACCGACGACCTGCGCGAGCTGGCCCGGCACCCGGTCGGCGACGACCCCGAGCGCATCGAGCGGCTGCGGGAGTGGAACCGGACGCTCGCCGACGACCGGTACGCGGCGATCGCCTGGCCCTCCGAGTACGGAGGACGGGGGGCGTCGATCATGGAGCAGGTCGTGTACGCCGAGGAGGTGCACCGGGCAGGTGCGCCGGGCACGGTCAACATCATCGGCCTGTCGAACATCGCGCCCGCGATCATGGAACACGGGACCGAGGAGCAGAAACGGACGTTGCTCCCCCGCATGCTTCGCGGCGACGACATCTGGTGCCAGGGCTTCTCGGAGCCGGAGGCAGGCTCCGACCTGGCGTCACTGAAGGCGACGGCCGTCGCCGACGGCGACGACTTCGTCGTGAACGGGCAGAAGACCTGGAACACCCTCGGCGCGTTCGCAAACCGCTGCGAGCTGCTGGTGCGGACGGACCGCGGCGCACCCAAGCACCGTGGCATCTCGTGCCTACTCGTCGACATGGAGCTCCCGGGCATCGAGACGCGACCGCTGGTGACGATCACGGGCGAGCGCGAGTTCAGTGAGATCTTCTTCACCGACGTGCGGGTGCCAGGACACGCGTTGCTCGGCCCGTTGAACGAGGGTTGGCGGGTGGCGATGGCGACGCTCGCGCACGAGCGCGGCAGCGTGGCCAACCTGCACCTCGGGGTGCGTCGCCGGATCGGAGACCTGTTGGAGACGGCGAAGCAGGGCGACGCAGCGCGCGATCCCGTCGTCCGGCAGAAGCTGGCCCGCGTGTACCTCGAAGGCGAGCTGCTCAAGCTCGTGTCGCAACGGGCGATCTCGGGCGCGCTGCACGGCCGGGAGATGGGACCGGAGTCGAGCATCGCCAAGCTGGTGTGGAGTGAAGCGGAGCAGCACCTCGGTGAGGTCGCCGGCGACGTGCTCGGACCCGACGCCAACGCCGGGCGGTGGGGTCAGCACCGGCTCTCGATGCGCTCCTACACGATCGCCGGCGGCACCACGCAGGTGAACAAGAACATCATCGCCGAGCGGATCCTGGGGTTGCCGCGCGAGTAACGACGCTCGCTACGCGCCGTTCGGCGGGATGTTCGCGTTCATCCAGAAGAAGTTGGTCGGGTCGTACTTCGCCTTGAGGCTGACGAGCCGGTCCCACTGCTCGGCGCTGTAGGCACCGGTGCGCACCCGATCGGCGCCGTCCTCGTTCGTGAAGTTGACGTACACACCCTTGCTGTACGGCTCGAGGGCCGAGAAGAAGTCCCGCACCCACGCGATGTGCCGGTCGGGCTCGGGGTCCTCCGGTGACCACGCAGCGACGATGTTGATGTCGTGGAGCGCAGCGCGGTTGGGGAACGCCGTGGCGTTCTCCGGGACGCGGGCGACGGCGCCGCCGAAGGTGAAGATCGGGATGGTGGCCGCCGGGCATGTGATTCCTGCCGCGTGCTCGACGACCACGTCGATGACGTCGTCCGTCAGCGGGCCGAGCTTGTGCGACTTCCAGTAGTAGTGCTGACCGTGCGGCACGGCCGGGTCGAACATCTTCTGGTGCGTCACGTACGGCTTCGGCACCAGCGTGTCGACGGCCGGCGCGCCCAACTCGTCCTTGATAACACGGAACGCGTTCTCACCGTCTTCTACTGGCCCGACGTAGGTGGCGACGAGCGCGACGATCGGCTTGCCGTGGAGCTCCTCGGGCACGAACGGCATCGGCGGCGCGAGACGGACGTTCCCCATGATGCCGACCTCGTCGGGTGCGCCGGCGGTGAATTCGCGCAGGAACCGCAGCACTCGCGGCGCGTCGTCCATCGGCCACGCGAGCAGCCCCGCGAGCACGGTCGGGCCGAGCGGGTGGAGCTGAAACTCGAAGGAAGTGACGATCCCGAAGTTGCCGCCGCCGCCGCGCAGCCCCCAGAACAGGTCGGGGTTCTCCTGCTCGCTCGCGACGACGAACTCGCCGTCGGCGGTGACGACGTCGCACGACCGCAGGTTGTCGATCGACAGACCGAACGTGCGCATCAGGTGGCCGATGCCGCCGCCGAGCGTGAGCCCGGCGACACCGGTGTGGCTGACGATGCCGCCCGTCACCGCGAGCCCGAAGACCTGGCTCTCGCGGTCGACGTGATCGTTGAGGCAACCGCCCTCGACGCGGATGGTCTGCGCCAGCGGGTCGACGCGCGTCCCCGTCATCAGCGACAGGTCGATCACGATGCCGTCGTCGCACAAGGAGTAGCCGGCGACCGCGTGGCCGCCGCCCCGGAC
>DATFXK010000066.1:0-2902 GCA_035316005.1 Acidimicrobiia bacterium | reverse complement strand
GCGAGGTTGACGTCGGACTCGGTGATGCCGCCGACGCCGCGGTGCACGAACGACAGGCGGACCTCCTCGTGCTCCTGGTCGATCTTGCGCAACGCCTCGGTGACGGCCTCGAGCGATCCCTGCACGTCCGCCTTGAGGACGAGGTTCAGCGTCGCGATCTCGCCCCGCTGGACCATCGCGAAGATGTCCTCGAGCCGGGCGCCGCCGGCGAGTGTCATCGGGTGCGACAGGCTCGCGGCGCGCCGGCGGCGCGCGCGTGCCTCGGCGACGGTGCGCGCCGTCTTCTCGTCCGGCGCGACGCGCAGCTCGTCGCCGGCGAGCGGAACGTCGTCGAGGCCGAGCACCTCGACCGGCGTCGAGGGTCCGGCGTCGGACACCTGGTTGGCGTTCTCGTCGAAGAGCGCCCGCACCTTGCCCCAGCCTCCACCGGCCACGACGGGGTCGCTGACGTGCAGGATCCCCCGCTCGACGAGCACGGTTGCCACCGGCCCCCGGCCGGGATCGAGGTTGGCTTCGAGCACGAACGCGCGCGCCGGCGCCTTCGGGTTCGCCATGAGTGGCGGGTCCTGGACGTCGGCTACGAGCAGGATCGCGTCAAGGAGCTCCGGAATGCCGGTGCCCTCGGTGCCCGACACCTCGACGACGAGGGTGTCGCCGCCCCACTCCTCCGGGACCAGCTCCTGCTCGACGAGCTGCTGGCGCGTGCGCTGCGGATCGGCGTCACCCTTGTCGACCTTGGTGATCGCCACGATGATCGCCACCTCCGCCGCCTTGGCGTGACTGATCGCCTCCACGGTCTGGGGCATGACGCCGTCGTCGGCCGCGACGACCAGCACCGCGATGTCGGTGGCCTGCGCGCCGCGTGCACGCATGGCGGTGAACGCCTCGTGACCCGGCGTGTCGATGAACGTGATCTGCCGGTCGTTCTTCACGACCTGGTACGCGCCGATGTGCTGCGTGATGCCACCGGCTTCGCTGTCGACGACGTGCGCCTCGCGGATCCGGTCGAGCAGTGTGGTCTTGCCGTGGTCGACGTGCCCCATCACGGTGACGACGGGAGCGCGCGGCTCGAGGAGGCTCTCGTCCTCCTCTTCTTCCTCGTCGTCGCCGAGCAGCGCCCGGAGCTCGAGCTCCTCCTCCTGACCGGGCTCGACCAGCAGCACCTCGCCACCGAGCGTCTCGCCGATGAGCTCGACCATCTCGTCGGCCAGCGACTGCGTGCCGGTGACCATCTCCCCCGCGTCGAACAGGATCCGCACCAGGTCGGCAGACGTGCGGTTCAGCTTCGGCGCCAGCTCCTGGATGGTGATGCCGCGCGGCACGACGATCTCCCCCTCGGGGACGGGAGCGTCGGTCGGCGTGAGCTGCGGATGCTCAGCCGGACCGAGGTCCTCGAAGTTGCGGCGGCGCCGCTTCTTGCGCCGAGGCCGCTGGCCCTGCGGACCGGGACGGCCGCGGCCCTGGTACCCGCCCCGCCCACCGGGAGGCCCGCCGGGCGGACCACCGGGACCACCGCGCGGGAAGCCGCCGCCACGACCGCCGCCGGGGCCGCCACGGGGCGCACCCGAAGGCGGGCCGCCGGTGCGGGGCGCGCCCGTGCGCGGCGGACCGGAGGGCGTGAGCGGACGGCCGCCGGGCGGCGGCGGGATCGGACGCCCACCGGGAGGCGGTGGGATCGGACGACCCGACGGGCTGCGCGGCGCGGGCGGCGCCGCCGGCGCGGTGGCGGTGTCGGACGCGGCGGCTGGGGCCTCCTCACGGCGCTCGCCCGGCTCGCGCGCCGGGGCGGGCCGGGGGGCGACGGGCGGCGGCTCCGGCAGCCCACCGGTCGAGCGCACGACCCGGTGCGGAGGAGGCGAGGGGACCTCGGGCTCGGCCGGCTCGACGACGGGCGCGGGCGTCAGAGCTCCGCCCTTCTCGGCCGCCGGCACCTTCGCGGGCTCCGGCTGCGGCGCCGGCTCGGGCGCGGGCTCCTCGACGACCGGCTCCCGGCGGAGTCCCTTCGAGTCGGCGAGACGGCGGACGCGATCGGCCGACGGGTCGTCGATGCTCGACGAGTGGCTCTTCACACCGATCTTGAGCTCGTTGGCGAGATCGAGAACCACGGCGTTCTCGACGCCGAGCTCTCTCGCCAGCTCGTAGACCCTGATCTTCTTGGTCGCCATCTACTCTCGTTCGTCGCCGTCTTCAGACATTTCCAACAGTTTCGCACGTAGGGCTGCGAGCCCCTCCGGTGGAACCGGCGCCCGCAGCGCCCGCTCGAGCGCCCGGCGCCGCACCGCCAGCTCGAAGCACCGCCGGGTCGACGGCGGGCCGCACAGCCATGCGCCCCGGCCCGGCCCGCTCCCGACCGACACCGTGCCGTTCGGCTCCCGGACGATCCGCACGAACTCCTGCGGATCGGCGACCCGGCGGCAGCCGACGCAGGTGCGACGGCGCGCCCGGCTCGCCCGGGCGTTCTCAGCCGCCGCCGTCCTCCCCCCGGTTCGCCGTGGCCGCGTCGCCGCCGTCGGCAGGAACAGCGGCAGCCGCGGGCTCGCCCTCGCTCGCATCGGACTCCGGCGCAGCGTCGTCCTTCGCCGCCTCGCCCTCGGACTCCGTATCGCCCGACGACGTTTCGGCGTCCGACGTCTCGTCAGCGCCGGCGACGCCGTCGGCGGCCGCACCGTCGCCGTCACCCTCGTTGACCCCGACGACCGTCGGGTCGGGCGCGGCGTACCCGGCCTCGGCGGCGGAGATCGCCTCGCCGCCCTCGGCCGGTTGCCACACGAGCTCGCCGTCGTCACGCTTCACCCACTCGCCTTCGGCGTACTCGACGCCGCCGCCCGCCTCCTCCTCCTGGAGCTGCGTCTCGCTCTTGATGTCGACACGCCAACCGGTGAGCCGGGCGGCGAGGCGTGCG
>DATFXK010000065.1:0-5465 GCA_035316005.1 Acidimicrobiia bacterium | reverse complement strand
CGCGGCTACACGGACAGCCCCCGGAACCGCTCCTACGTGATCATGAACAACGTGCTGTACCACCTTCACCCGGTGAAGGTGAAGCGGCACGCGGTGAAGGTCTCCTACACGCTGTGCCTCGGCGGCATCTCGTTCTTCCTCTTCATCCTGCTGACCATCACCGGCATCTTCCTGATGTTCTTCTACCGGCCGACGGCGGCGTCGGCGTGGGACACCGTGCAGACGCTCGAGACGGCGGTGACATTCGGCTCGATCGTGCGGAACATGCACCGATGGGCGGCGCACCTCATGGTGCTGACCGTGTTCCTGCACATGAGCCGGGTCTTCTACCACGGGGCGTACAAGTCGCCGCGCGAGTTCAACTGGGTCATCGGCGTGATCCTGCTCACGTTGACGCTGCTGCTGTCCTTCACCGGATACCTGCTGCCGTGGGACCAGCTGGCGCTGTGGGCGGTCACCGTCGGCACCAACATGATGGGCTACACCCCGGTGTTCGGCTCCCAGGTCAAGTTCGTGCTCCTGGGCTCGTCGGAGATATCCAACGACACGCTCTTACGTTGGTACACGTTGCATGTCCTGTTACTTCCGTTCGTGATCGTCATCTTCATGGCCGTCCACTTCTGGCGCGTGCGCAAGGACGGCGGCCTGTCCGGGCCGCTGTAGAGGTGAGGGATCGATGACCGAGGTTCCCGAGCACCTTCTCCGCCGCAGCCGTGAGCGCCGCAAGGCGCTGGGCCTTCCCGTCCCCGGCGAGGAGGGCGGCGAGGAAGCCGCCGGCGAGGCGGCGCCCGAGGCACCGGCCGCGGCGAGTGAGCCGGCGGCGGAAGCGCCGGCGGGCGCGCCTGCAGGCGGGGGCGCCGACGACACGGCCGCCGCCGCCGCGGCGAGCGGGGTGCCCGCACACCTGCTGGAGCGGTCGAAGCGCCGGCGGGCCCAGCTGACGGGCGAGGGCGACGGCGGCGCCGCCGCACCGGCGGCCACGGCGGCCACGACCGGTGGCGCCACCGCTACCGCGACGGCGCCGAAGCCGACCCCGACCGCCACCGGGCCCGGAGGTCACACCCAGCGGCTGCTGACGGTCGTGAAGTCGGGCTCCATCCAGCAGACGCGCGCCGAAGCGCAGGACAAGGTGCACGTGTGGCCGCACCTGCTCGTCATCGAGTTCGCGGCCGTGCTCGTCGTGACGGCGGCGCTGCTGATCTTCTCGGCGGTCGTGCGCGCGCCGCTCCTCGGTCTGGCCGACTTCAACAAGACACCGAACCCGTCGAAGGCGCCGTGGTACTTCCTCGGCCTGCAGGAACTGCTGACGATGTTCCACCCGATGGTCGCGGGCGTGACCATCCCCGGGATGGGGCTGTTCCTGCTGGGGGTGGCGCCGTTCGTCGACAAGAACCCGTCGCACGCGCCGTCGGACCGGAAGTTCGCGATCTCGATCTTCACGCTCTTCCTGATGCTCTGGGCGGTGCTCGTCATCATCGGCTCGTTCTTCCGAGGTCCCGGCTTCAACTTCGTGTTCCCGTGGAACAACGGGATCTTCTTCGACCTGTAGGGCGTTTGTAGTTCGTGGACTCTTCGACTGTTCTGATCATCGCCATCCCGGCCCTTCTGGTTCTCGCCGCGCTCGCGATCCTGGCCGAGGGGCGTCGTCGTTCGAGCACCGGCCGCCTCAGCCGTGAGACGCGCAAGCGCGACCGCTCGACGCCGGAAGGGGAACCGCCCGTGCCCGCGACCGTGGGCACCGGGCTGGCCGAGCTGGACGAGGAGGCGCGGGCCCGGGCGGAGGAGTCCCGTCAGTCCCTCGAGCCGGCCGGGGCCCGGGCACCGGTCGAGTACGTCCCCGTCGAAGACGAGGAGATCGGGCTCACGCGGCGGCAGTTCTTCAACCGGGGGATTCTCGCCGGGCTCGGCATCTTCGCCGCCGGCATGGGCGCGGCGATGCTCGGGTTCCTCTGGCCGAGCAGCGCCGGCGGCTTCGGTTCGAAGATCGTCGTCGGCTCCGAGGACGACGCGAAGCAGGCGTTCGACAAGAAGATCCCCTTCTACAACGCGGGCGCGCGCACCTACATCCAGCCTTACCCGAAAGAGGACATCGCGAAGGCCAAGAAGGTCTACGACCCCCGCATCGTGGCCGGCATGGAACAGGGGTACGTCGCGCTGTACCAGAAGTGCGTGCACCTCGGCTGCCGGGTCCCGTGGTGCGAGTCGTCACAGTGGTTCGAGTGCCCGTGCCACGGCTCGAAGTACAACCGGGTCGGGGAGAAGAAGGGCGGCCCCGCCCCGCGTGGCCTCGACCGCTTCGTGCTCCAAGTGTCGGGCGGCGAGATCACCGTCGACACCTCGGCCAGCTCGCTCGTGCAGGGCCCGCCGATCGGCACCGACACCACCGGGCAGACGGCCGAGGGGGCGCCCTGTGTGTGAGGTTCACACGCGGTGAATCTCCGTCTCGTCCTCATCATCGTCAACCTCGCCGCGTTCGCGACGATCGGCCTCATCATCCTGTGGCGCGTGTTCAGCCTGCGCCGCAACCCCGAGCCGCGCCCCCCGCAGAACCTCACGCCGTTCCTGCCCGACGAGGAGCTCGAGGGACGCAAGCTCGAGCGGGTGCTGGGGATCGCGTTGCTGACCACCGCGCTCATCGCGCTGACGCTCTTCGCGTACTACGTGTTCGAGCCGAACCGTTCCGCTTCGATGGAGAAGCAGTTCCACGACCGCTCTGTCGAACGCGGCGCCATCCTGTTCGCCAACGACCAGAGCAAGGCCTACGACCCGACGCGGTCATTGCTGTGCGCGAACTGTCACGGCGTCAAGGGTGAGGGCGGGAGCACCAACTACACGCTGAAGTCCGACGACCCCCGCTGCGACCCGACCGCGCCCGTCACCGCGGACACGCCGAGCTACTGCCTGCCGGTGCAGGTCACGTGGCAGGCGCCACCCCTGGACGTCGAGCTGCTGCGGTACTCCAAGGACGAGGTCCACGACATCATCACGTACGGCCGACCAGGGACGCCCATGCCCCCGTGGGGCATCGCGAGCGGGAAGGGCGTGCTCAACGAGCAGGGGATCCAGGACCTGGTGAACTACGTCCAGACCCTCCAGCTCTCGCCCGAGAAGGCCAAGGAGCGGTTCACGAGCCAGCTCGCGGACGCCAAGGCGAAGAACCCGGGCGCGAGCGACGGCGCGTTGCTCTTCCAGCTCCAGTGCGCCCGCTGCCACACCAAGAACTGGTCGTTCTTCGATCCGGACAAGCCCGGCCCGGGCCCGCTGCCCGGTCCGCAGGGTGGCGGCGCATTCGGCCCGAACCTCACCGGCGGCGAGACGCTGCGACAGTTCGCGGGCCCGAAGGGCGTATCGGACCAGATCGACTGGGTCACGAACGGCAAGCCCGCCAACGAGCTGTACGGGACGCGCGGCATCTCCTCGGGCCGCATGCCGCATTTCGGCAACGTGCTGACGAAGGAGCAGATCCAGGCGATCGTCGACTACGAGCGGGGTCTGTGATGCACGGGGGCCCGACATCGTGATCACGTCGCTTCTCGCCCAGGCGCAGCCGACCGAGAACATCCCGAAGGACCTCTGGTACCCGACGATCCTCGGCATCCTCGTCGTCGTGGCCGGGATCGGGCTGTTCTGCGGCTCGGTCTACCTGCTGCTGGGGACGAACCTCGGCGCCCGGCTCGGCTTCCTCGTCGCGTTCACCGGTCTGGCCGGGTTCATGGTGATCCTCAGCTCGCTGTGGATGACGACGCAATCCCCTCTTAACACGCTGAAGGGCCGGATTCCCGCCTGGGAGGTGCAGCAGTTCGTCAAGAGTCCCGGGGCCATCAAGTACCCCCAGGCGCGCGAGCTGGCGAAGAAGGAGAAGGTCAACACGATCGAGGCCGCCAACGTCAAGGCGGCCGTCGACGCGCGTCTGGTGACGATCCAGCCCACCGCCATCAACAAGCCGACGCCGGAGCAGAACAAGTTCGCGAAGTTCGACAAGGTCACCGACTACCAGACGGTGAACACCTACGAGATCGGCGGCAGCAAGCCGAACTTCCTGGACTTCCAGTTCACGCACAAGCCGCTCGTGGCGGTGGTCCAGGTGTGCGCGGTGCAGCCCGCGAACACGCCGTTCGGCGTGCCCCCGCCCAAGCCGGTCTGCGACGAGAGGTCAGACAAGAACGGGTTCGTGGTCGTGACGAAGGACCTCGGGCAGCTGCGGCTCCCGCCGATCCTCGCCTTCATCGCCTCGCTGGTGCTGTTCGGCCTGGGCCTGCTCGGCCTCCACTGGCGCGAGCGGGACGAAGCCGAGCGGGCGCGGGAGCAGGCGGCGCCCGGTGGTCCGGCCCCGGTGCCGGCGAAACCATGAGGAGGTCGGCATGACCAGGCGCACCCGTGACGTCGTCGTGTTGGTCGTGTCGGCGCTCGCCGCGTTCGTGGCGACGGCGTCGCCCGCCGGCGCCCAACAGCTGGTGGACGCGGGCAAGGAGAACGGTGGCGGGGCGACGGCCTTCGTGCTGTTCGCCTTGCTCGTCGGGGTCACCTTCGCGGTGCTCTTCTCGATGGACCGCGTGCGCCGCCGCCGTCAAGAGGCCGAAGAGCGCGAGCAGCAGCGCTGAGCCACTACCCCCGCGTAGTCGCCGAGACCGCGCGGGAGATGATGCCCCAGTGCACGCGGTCGAGCATCGCCTCCGCGTGCTCGGCGTCGAGCTTTCCGTAGGCCGACGAGAGGTCGTGACACAGCGCACTGTCACTCACCAGAAGCCGCGACGCGACCTCGTGGGTCGAGTACCCGTCGGCGAGGAGTCGCAGCGCGTCCGCTTCGCGCTTCGTGATGAGATCGTGCTTGACGTGCGGTGGCGCGGTCAGCTCCCGCAGCATCGAGCCGGCCAGGTTGGGTGAGAGGACGACGTCACCGGCGGCGACGGTCTCCACCGCCGCCACGATGTCCTGCATCGAGAAGTCCTTGGTGAGGTACGCACTCGCTCCGGCCCGCACCGCCCGTGCGACCAGCGCCGGGTTGGCGTGCATCGTCACGATGATCACGCCGAGCTCCGCGTCGCCGGTGCACAGCCGCCGCGTGACCTCGATGCCGTCGGGGCCGGGCATCGACACGTCCATCAGCACCACTGACGGGCGGAGCTCGAGAGCCGCCCGCATGGCGTCGCGCAGCATCGCGTGATCGTCGACGATCAAGACGCGAGTCCCGCCGTCCAAGATGGCCTCGATCCGTTCGCCGGGTCGTGCCTTGCAGGACGTAGGAATGATGCGGCAACCGGGCGCCCCCGTCCACCGCCCGAAACCGGTCACATCATCCGCAACGGAGCGCGTGGGTCAGTCGCGATCCGCTGCGGTCGCCGCCGCCAGCGTGTGATCGAGCTCGGCGTCGCCGTGGGCGAGGCTCGGGAACATGGCTTCGTAGCCACTCGGCGCGAGGTACACGCCGCGGTCCAGCAGGCGGTGGAAGAACGACCCGTACGCCT
>DATFXK010000064.1:0-5821 GCA_035316005.1 Acidimicrobiia bacterium | reverse complement strand
GAGCTTGTTGCGGCTCTCGATGCCGAACGCGTCGTCGATGAAGCATGTGAGGACGCGTTCGAGGAAGACCTCGCTCGGGAGCTTGTTGCCGAAGTTCTGGTGCGTCCAGGCCCGGTGCTGCTTGTAGACGCGGTCGACGCGCTCGAGGAAATACGGGATCCCACCCGATGCCGCCCTCGCTCAGCGCAAAGGTGATGTCTGGGAATCGACGCAACACCGGCGACCACAGCACATCGGCCGCGGCCTGGACGATGTTGATCGGCTGCAGCGTGATCATCGTGTCGACGGGCGCCTCGACCGACGTCACGACGACCTGGGAGAGGATCCGATGTGCAGGCACACGACCGTGTTCTCGTCGTTACACGCGCGCCAGAAGGGTCCCAGTGCTCGTTGTGCAGTGACGGATATCCAGCTTCTTCGGATTCTCCGAGAACATGACGGCGTGGCACCCCTTCTGTGCCACCCGCCGGACCTCGTCGGCCATCAGCTGCGGATCCCAGATCGGGGGGAAGGCCAGGGGGATCATGCGGCCCGGGTGCGTGCCGCACCGCTCGTCGATGTGCCAGTCGTTGTAAGCACGCAGCACGGTGGGGCGAGAACCTCGTCGTCGGCGCGGGCGAAGTACTGACCGCAGAACTGCGGGTACGAGGGGAAGTTCATCGACGCCAGCACACCGTTGGCGTTCATGTCTCTGATCCGCTCGTTGATATCGAAACATCCGGGGCGCATCTCGCTGAATCGGGTCGGCTCGATGCCGTAGTCCTCCGGCGGCCGGCCGGCCACGGCATTCAGCCCGACGTTCGTCGCCTCCTGGCCCTCGAACAGCCACGCGTCGGTGCCGTCGTTCTTCGTGACGACTCTCGGTGCCCGGTCCTCGGACTTCGCGGGGATGTGACCGTCGAACATGCCGGGCGGCTCGACGATGTGGTCGTCGACGGAAACGAGGATCAGATCATCGATGTTCACGCTGTGCTCCTCAGGGTGCTAGCTAGTGATGCCGAGCCGGGTGCAGATGTCTGCGACTTCGTCGAAGATGGACATCGGAACAGTGAACGGGTCCGTCCTGGAGATCTCGGCGAGGTGGGCCGCAACGTCATCGGCGCTCGGGTTGCTTCCGGGCTTCGCTACCCAGCCTTCACCGAGGCCGACGAACACGCGGGCGTATCGACCGGCGCACGCCGAGTAGTTGTGGTGACTGAGCTCACAGGCTCGGCTTGCGAGGAAGACGACGAGGGGCACGACGAGCTCGGGGTCGATCGCGTGCAGGAACGACCACTCCTCAGGAGCCTGCGGACGGTCCCCGACGGTCTCGGTGACCATCCGTGAAGAGCCGAACGGGAGCACGGTGTTCGCAAGGATCCCGTGTTCTGCGCCTTCGACCGCGATGACGTTCGCCAGCCCGAGGAGACCCGCCTTGGCGGCGGCGTAGTGCGCAGCCTCTGGCTGGCCGAAGAACCCTGCGGACGACGTGATGAAGACGAACCGGCCATAGCCCTGTGTCTTCATCACCCGGAACGCCGGCTGGCTCAGGTGGAAGCCCCCGTCCAAGTGAACGCTGAGCATGCGGTGCCAGTCAGGGGGCGACAGCTCGTCGAAGCCCATGGTCTGGAAGATGCCCGCGTTGCTCACCACGGCATCGAGGCGACCGAACCGGTCGACGGCGCTACGCACGATCGCCGCCCCGCCCTCCGGGAATGCCACCGAGTCGTGTGACGCGACGGCGACGCCGCCGGCGCGCTCGATCTCTTCGACGACACGGTCGGCAACGGTTGGGTCTGAGCCTTCGCCATGCATCGTGCCGCCGATGTCGTTGACCACCACAGCCGCTCCGCGCCGAGCCAGCTCGATCGCGTACAACCGCCCGAGACCGCGACCGGCTCCGGTGACGACGACGGCCTGCCCGGTGAACTCGATCATGCGCGCGGGCTCCGAGAACGCGGACGTTCGTCGGCCAAGCTCGGCGTGGGTCGACGTCGCGCATCGGTTGACCGACGTGATCGGGGGACCGTACGCTCGGAACAACTGTTAGGTCAACAGATCCGAGTCGAAGGGGAGCTGGTGATGGCGGTCGGCGTCCGAGGCTTCGTCGAGGAGTGAACGCGCTCGGATCCGACACGCTCGGGCGGTACAAGCTGCTCGCGTCGGCGATCGCGGGGCGGCTGGTGGACGTGGCGCCCGTCGAGCCGGGCAAACCGGCGTGGACCGATGGTGCCACCGTCTTCGTGGACGCCGATGCCAATCCCCGTGACCGGTTGCGACGCGTGGCGGTGCAGGCGTCGCTGCTGGGTGCCGCGAGCCTCGAGCCCGACGTCGTGGCCCGCCTCCGCCGGCGTCCGGCGCTCAGCCGCCGGTACCTCGCGGTGGAGGGCCATCGCGCGCTGGCCGCGCACGAACCGCTGCTGCCGGCGTCGGCGCAGTCCCTCATCGACCGAGCGGTCGCGGCGCGAAGCGACTCGCCGGCGGGCTCGCTCGCGGTTGCCGCGAGCCGCGAGGCGATCACCGATCCGCCGGAGGCGTTCGGCACGATCCGGCCCCGGCAGGTGCGTTCATCAGCCGAGCGCCGACCAGTCGGGGAAGTGGCAGAGCATGATGCGCGACGGCAACGCGATGACGTGCTGCGCGAGCTGGACGACGCCGAAGCCGATGATGGGCTCGTCTTCGACCTCTCGAGCCCGGTCGGCGGCGGTAGCGCGCTCGGTCGGCTGCTGAAGAAGCTTCTGAGCGACGCGCGCTCGCCGGGAGGCGGCCCGCCCGGTGCCGACACGCCCACGCACTGGTCCGGGAGCGGACGGCGTGCCGACACGGCCGCGCTGACGCCCGCGCCCGCGTCGGCGTCCGACGACGCCCCGCTGCTGGAACAGCGCGGCTGGACGTATCCCGAGTGGGACGTGTTCCGGAACAGCTACCGGGCGGGGTGGTGCACGGTGCTGGAGATCGACCCGAGGCCGGAAGAACTCGCGCCGTTCGTGCCGCACGGCGCGCAGGCCTTGCGGCGACCGCTCGCCCGCCTCGGCATCGGCCTGGATCGCTGCCACCGTCAGCTCCAAGGCGACGACATCGACATCGATGCCGCCGTCGAAGCGCGCGTCGAGGCGAAGGCAGGATCGGCACCCGCCGAGGGTGTCTATGTCGACAGCCTGCGACGCAGACGTGACCTCGCGGTGCTCGTGCTCCTCGATGTCTCGGGCTCGGCGGCCGAGCCGAGCGCGACCGCCGCCCGAGTACACGAGCATCAGCGCGCCGCGGCCGGCGCACTCAGCCTTGCGCTCCACGACATCGGTGACCGCGTCGCGCTCTACGCCTTTCGATCGCAGGGACGGTCGGCGGTCCACGTCGTGCCGGTGAAGCGGTTCGGCCATCAGCTCGACACGATGGCGCTACGGCGCCTTGGCGGGCTCGTTCCGGGCGCCTACACGCGTCTCGGTGCCGCGATCAGGCACGGTGCTTCGGTGCTCGAGCACGAAGGCGGGACGTCGAGACGCTTGCTGGTGGTCCTGTCGGATGGCTTCGCGTACGACCACGGATACGAGGGTGTGTACGCCGAGGCCGACGCTCGCCGGGCTCTCACGGAAGCCCGGCGCCGCGGGAACGGCTGCCTCTGCGTCAGCATTGGCGCGGTCACCGATTGGGAAGCGTTGCAACGGGTGTTCGGGACCGCCGCGCACGCGGCGATTCCACGGGTGGAGCATCTCGCCGGCACCGTCGGTCCGTTGTTCCGCTCAGCGCTCCGGTCGGCTGAGATGCAACGGCGCGTGTGGCAGCGGATGGAGCGTGCGCGGGAGTGGCGGCAGATCGAGCGCACGAGGATCGCGACGTGACGCGAGGGACGCGGCCGTATTACGTGCCGGTCGGCAACGAGGAGCAGATCTTCAGGGCCGCGTTCCGCCAAAAGCTGGCGATCCTGCTCAAGGGCCCGACCGGCTGCGGGAAGACGCGTTTCGTCGAGGCGATGGCGTACGACCTGGAACGGCCGCTCATCACCGTGGCCTGCCATGACGACCTGACGACGGCCGACCTCGTCGGGCGGTACCTCCTCCAGGGTGGGGAGACGGCGTGGGTCGACGGGCCGCTGACGCGGGCCGTCCGCGACGGCGCCATCTGTTACCTCGACGAGGTCGTCGAGGCTCGCCAGGACACGACAGTCGTGCTGCACCCGTTGGCCGACCATCGCCGCCAGCTCCCCATGGACCGCCTCGGGATCACGCTCGACGCCGCTCCGGGTTTCTGCCTCGTTGTCTCCTACAACCCCGGGTACCAGAGCGTGCTCAAGGATCTGAAGGACTCGACACGGCAGCGGATGATCGCCATCGAGTTCGACTTCCCACCCGCGGACGTCGAGGAGAAGATCGTCGCCCACGAGGCCAATGTCGACCAGGACACGGCGGCGCAGCTCGTCCGCCTCGGCCAGGCGATACGCCGCCTGGAGACGGCCGGATTGCGCGAGGTGGCGTCGACCCGCGTGCTCGTTGCCGCGGGTCAGCTCGTCGTCGAAGGGCTGAGCATCCGCGACGCGGCGCGTGCCGCCGTCGCCGGCCCGCTCTCCGACGACCCCGTGGTGACCGTGGGGCTCGTCGAGATGATCGACGCATATTTCACGGACGAGTCAGCGTGACGACGGCGCCATTGACGTTGCGGTCGCGCCGTCGGTAGCGTCGGAACAAATGTCAGGTTTAGGAGCCGAACGCCGGCGCTGAGCCTCGATTCCAAGGGGGAGACATGTCCTTCGAGAGCCAGGCCGAGGCGATCAAGCTCGGCATCCTCATGGACTGGAAGGTCCCCGAGGACCATCCGAAGGAGCGGCTCCAGGACTTCTTCTTGCCCCTCGAGCTCGTGTTCAAGGACGGCCTCGATCGGGGCGTGATCGACCGCCCGGTGGAACTCGTCGTTCGCGAGACCTGGGGCCTGCCGAAAGGATCGGTCAAGTCAGTGATCGACGCGTTCGGCGAGCTCGTCGACGAGGGTTGCCTCGCCGTGTTCGGGCCGGCCATCACCGAGAACTGCATCCCCACCCGCGAGGTGATCGAGGAACGATTTCACGTGCCCGCGATCAGCATGTCGGGGAGCGACGACTGGTTGGGGGAGTGGACGTTCGCACTCCCGCAGGGGTCGATGACCGACGAGCCGATCTTCTGGGCGGAGCTCCTCGTCAAGGGTGGGCACACCGAGGTCGGCACGCTCGTCGAGCAGTCCCTCGTCGGGGACGCCTACCTTCGGAACTTCCGCAAGGCGTGCAGCGCGGCGGGCATCCGCATCGTCGCCGAGGAGTGGACCGCCCAGACGGCGCACGAGGTCGAGGGGGCGCTCCGGAGTCTGCACGAGGCGAAGGCGACGGCGTTCGTCCACTGCGGGTTCGGACTCTCCGTGCTCTACGTCAACTCCGCGCTGCAGGCGCTGGGCTGGGATCCGCCGCGCTTCATGGGCACGGCCTTCCAGAACGCCTGGTTCCACGACGCGCTGTGGAACGCGATGCTCGGTTGGACCGGCGTGGACCAGTACGACGAAGCCAACGTCGTGGGCCGGCACTTCCTCGACGAGTTCGAAGCGTCGTACGGGCGGCGCCCGGAGTGGGTCGTACCGCTGATGAACCGCGACTTCGCAACCGTGCTGCTGCACGCGTTCGCGGACGCGCATCCCTTGAGCCCGCGCGGGGTGAAGGAGGCGCTCGAGCGGGTCAAGATGGTGCCTGCAGCCGCCGGCGCGCCAGGTACGCGGCTGTCGTTCGGGAAGTGGACGCGTCGCGGCTGGATGGGGGCCGGCTACCTCGTTGCGCGGCAGCTCGACCCCGACGGCGTGCACTCGCATCTCGTCGCCCGCTTCGGAC
>DATFXK010000063.1:0-9709 GCA_035316005.1 Acidimicrobiia bacterium | reverse complement strand
GGAAGGCGACATGATCCGCCCCCTTCTTGAGCGTCCACCGTGTCCCTGAGCCGTGGACCCGCCGCGAGTGGCGCGGTTCACGGTGACTCCAAGCAGCCTTCACACTCACGGGTGCACGTACACCCTCAGGACGGGAATCGAGCGGTTCGAGCGACTTTTCATCCGTGGACCGCAGGCTGCCCCTCTCGAACGTATGTGCGCCGGCGCTGCACTCGTGCCGCAGAGCTGTCGACTCCCTCGCGTGGAATCGGTGCACAGTCATCAACCTCCTGGTCCGATCGACACGTGCGCAGCGCGCTCAGGACTTCATTGGCCAACTGCGGTCCGTCCGCCCCATGTACCGGCGCGGCGTTGACGCGCACGATGGTTTCTCGTGCGTCGACTTCCTCGAGTCGAACATCGGGCGCGGAGCGCACGGGTGTCGTGACTACGTCTTCGAGGAGCGACTGGATCTCTGTCGGCGTGACACCGGGCTGCACGCGAGCTCGAAGGTCGACAGCCCCAGGTTCTCGAACCGGAACCACAACCGAGTTCAGCACAACGTTGTTGGGGACATGGATCCGGTCCGGCGCCTCGACCGAGCGATGTGTACAGCAACCCGGAATCGATGACGATTCCCTCGACGACACCGCCGAGGGCGCCAGCTTGCAGGCGGATCCGGTCCCCGACCCTGAAGGGCCGCGCACTCAGCAACACGACGCCTGCGAAGAGGTTCCCAAAGGTCTGTTGCGCCGCCAGTCCGACAACGATCGCGGTCACAGCACCGCCCGCGGCAAGCGTTGTTGGGTCCAATCCGACGAGGCGCAACGCGACGACCAGCGCGATCGCGATGGGTCCCAAGCCGAATCATGAATCCCACCGGGCCTGCAATGTCGATGCCGCGCCGCGACAACGACGGCGCCGCGGCGCGACCGATCACGCGAGCAGATCCCCACCCGAGCATCACCAATGCGACGCCCGCGGTGACGCGAACGGGCGCGTCAACGCCGAAGAGCTGCACGCGATACGCGTACACGACGACAACGCCAACGATCGTTGGCGCTAGCAGCAACAGCTCGCGCCGGGCGCGGCGGGCTCGCAGGTTCGCGTGCTGGTCGCGGGCTCCCAATCTTCTCGTCAGGCTCCACAAGGCAAGGGTGGCTCGACGGGACCCGAACGAGGTTCCCCGTGTACGCCGAAGCCAAACGAACCATGTGTCACGGCCTAGGTCACTCCGTCGGGGACCCGGTCGGAATTGCCTCTGCGTGCAACCGCTGACGGAGAAGTTGAACCTTGCTGCGAGGAAACCGACGATGGCCCCCGGCGGTCCGGACGAAGGGGATTTTGCCCTGAGACGCCCATCGACGGACTGTTTGTGGCGAAACGTGCAAGACCGCCGCGGCTTCGGCGGGACGTAGGTATTGATCTCCTCCGGTCGCGAGATCGTCCGCCATGTTCAGCCCTCGACCAGCGCGAATGATGACCGCGCCCGGTTCCTTGGTTGTACCACCGTGCTCGCGCGAGTAAAGGGGCCCCGACGCCGCGAAAAGTGCAGACAACGCGCACAACGTCTCTTGAGGCGCGCGCGTTACGAATCGTGAACGTGCGCAGGAAGCGAGGTCGTCGCTACTTGCCCGATGTGCACCCGATTCGACCGAATCGACCAATCCGCCCGACAAGTCGCTCGAAGCGCTCAACTTGCCGCAAATCGGTGTGCATCCCCCAAACCGTGTCGAAGCGGCCTGAAGTCCCGCCTCAAGCAGGACATCGCTGTCCAAACGGCGCGGCCTGTCGGGCGGGCTACCGCACGGAAACTGTGAGAGGAGCGATGCATGCTCAAGAAGTTCTTGGCAACAACGTTCGTCGGAACGGCGCTCTCCCTCGGGGTAGGCGCCGCCACCATTCCGCAGGCGTCGGCTCAGCCGGTCGTGACCGGTGGTCTGGTGAACATCACCGTCGTCGACGTGGTGAGCCACAACAACGTCCAGGTGCAGGTACCGGTGCAGGTTGCCGCGCAGCTGTGCGGCGTGAACGTCAACGTTCTGACTCAGCAGAACCAGGCTGTCTCCTGCACGCAGCACACCACGCAGGACGTGGAGCAGGCTCTGGCGAAGTTGTGACGCCCTGACGACTCATTCGGCATCGGGCGGACGGAAAACCGTCCGCCCGATGCTTCCTGCGCCGCCTGCCGCCGATTCGCCGCGGAGCTTGTCTACGACTCGCGCCGGGCCCAGAAGAGGATGCGCTTGAACGTGTAGAGGTACGGCTGCCTCTCGCCGATCTCGTCCAGCAGCCGCCGGCGATACCGCTCGACGTACAGGTCGTAGAGCTCGTCATCGAGGCGCGCCCGGAAGTAGGTGAGGTGCGTTCCCTTCACCCACTCGAGGACGTCCGCCGAGGTGGAGAGGTGGTGCACGTAGACCTGGAGCCGGACGTGCTGTTCACCGAAGCCGAGCTCGTCGAGGAGCTCGGCGTAGGCCTCGGGTGGCAGCACCCGCGTGGCCGGATCCGGGGGCGGGTCGTCCGCGAACACGTCGGCGAACGGGGCTTCTTCGGCGATCGCCATCCCGACCGTGTGCGACGGATGGTCGCCGTTGGCCGGGACCTGCACCGCGAGCTGCCCTCCGACGGGGAGTGCGCTGGTGAGCCGGGCGAGGAGACGGCGGTGGTCGGGGAGCCAGTGCAGCGCCGCGTTCGAGAACACGACGTCGAACGGTTCCGGGTCCCAGGTCGCGATGTCGCCTTCCTCGAAACGCAGACCCGCGCCCGCGAACGCATGTGCGCGTTCCAGCATCGCGGGTGAGCTGTCGATGCCCAGCGTCTCCGACGCCTGCAGGAGCCGGTGCAGTTCGCGGGTGAGCTCGCCCGTGCCGCAGCCGAGATCGACCACTCGGCCTCCGGGGCACGGCTGCACGAGGCCGGCGAGGTCCCAGAACGGCTTGGCGCGTTCGGCGCGGAAGCGCTCGTACTGATCCGGGTCCCACTGCCTCGCGTCCGCGCTCGTCACGCCTCGGAGGCTACGCGCGAGCGCTTCGGGCGAGCGCGAACCGCGTCCGCGTGTGCCAACGACCCTTGTCGTCCTCGACCATGAGCCACGCCTCACGCGCGACGCACCGGATGGGGAGATGACGCTCGATCTCTGCCAGCTCGTCGGCGGGCGCGTCGGGGGTCTGCGCGACTGTCAGGTGCGGGATCACATCGGCGTGCGCGCCTCCGTACGGCGGGTACTCGGGGAAGCGCTCGGCGATCGCCATGGTGAGGTCGACGAACGGTGCGGCCGGCTCGGGAGCGAGGTACGTGGCACCCTCCGGGAAGTGTTCGAGTCGCGTCAGAAGGAACGGAAACTCCGGGAAGTGCTCGAGCACCCGCTCCACAGCGGCGGTGGCGGAGTCGGAGATCTCGTCGGGCGTCATGAACGGGTACAGCACGGTGATGTGCGCAGGCACGCCGAGGAGCGCGACCGAGTCGTGGCGGAAGCGGTGCTTCTGCACGCACGGCTCCGCCTCCGGCACGGGGACGAGTAGCGCACTCTCGAGCGGAGGAGCAGGCTCGCTCATGCGCGTCTCCGGACCTTCCAGATCTGCTCGGCCGGCCAGCGGCGCGCCCAGTCGTGCGGCGCGAAGTCGTCGTAGGTCGTGGTCGCGTCCTCGCCCGGCCGCAGCTCGATCAGGTCCTCGACCAGGAACCCGTGCTCGCGGAACAGGCGAAACCATTCACCGTGCGGGACCTGGAAGTCGACGGTCCCGTCGCCGAGGTCCAGTCGCCCCAGGTCGAAGTACGAGCGGTGCAGCCTCGTGTCCTGGTGTTGCCGGCGCTCGTCCCAGGTGAGGTACAGGAGCGGGGTCGTCTGGCTGAACGCGAGCAGCCCGCCCGGCCGCAGCAGCCGCGCGACCTCGGGCACCGTCACGGCGGGCGGGCAGAAGCTCATCGCACCGTGGTCGCAGAACACGACGTCGAACGACGCGTCACGGAACGGCACGGCTTCGCCGCTCCCCGCGACCAGGGGAACGGCGGCACCCGCCGTCTCCCGGTTGGCGACGGCGTGCTTCAGCTGCACGAGCGACTGGTCGAGGCCGACGGGCCGGCCGCCGAGCCCGGCCAGCGCGATCGACCACTGCGCCGCGCCGCAACCCAGCTCGAGCACGTCGACGCCACGGGTGTCGCCGAGCACGTCCAGCTCGTCCTCGGGGACGCGCCACGCTCCCCATGCGAGGGGTCGGGTCGTCAACTCGGCGCCGTGCACCGCCTGGTAGTCGTCGGCGTCGGCGTCCCAGAACTTGCGGTTGTGCTGCTGGTGGTCGCGACCGTCGATCACGCAGAGTCGATGAGCTTCTCGCGTGCCTCTCGCTGCTTCTTCCACTCGTCGAGGAACGCCTTGTGCCCGGCCTTGGCCGCAGAGCCGGCGGACTTGAGGTTGGCGTCGATCTCGTCCGCGAGCGTCTGGAACGCGTCGCCGACGCTGTCAACGGCCTCTTCCAACTGCTTGGCAGCGTTCTGCCAGGCGTCGCCGGTGGCGTCGGCCGCCTGGTCGAGCTTGGACCGCGTCTCCGCCTGGCGCTTCCGGAGCGCGTCGATCGCCTTCTCGAACCGATCGCGGGCCTCGGCGCCGGCCAGGTTCGCCTGGACCTTCAGCTCGTCGATCTGCTGCTGGAGCTTCTCGAGCGCCTCGCGGGCCTTGGCGCGGTACTCGTCCTGCGTGGCCATGGCTGCTCCTCCCCTGTACCGGCGTCCGACTCCACACGCTACGCGGTGTGTACGGGCAGCGGTACCGTGCACCCGCAGAGCACGCAGGAGGTGTCATGGCCGTCACGGATGCGCGCATCGATCTCCAGTTCATCGACGCCGACGGTCACGTCCTCGAGCACCCGAACAAGATGCTCGAGTACGCGCCGGAGGAGTATCGCGACCGGATCTGGCACATCGAGACCGACCGGGACGGCAAGGAATGGGTCGTTTGGGACGGCAGCCGCGACCCCGCCAACTACTTCGCGCTGGCCGGCGCCGGCGGATTGAGCACTGAAGAGCAGGCGAGGATGGCCGCCGGCGAGCGCAAGTACACCGAGCTCCGGCCGGGCGCGTTCGAGCCCGAGCCGCGCATCGCCGACCTCGACACCGAACGGATCAGCCAGACCGTGCTCTACCCGACGACGCTCCTCGGCATCGCCGGGGTGAAGGACCTCGACCTCGCGGTCGCGCAGTGCGGGGCGTACAACGACTGGCTCTCCGACTTCTGCAGCCACGCGCCCGACCGCCTCTTCGGCATCGCGATCATCCCCCAGCAGGACGTCGAGGCGGCGGCGGCCGAGATCCGGCGCGCGTCGGCGTCGCCGAACCTCGTCGGCACGTTCATCCGCCCGAACCCGGTCGTGGAATGGCGACACTTCCACGACCACGTGTACGACCCGATGTGGCAGGCGGCCTCGGATGCCGGGTGGCCGATCGGCCTTCACCCGTACCTCGCCGCCGACGTGCCCGGCGCGGTCGAGGGGCTGCACCTGAACGAGGTGCAGTCGGAGTCGTCGATCCTCCGCTACCAGTCCCGCATGAACATCAGGAACATCTTCTACTCGCAGGCGATCGGCAACCCCGTCGACATGATGACGAGCCTGGCGTTCCTGCTCGCCGGCGGCGTGTGCGAGCGGTTCCCGGACCTGCGCTTCATCGTGCTCGAGACCAACGGTGGGTGGATCACACCGTGGATGGAGCGCCTCGACCACAACGCCAAGACGTTCCCGTGGGACGTGCCGGACTGCAAGCTCGCGCCGTCGGAGTACTTCCGGCGCCAGTGCTACATCAGCTTCGACGCCGACGAGGAGACGCTGGCGATCGCGGCCGAATCACCGTATGTGGGCGCGGATCGCATCATCTGGGCGTCCGACTACCCGCATCCCGACGCCAAGTTCCCCGGCACCGTCGACGAGCTGCTCGACAACATCGGCGACCTCGACACCGAGGCCCAGCAGGACATCGCCTGGCGCAACGCGCAACGCCTGTACCGACTGCCCTAGCGGTTCGTCAGCCCTTCGGGAGCACGACGAACGCGATGGCGGCGAAGTGCAGCACCAGCGCGACGAGCACGAACACGTGGAACAGCTCGTGGTAGCCGAACACCTCCGGCCAGGGATCGGGCCGGCGCGCCGCATGGATCACGGCGCCGACCGTGTACGAGACGCCGCCGAGGAGGACGAGCAGGAACCCGCCGACGCCGAGTGACGTCCAGAGCTGCGGGAGCGCGATCAAGGCAACCCAGCCGACGACGATGTAGTTGGTCGTCACCCAGCCGCGGGGCGGGCGGTACCACACCCACTCGAGCGCGATCCCGACGAAGGCGCCGAGCCACACCACCGAGAACACGAGGACCCGGATGACGCCGGACATCGCGATGAGCGAGATCGGCGTGTACGTCCCGGCGATCAGCAGATAGATGCAGGTGTGGTCGAGCTTGGTGAGGATGCGCGCCTGCCCCCGGGTCCACGAGCCGCGGTGGAGAAGCGAACTGGCGCCGAGCATGGCCGAGACGCTCAGGGCGTAGACGAGCGCGGTCCACGTGGCGAGGCCCCGCGGGGCGGTGGCGACGAGCACGGCGCCGGTCGCGAGGGAGATGAAGAAGGCGTAGTAGTGCGACAGGCCGCGCATGCGCGGCCTGACCGCGATGACCTCGGCGACGGGGACGTCGCGCACGCGGCTGCTACTGCGTTTCCGGGGTGGTCGTGTCGCCAGCTCGCTCGGAGCGGCGAGCCAGACCCCGCGCCTCGAGGCTGCGGGTCCAGGGCGCGAGGAACACGCCGGCGATCACGGCGGCGATGGCGACCGTGATCAGCGCGGCGCCGAGAAAGATCGCAACGACCACCGTCAGCAGGAACACGACGGCGGCGTCCACCGCCCAGTGGACGATGAGCGGCCGCGGTTCCCGGGGCGGGAGCGGGCGCGGCGCGTCGTCGTCGGCCAACGCCGTCCTACGCGGTGGGCGAGAAGTCGGTCATCTTGACCGGCCCCTCGCGCTCGATCTTCGGCCGCCGGGCGGACGAGTGCGGCTCGACGTCGACGCCGATGGCCTCGGCCCGCAGGGCGCCGACCGTGCACTGCTCGCGCGGCCGGTGCCCGAAGGGGTCGTACGAGAACTCCCGCATCGCGTTGAGGTGCGTCATCTGGTCGATCTCGTCGTCGGTGAGATCCGTGCCCGCGAACTCGCTCATGAGCCGCTCGGGGGCGCGCGGCCAGGTGGTATCGGAGTGCGGGTAGTCGATCTCGACCGTGATCCGGTCGACGCCGATCTCGCGGGCGAGGCGAGCTCCGACGGCGTCGGAGATGAAGCACAGCACGACGTGCTCCATGAACACCTCGCTCGGCATCTTCGAGCCGAAGTCGGCACCCGTCCACGCCTTGTGCACGCGGTAGCTGTGGTCGAGGCGCTCGAGGAAGTACGGGATCCAGCCGATCCCGCCTTCGGAGAGTGCGACCGTGACATCGGGGAACTTCTTGAACACGGGCGAGTGGATGAGGTCGGCCGCCGCCTGCACGATGTTCATGGGCTGGAGCACGATCATCACGTCGATGGGCGCGTCCGCGGCCGTTGTCACGAGCTTGGAGGACGAGCCGATGTGCATGCAGACGATCGTCCCCTCGTCGGCGCACGCGGCCCAGAACGGGTCCCAGTGGTCGGAGTGCAGGCTCGGCAGGCCGAGCGGCTCCGGGTTCTCGGGGAACGTGACGGCGTGGCAGCCCTTCTTGGCGACGCGGCGGATCTCGGCCGCGAGCGTGTTCGGGTCCCAGATGGTGGGGACGGCGAGCGGAATGAAGCGGCCGGGGACGGTGCCGCACCACTCGTCGATGTGCCAGTCGTTGTACGCCTGGGCGAGCGCGAGGGCGGCCTCCTTGTCGTCGAGGGCGGCGAACAGGCGGCCGGCGAAGCCGGGGAGCGAGGGGAAGTTGAGCGACCCGAGGACACCGTTGGCGTTCATGTCGAGGATGCGCTTCTCGATGTCGAAGCAGCCCTCGCGGATCTCCTCGAAGCTGGTCGGGTCGATGCCGTACTCCTCGGGCGGCCGGCCCGCCACCGCGTTGAGCCCGATGTTGGGAACCTCGAACTCGAGGAACTGCCACACGTCGGTGCCGTCGTCCTTGTGGACGACCTTGGGGGCGACCTCGCGGTACTTGGCGGGGAGGTGGCGCTCGAACAGGTCGGGCGGCTCGACCACGTGGTCGTCGACGCTGACGATGATCATGTCCTCGGTCCTCACCGCGCCTCCCGTCGCCGTCGCAAGCTCCGGCTCTGCGGCGCCGGTCGGCAAAGCCGCCGGCTCCGCGAATCAGCGTACCGTCACGGCGGGAGGGAGTGTCCATGGCCCGTGAGATGACGCCGGACGAGACGCGGTCGTTCCTGCTCGCGGGCACACGCACGGGGAAGCTGGCGATCGTGCGCGCCGACGGCCGTCCGCACGTGACGCCGACCTGGTTCACGCTCGACGGCGATGACCTCGTGCTCACGACCCACGAGACGTCCATGAAGGCGAAGGCGATCCGCCGTGAGCCCCGGGTGGCACTCTGCGTGGACGACCAGGCGCCGCCGTACAGCTACGTCATGGTCCAGGGCACGGCGACGCTGTCGGACGACCTCGACGAGCTGCGGCGGTGCGCAACCACGGTCGGCGGTCGCTACATGGGCGCCGACCGCGCCGACGAGTTCGGCGCCCGTAACGCGGTGCCGGGGGAGCTCCTCGTGCGGATCACGCCGACGCGCGTCATCGCCAACGCCGACATCTCCGACTGATGCCCGAGACGGTCGTCCTCGACGTCCGGGGCGTGCAGTGGGCGAGCGAGAAGGCCCGCGTCGAGACGATCCTCCGTCGCCGCCCCGGCGTCGTGAGCGTCGAGGCGAACCCCGTGGCACAGAGCGCCAACGTCACGTTCGACCCGGCGCAGACGTCGGTGGAGGAGCTGCGCGACTGGGTCCGCGACTGCGGCTACCACTGCGCCGGCCAGTCGGTGCCCAACCACGTGTGCGATCCGCTCGCGCAGCCGGGCGCTGCTCCACCGGTGCCGCCCGAAGAGCACGCAGCCGAGCACGAAGCGCACGACGACATGTCGATGGACTCGATGGTCGCGGACATGCGCAACCGCTTCCTCGTCGCCGCCCTCTTCTCGGTGCCGATCCTGCTGTGGTCGCCGATCGGTCGCGACGTCCTGCACTTCTCCGTGGCGGCGCCGTTCGGGCTGCGGGACGACGTGTGGTCGCTCCTGCTGAGCCTGCCGGTGATCTTCTACTCGTGCTCGATCTTCTTCGTGGGCGCCGTCCGCGCCCTGCGCGCCCGGACGCTCGACATGATGGTCCTCGTCGCGGTGGCGGTCGGCGCCGGGTGGCTGTACTCGGTCGTCGTCACGCTCACCGGCGGCGGCGACGTGTTCTACGAGGCGGCCTCGGTGCTCGCCGCCTTCGTGCTGCTGGGTCACTGGTTCGAGATGCGAGCGCGGGGCGGCGCGAACGACGCCATCCGCACCCTGCTCGACCTCGCCCCGCCGACCGCGATCGTCCTGCGCGACGGCGAGCCGGTCGAGGTGCCGACGGCGGACGTCGTGGTTGGCGACCTGCTGCTCGTGCGACCCGGCTCGAAGATCGCTGTCGACGGCGTCGTCGAGGACGGCGACAGCGAAGTCGACGAGTCGATGGTCACGGGCGAGAGCCTCCCCGTGCACAAGGAGCCCGGCGCGACGGTCATCGGCGCCACGATCA